>NZ_JAUOSO010000028.1:0-43351 GCF_030548905.1 Shewanella sp. 2_MG-2023
GTACCATCTTCGATTGGGTTGCTTGGGTCTACTTCTGGACCTTGACCTGGAACACCATCTTCAATTGGACGGCTAGGTGTACCATCTTCAATTGGGTTGCTTGGGTCTACTTCTGGACCTTGACCTGGAGCACCATCTTCAATTGGATGGCTAGGAGTACCATCTTCAATTGGGTTGCTTGGGTCTACTTCTGGACCTTGACCTGGAACACCATCTTCAATTGGACGACTAGGAGTACCATCTTCAATTGGGTTACTTGGGTCTACTTCTGGACCTTGACCTGGAACACCATCTTCAATTGGACGGCTAGGAGTACCATCTTCAATTGGGTTACTTGGGTCTACTTCCGGACCTTGGCCTGGAGTACCGTCTTCAATTGGGTTGCTTGGGTCTACTTCTGGACCTTGGCCTGGAGTACCATCTTCAATTGGGTTGCTTGGGTCTACTTCTGGACCTTGGCCTGGAACACCATCTTCAATTGGACGGCTAGGAGTATCTTCTGGACCTTGGCCTGGAGTACCATCTTCAATTGGGTTAACAATTTCTGGTGAAACTGGTAACTCTGGCGAAGGCGTAGAATTGTTTCCACTAGAACCAGTCGATGAACATGCTGTCATTAAAGCGGCTGAGACTAAAGTAGCGATTAATTTAACTTTCATTTGTATTCTCTCATTAATTTGAATCATGACGATGAGTGGTCCCATCTTGTCGCATTACCAGTCACCTGACTTCGTAAGCGCTTGTTATGGGGTGTATATTAATGACTCAATTGTTAAGTGAATAATTGTTAATCTTTATAACACTCATAACCAAAAGTTATCTGATACATATTGATACATACCATTTGAGAATGAGGGTTTGTGTTTATAAATACAGAAGCATCTTGGTTGAGTTGGATAAAACGATGAATGTTCAGGCAATAAAAAAGCCCTTACTGAAACCAGTAAAGGCTTTTTCGTTAACTGTTGATGAGCTTAATCAAACTGCATCTGCGTTAAACAACTTCTACTTATAGAGAGTAGTAAAGTTGGAATTCCATTGGGTGAGTAGTACGAGATACTTGCTCACATTCTTCATTTTTAAGAGTTATGTAAGATTCAATAAAGTCTTTACTGAATACATCACCTTTCGTTAAGAATTCGTGGTCAGCTGCTAAGTTCTCAAGTGCATTCTCTAGAGAAGTTGCAACTTGTGGGATCTCAGCTGCTTCTTCAGCAGGTAGGTCGTATAAATCTTTATCCATTGCTTCACCTGGGTGAATCTTGTTTTGGATACCGTCAAGACCAGCCATAAGCAGCGCTGCGAATGCTAAGTATGGGTTAGCGGTTGGATCTGGGAAACGTGTTTCGATACGACGTGCTTTCGGGCTTGGTACCACTGGGATACGGATTGAAGCACTACGGTTACGCGCTGAGTAAGCTAACATTACAGGCGCTTCGAAATGTGGAACAAGACGCTTGTAAGAGTTTGTGCTTGGGTTAGTGAATGCGTTCAATGCACGAGCATGCTTGATGATACCACCGATGTAGTAAAGAGCTAGTTCACTTAAACCAGCGTACTTGTCGCCAGAGAATAAGTTAACACCGTCTTTAGCTAAAGATTGGTGAACGTGCATACCACTACCATTATCACCAACAATTGGCTTAGGCATGAATGTCGCTGTTTTACCGTATGCATGAGCAGTGTTATGAACCACATACTTCATGATTTGGATTTCATCCGCTTTGTTTGAAAGCGTGTTGAAACGTGTAGCAATTTCGTTTTGACCAGCTGTAGCAACTTCGTGGTGATGCGCTTCAACTACTTGACCTAATTCTTCAAGAATTAGACACATTGCACTACGAATGTCTTGTGATGAATCTACTGGTGCAACTGGGAAGTAACCACCTTTAACGAATGGACGGTGACCTGTGTTGCCGTCTTCGTAGCTTGTACCTGAGTTCCATGCTGCTTCTTTCGCGTCAACTTTAACGAAAGTACCTGACATGTCAGTGCCAAACTTAACGTCGTCGAATAAGAAGAATTCTGGCTCTGGACCAATTAATACAG
Organism: Shewanella sp. 2_MG-2023; assembly: GCF_030548905.1. Lineage (NCBI taxonomy): Bacteria > Pseudomonadati > Pseudomonadota > Gammaproteobacteria > Alteromonadales > Shewanellaceae > Shewanella > Shewanella sp. 2_MG-2023. Next base: position 2,050 of record NZ_JAUOSO010000028.1, read on the forward strand.
TGTCAGCAATACCAGTAGACTTTAGGTATTCTTCAGCTTTTTTAGCGATTGAACGTGGATCACGTTCGTAACCCGTCATTGTCGCTGGCTCTAAAATGTCACAACGAATAAGACCAGTAACTTCTTCAGTGAAAGGATCTAATAAGAAAGAAGAAGGGTCTGGCATTAACACCATGTCAGATTCGTTGATGCCTTTCCAACCGTTGATAGATGAACCATCAAACATTTTGCCATCTTCAAAAAAGTCATCGTTCACTTGATGAGAAGGAATAGAGACGTGCTGCTCTTTACCTTTAGTGTCTGTAAAACGTAAATCTACGAACTTAACTTCTAGTTCTTCAATTTGTTTTAGGATTGATTCAACTGACATTCTTAAGCCTCCGGTAGGGTAAAGGGTTGTCCCTTAATGTAATCTTGTTATTCGTCAGACATCACGTCTGCTTTCGAATTTGATTTGTTATAAGCGACTTTCATGCCAGAAAGATAAGGCATTGATTTAAAATACAATAAAAATATCCCTCTCGCGTAAGGCACTAATAACGCACAACTTCGGTGCACCACTATGCGCACTAATGGTGCAAAAGTCCATTTCGGTGCATTGGTTTTAACGCCATCATTGATCTAGTTCATTAAAGCGTCACTTTATTGCGGCAATATGATCCTTTTTGAATTTTATCTTCTATCTTTAAAGCTTAAATTTTTATAAATAAGCAAGTGTTCAAAAATAATCCTATCTACTCAAGCCTTGCTGGAGTAGAATGGCACGCTTTTTTATGGTGGCTATACTTATTAGTCCTATAAACTCCTATTTTTATTTGATGGTATAGAGGTTTTATCCGTGTTAGAGAATTTACGTAATATCGCCATTATTGCTCACGTCGACCATGGCAAAACAACCTTGGTAGATAAGCTTTTGGCTCAGTCTGGCACCCTTGAAAGTCGAGGTGAAGCCACAGAACGTGTAATGGATTCTAACGATCTTGAAAAAGAACGTGGTATCACCATTCTGGCTAAGAATACAGCCATCAAATGGAACGACTACCGTATTAACATCGTAGACACTCCTGGTCACGCCGATTTCGGTGGTGAAGTAGAACGTGTTCTATCTATGGTAGATTCTGTTTTATTATTAGTTGATGCAGTTGATGGCCCAATGCCACAAACTCGCTTCGTAACTAAAAAAGCATTCGCACAGGGCCTTAAGCCAATCGTTGTTATTAACAAGATTGACCGTCCTGGTGCTCGTCCTGATTGGGTTATTGACCAAGTATTCGACTTATTCGACAACTTAGGTGCAACTGACGAACAGTTAGATTTCCCAATCGTATATGCTTCTGCATTAAATGGTTTCGCTTCATTAGATCCTGATGAAACTAGCGAAGACATGACACCACTTTTCCAAACAATTGTAGAGAAAGTATCTTCTCCTGATGCTGATGCGGAAGGTGACTTCCAAATGCAAATCTCTCAAATCGATTACAACTCATACGTGGGTGTTATCGGTATTGGTCGTATTAAGCGTGGTAGCATCAAGACCAACCAACAAGTGACTGTTGTTGGCGCTGATGGCAAAACTCGTAACGGTAAAATGGGCCAAGTATTAGGTTACATGGGTCTTGACCGTCACGAAGTTGCTGAAGCTAACGCTGGTGACATCATTGCAATTACTGGTCTTGGCCAATTACAAATCTCAGACACAATCTGTGCGCCTTCTACATTAGAAGCGCTACCTCCGTTGTCTGTAGATGAGCCAACACTAACAATGACTTTCCAAGTCAACACTTCTCCATTCGCTGGTAAAGAAGGTAAGTACGTCACTTCACGTAATATCCTTGAGCGTCTTGAGCAAGAGCTAGTTCATAACGTTGCACTACGTGTTGAAGAAACTGAATCTCCGGATCGTTTCCGCGTATCAGGCCGTGGTGAATTACACTTAGGTATCCTAATTGAAAACATGCGTCGTGAAGGTTACGAGTTAGCAGTATCTCGTCCAGAAGTTATCGAAAAAGAAATCGATGGCGTGATGTGTGAACCATTCGAAACATTAACTGTAGATGTTGAAGAAGAGCATCAAGGTAGTGTTATCGAAAAGCTTGGTACCCGTAAAGGTGACATGCGTGACATGCAGTTAGATGGTAAGGGTCGTGTACGTATCGACTTCGTTATCCCTAGCCGTGGCTTAATCGGTTTCCAAACTGAATTCATGACTGCGACTTCTGGTACTGGTCTTATCTACCATTCATTTGACCATTACGGTCCAGTGAAAGGCGGCGATATTGGTCAACGTGCTCGTGGCGTATTGATTTCTAACGCTACTGGTAAAGCACTGACATTCGCATTATTTAACCTTCAAGAACGTGGTCGTCTATTTATTGGACACGCTGCTGAAGTATACGAAGGTCAAGTAGTTGGTTTACACGCTCGTGCAAATGACTTAACAGTTAACTGTTTGAAAGGTAAGCAACTTACTAACATGCGTGCATCTGGTACAGATGAAGCACAAGTACTGACTCCACATATCGAAATGACACTTGAGCAAGCACTTGAGTTCATCGATGATGACGAATTAGTAGAAGTAACACCTGAGAACATTCGTGTTCGTAAGCGTTACTTAACTGAAAACGAACGTAAGCGTCACAACCGTGGTTCTTAATCGTTATTAATCATATTAAATGATTAAAAAAACCCGCTTAGGCGGGTTTTTTATTGCCTGTAAATTACTCATTTATAAAAATTTAAATCGAACACTTCTCGTTTTACAATTCAGTCTAGCCTATAACCTTTTATTACTTTATATTCATCCTGTTTGCATTTATATTCACACAATAAAATAAAACTAGCATGATTTAATTAAGGAATACCACAATGAGCGTTATTTCACAGGTCGATGTCGCCACCCAAGCGAATGTTTATTTTGATGGCAAAGTCATCAGTCGCACCATTCATTTCACTGATGGCAGTCATCAAACCTTAGGCGTCGTATTGCCTGGAGAGTATGATTTCGACACCACTCAAGCAGAAGTAATGAACATTACCTCAGGTCAATTTGAGGTGTTATTACCTCAAGCCACTGAATGGACAACAGTTGCTGCGGGTAATCTTTTTGAATTGGATGCCAACGTGAATTTCAAAATCCGTACATCAGAAGTGAGCGAATATCGCTGTCAGTACAAGTAATTAGCAAATTCAGTTCATCAGTAATTGCTGATTTTTTGTTAAAAAGAGGCTAGTATTAAGGTGATTAAAGCCCAAGGTGAAGGAACCCCAAATGCGCTTAACCCTAATTATTAGCCTTATTTTATGCAGTATTATCATCTCTAGCAGCCATGCAACCGTTTATCGTTGGGTCGATGAAAACGGTAAAGTCCATTATAGTGATGAACCTAGAGAGAATGCTGAAGCTGTTGATTTAAACGCAAACACTCAAAATAGTATTTCAGTCAGCATTCCGACTGAAACTGAAGTGATGAAGAAGAGCGCTGAACCTATCACCTACCGTGTCCGTATCGTTAACCCAACCCAAGAAGAAACCATTCGTAATAACCAAGGTAATTTCACTGTTGTTGCCAGCGCAGCACCAGAATTACCAAAAGGTTACCTACTCGCGTTATACATCGACGACATCCTGTATGGTCAACCACAATCTAGCGCTATTTTTAATGTTACCGAAGTGAATCGCGGCGAACATAATTTAGTGGTTAAGATTTTGACCCAAAACGGCAAAGTCCTTGCATCTAGTTCTGCTAGAAAGATATTTCTACATCAGACATCGATTCTAAATAAGCCTAGACCAACACCTAGAACTTAATATAATCTATAACTTTCATATAGATAAGAATTATTTGTTCAGACGTTTATAAATTGATTGTCGATGTAGAATAAGTTGCACAACGCACCAAATCGGTGCAACATGATGGTGCAACTTCATTATGCAGGACAATTGATGGACACAAATAATCTGCTGAATCATTTAGTTACCGCAGTTTTCGTTATTGATAGCGAATTACGGCCTCACTATGCCAATGCGGCAGCAGAACAGCTGCTTGGTGTTGGTGCAAACAAACTAGTGGAACAGCGCCTCCCAGAGCTATATCAATCTATGGGAGTTGAGATTCAATTACTGATTGATTCAGTTAATGCCAATCAGGGCATAACCATCAATACTGCCTCGCTCATCACCTTAGATGGCGTGCACCATATTATCGATATCACTTTAATCCCAATGGAAAGCGAAGATAACCTCAGTTTATTGGAACTGCGTCAGGTCGATCAACAACATCGTATTCACCAGCAACTTAACCTCGATGCACAGCAACAAGCTGCACAGTTTTTAGTGCGTAATCTCGCCCATGAGATTAAAAACCCATTAGGCGGCCTGCGTGGTGCAGCCCAATTATTGTCGCGAGAATTAGCTGAACCCGAGTTAAAAGAGTTTACTGATCTGATAATTGAGCAAGCAGATCGATTGCGAAATCTCGTCGATAAGTTATTAGGGCCACAGCGCCCTACACAGCATACAGAACATAATATTCATCAAGTGGTGGAGAAAGTCTTAAAGTTGACCGAGTTAGCTTTGCCTAAAAAGGTCAAACTCGCCCGCGATTACGACCCATCAATTCCAGATATGAGTATGGATGCCGACCAACTGCAACAAGCAGTGCTTAATATAGTGCAAAATGCGGCTCAAGCATTGGAAGTCGAAGGTGGTGAAATCTTAATTCGATCTCGCACTCAACATCAGGTCACCATTGGAACTCAGCGATATAAACTGGTACTTGCATTATCCATTATAGATAACGGCCCTGGGATCCCTGCCGAACTATTAGATACCCTATTTTACCCTATGGTAACGGGTCGCGAAGAGGGCTCAGGATTAGGGCTCTCCATTGCACACAATATTGCTCGACTACATGGAGGTCGAATCGATTGTGTATCGGCGCCAGGACACACTGAATTTACTATTATCCTGCCATTACAATAACGTGCCATTGATGGCCATAGAGGAAGTAACATGAATATAAGCGAACAAGTTTGGATCCTCGACGACGACAGTTCAATTCGCTGGGTATTAGAAAGAGCGCTACTCGGCGCTAAAATATCCACTGCCAGCTTTGCAGCTGCGGAGTCATTGTGGCAAGCATTAGAGATCTCACAACCAATCGTGATTGTGTCGGATATTCGTATGCCTGGTACCGACGGACTGACATTGCTTGATCGCTTACAAATGCACTACCCGCATATTCCAGTCATCATCATGACCGCCCATTCTGATTTAGACAGTGCCGTCAGCGCTTACCAAGCTGGTGCATTTGAATATTTACCTAAGCCATTTGATATTGATGAAGCCATCGCACTGGTTGAGCGTGCACTTACCCATGCAACGGAGCAAGTGCCAGTCCCAAGCGAAGAGCCAGAAGTGGTCAAAACACCGGAGATCATTGGTGAAGCGCCATCGATGCAAGAAGTATTCAGAGCTATCGGCCGCCTATCACGTTCATCAATTAGCGTATTAATTAATGGTCAATCGGGTACCGGTAAAGAACTGGTTGCAGGCGCTCTACACAAACACAGCCCAAGAAAAGACAGCCCTTTTATTGCATTAAACATGGCTGCCATCCCGAAAGATTTAATTGAATCAGAACTGTTCGGACATGAAAAAGGCGCCTTTACTGGGGCTGCCAACGTACGCCAAGGACGCTTTGAACAAGCTAACGGTGGTACCTTATTCTTAGATGAAATTGGCGATATGCCCCTTGATGTACAAACCCGCTTATTGCGTGTTCTGGCTGATGGTCAATTCTATCGCGTCGGTGGCCATATTGCTGTGCAAGTGGACGTGCGAATTATTGCCGCCACGCATCAAGACTTAGAGTTATTGGTGCAAAAAGGCGATTTCCGTGAAGATTTATTCCATCGCCTTAATGTCATTCGAGTCCACCTGCCACCGCTTTCACAACGTCGTGAAGATATTGCTCAACTGGCAACTCACTTCTTAGTCTCTGCAGCAAAAGAAATTGGCGTAGAACCGAAAATACTCACCAAAGAAACTGCCACCAAACTTGAGCAATTGCCTTGGCCAGGCAACGTTAGACAACTTGAAAATACCTGCCGCTGGTTAACCGTTATGGCATCAGGACAAGAAATCCTGCCACAAGACTTACCAACAGAATTACTAAAAGATCCTGTCAGTGCTGGCGAGAGAGTGAATGGCGTATCTGATTGGCAAGTCGCATTGACCCAGTGGATAGATGAGAAACTGGCCGCTGGTGAAAGTGATTTACTCACCGAAGTGCAACCTGCCTTTGAGCGAATTCTATTAAAAACAGCGCTTAAACATACTCAAGGTCATAAACAAGAAGCTGCAAAACGCCTAGGCTGGGGACGCAATACCTTAACGCGTAAATTGAAAGAACTAGAAATGGATTAACTGCAAAAGACTCACTGAATCTTAGAACAATACTCAATACTGCATTAAGGATCACAGTTGAGAACCCAGAACCCAGAACCCAGGACCCAGAACCCAGAACCCAGAACCCAGAACCCAGAACATAGAACATAGAACATAGAACATAGAACATAGAACATAGAACATCCTTAACTTAAGGAAAGTACATGACTGGTAAAACCATTATTGTGATGGGTGTATGTGCCTGCGGTAAAAGCACCGTTGGTGAAAAGTTAGCAACTCGCTTAAATGCCAAGTTTATTGATGGTGATGACTTACACCCACGTGCCAATATTCAAAAAATGGCTCGTGGCGAGCCACTTAATGATGATGACAGGGCACCATGGTTGGAACGTGTTCGAGACGCCGCATACAGTATCGAATCGAAAAACGAAACTGCCATTATTGTCTGCTCGGCGTTAAAGCAGCAATACCGTGATACGATTCGAGACGGTAATCAACAAGTCGCCTTTCTGTATTTAGAAGGCAGCTACGAGCTTATCTTGGCAAGAATGCAGGCCAGAAGCGGTCACTTTATGAAACAGAACATGGTTGATAGTCAATTTTCGACCTTAGAGAGTCCCAGCCAAGAAGCCTTAGTCGTGACCGTCAATGTCGATAATACGATTGAGAATATTGTCACTGCAGCCACTGAACAATTTCGTCAGTTAGGTTATTAATACTGATTGATGTATTGAGTATATTGAAAAACATATACCGAAAAAATGCCGCCAGCAAATTCAATTGTTGGCGGCATTTTTATATTTTGATGCGACGCATTAACTCAAATGATGCTCTTTAATAATCTAATTAATTGGATCTTGGTGAATGATCACTTCAGCACTGTCAAAAGCATCTCGCAGTCGTTGTTCGGTTTTATCGGTAATTTCATGCGCCTCACGTAATAATAACGATCCTTTAAGCTCAATATGGAACTGAATAAAAGTCGTTTTACCCGCCTGACGGGTACGCAAATCATGAATGCCATGCACACGCTTATCTTGTTTGGCAATCTCGACAATCTGCTCACGAGTTGCTTCATCTAGCTCACGATCAAGCAATGACTGAATTGAGCGATAACCTAAATCAACAGCTTGATGACCAATATACAAAGCAATCAATACCGCAAATAAGCCATCCGCCCACCACCAGCCATACTGTGCCAGTACTAACGCTAACAACACCGCACCATTTAGGAATAAGTCCGACTTGTAATGTAACGAGTCGGCTTCAACTACCGTACTATTGGTTTTAGCTAAGGCTTTCTTTTGTAGCAGCACCAAGGCAAAAGTCATGATTAAGGCAATAATCGACACCACCACACCTAAACCTGCATGGGTAACTTCCACCGGATTAAATAGGCGCTCTCCACCATAAAACATTAATAAAAATGCTGAACCTAAAATGAAGGCAGATTGGGCAAGCGAAGCAAGGGGTTCGGCTTTACCATGCCCGTAACGATGATCGTCATCTGCGGGTAAAATGGCATAGCGAATAGCAATGAAGTTAACGATGGAAGCTAATGCATCAGCAAACGAGTCGGTTAATGATGCAAGCATACTCGCTGACCCTGAATAGAGCCAAGCGAGTAATTTTATCACAATAAGGATTAGGGCTGTAGCCACTGCAGCGCGGCTAGCTAGTTTAACCCAAAAATCGTACTCTGAATCTTTCGTCATAGTAGAGGTAATCACGCATTAATCAGCAAGGTAATGACCTCTATTATAGCTGAGTCAGTTAACGATTAACGACGACCTTTACTTTTAACTTTAGTAAAACGTGAGTCAAACTTCTCTTTTTGCTCATCGGTCAGTAATTGATAGATTTCGTTTTGCATTTTCATGAAGTTTTTCATGCCTTCTTTCATCTTAAGTTGCTTAGCATCAATAATGGCATCAGCTTGAGCATCGTCGAAGTTAGCATTGCTAATCAGCGCTAGCATTTCAGCTTTATGTGCTGCACGCTCTTCAGCAGATGGACGGTCAGCTTTATCTTCTTTGTACTTTTCAAAAACTGCTTTAACGTCAGTTTTTTGAGTCTCGGTTAAATCCAATGAGCGAAGCATTTTGCGCACACTCTTATGCATGCTCTTGCCATGGTGTTTACCGCCGCGCTCACCTTTTTGTTGAGTCTGCTCAGTTTGAGCTGTCGTCTCTGCAGTGCTCGTTGCATATACTTGGCCCGCTAATAACGCAGAAGAAGCGACAAGAGCGATTAAACTGCTTTTTACTGTTAAACGTGATTTCATAATGTCACCTATTTGTTTGCTTAATACATTCTGTGTGAATAAGTCACGACGCTTGAACACATGGGTTAACTCGCATCGCTAACTGAATTTGGTGTTGCTATACCAAGCTGACTAACAAATCCTTTGAAGTCGTTTTTGGTATGAAGCTAGTTTAGCGAATGCAATGTCAGCAAGGGTTATGTGTCGGTAAAGCTATGTAAAGATCTCAAATTCAGATACAAACTCATTTCATCAAGCAGATATGCGAGCCAGTTCACGTATATAAACAAGAATAATTTCCATACTGAACAAACAGTAATGTTTTGTATCAGAGATAACATTGAAGTCTCAGTTTTCCCTCACACTTTCATCAAGGGTGCTGAGCTTCTGGTAAATTCTTTTAGGTGTATTAGTTGAGGTTATGGATGAGCAAGTTTTTCACCCGCATAATGATTTTATTTAGCCTGTTAGTTTCAGTGTCAGGCCTAGCCCAAGCAGATGAGTCTGATATTTGGGTCAACAAAACAACCGCCGAACCCTCGGTAAACTTACATTTTTTCTGGTCATCGACTTGCCCACACTGTCGTGAAGCCCATCCTTTTATTGATGCTCTTGCAGAACGTTACAGCTGGATAAACCTTGAAGACTACCTCATCAGTGAACCAGGTAATGTCGATAAGTTAATGGAAATGGGCAAACACACAGGCGTTGAGCCTAAGTCTGTGCCCTACTTTGCCGTCTGTGGCGAAGCGATTTTAGGTTATAACAGTCATGACGTAACGGGTCGATATATTCTTGAACGTTTAGAAGCTTGCTACCAACGTAATGGCGGTAACGCTCATGCAGCAAAAAATAGCCAAGATTTAATGGCAGACTTTTACGAGGATAAATCAACGGCTAACACGCCATTATTCGAAACCTGTGCTGATGACTCAGATCCAAACAACCCAAGTACCTGTGGTTTAGACTTAGATCCAGGCACCAGTACTTCAAACCTTAATCAAGCTAATAATACGCCTCATGTGCAACCCGTAGATATTCCATTAATTGGTGCTGTACAACCCGAAAAGATGTCATTACCTGTACTGACATTGGTGCTCGCAGGAGTTGACGCCTTTAACCCTTGCGCCTTTTTCGTCTTGCTATTTTTACTAAGCATTATGGTGAATGCTGGCAGTCGCAAGCGCATGTTATTAGTCGGCGGGATTTTTGTATTTTTCTCAGGCTTTATTTACTTCATCTTTATGAGTGCATGGCTCAACCTGTTCATTCTACTAGGCGGTGGCGATGGTGGCTGGATTATCACAGGTGCAGGTTTACTCGCTTTAGTCGCTGCGGGGGTCAATATTAAAGACTTCTTCTATGGCAAAGGGGATGTCAGCTTATCGATGTCAGTTGAAAATCGAGGTAGCCTAATCAAGCGCATGGGTAAACTTTCTAAAACCAGCTCCTTGCCAACACTGATCATTGGCTCAACCATATTAGCAATCCTCGCTAATGCCTATGAGTTATTGTGTACTGCGGGTTTTCCAATGATTTACACCTCCGTATTGTCGATTTCAGGCTTAGATACTATTGAACGCTATATGTATTTAATCGCCTATAACATAATATATGTTATTCCACTGGCGACTATTGTTATCGTATTCTCAGCAACTTTAGGTAAGCGTAAGCTGACCGAAAAAGAAGGTGAAGTGCTTAAACTCATGTCTGGCATTATGATGCTAGGTTTAGGCAGTATGTTGGTGATTAATCCTATGGCACTGCAAAACGTGGTGTTCTCAGTTGGATTAATTGCGGGCTCAATTTTATTGACGTTTATTGTGGTTAAAATTAAGCGTTATATGCAGAAATAACCCAAGGATTTATAAGCAACAGTCTTTCAATCCTTCAAAAAAGCGAGCCTGAAACAGGTTCGCTTTTTTGTAAAAATGATAGCCTTGGTCATTTCCATAGGCCATTGCCAATAGGGAATTGCCAACAGATCATTGCCAATAGGGCATTTCCAATTAGTCAGCATCAAAAGTACAGAATCAACTGCTAAGATCGATTATCAAAAATAACACGATAGTGTTTATAGCTTTAGCCTGTTTCTTATTTAAATCTATTCACTAAAATTATTCACTAGAATTAATTGATCAATATTGTTTTGATTAAACACCACTAGCGGACTTTTATAATGAACCTATCTCCTTTCGTTATTTCTATTGCTATTTTAGGCAGCTTTTCAGCCACACAAGCGATAGCTAAAACCACTCAACTCCAATCTGAAGTCATTAGCAGCAGTGAAATTCAATGGGGATATCTAAACCCACTTCGTGGTGATAAAAGCCCTGGTGCTGCTAACCTATGGGGCGACCGCACTAAAAATTTGCCTACTGGCATGCTGGTTAAATTCAATAAAGGCTTCTCGTCGCCTCCGCACATTCACAACATTACCTATCGCGGTATTGTGATTAAGGGACAAATGCATAATGACGACCCTGATGCTGCCACTATGTGGATGCCTACTGGCTCATTTTGGACTCAACCCGCTGGCGAAAACCACATCACGTCAGCCAATGGTGAAGCCAATACGATTTTCTTAGAAATCGATAGCGGCCCTTATCTTGTCAAACCATCGGATCAGCATTTTGATAGTGGAGAAAAGCCAATTAATCTTCATGAATCAAATCATGTGTGGTTAAATCCAACTGATGTTAGCTTTATTAATGGCAATGATGTGCAAATGACTGCGTTATGGGGCAGTAACGCCGATGGGAAACTTGGCGGCACTATGGTCAAAATCCCCGCTGGTTACAAAGGAGAAATCGACGTCGATGCTGAGGAATTTCGCGGTATAGTGATTGCAGGAAATTTACAATATCAGTCAGCAGAAACAGATAACGCTAAAGCCCTTAATGCAGGCAGTTACTTCGGCTCAACGGGTCAGTTCTCACATAACATCGAAGCCGCAGAAAATGGCGCGACAATTTATATCCGCACTGATGGCAAATACCAGTTGAATACTCAACCGTAGAGGGGTTCTATCTCATTCAGGTAGCACTGACCAATTTGTAAAAGAGTGCAATGTTACTAACCTTGGTTCCTCATTCGTTATATAGTGTGGTTAATAAATGAGTGAGGATACCAATGAGTCGAATTTTATTAGTTGATGATGACGCAGGCTTGTCAGAATTATTAGCCCAACTTCTAGAACTTGAAGGGTTTGATTTAACCCAAGCATTTGATGGCCAACAAGGCCTTGATTATGCACAAAACCAAGATTTTGATTTAATCCTACTTGATGTCATGTTGCCAAAGCTTAACGGCTTTGAAGTTTTGCGTGCTCTCAGAACCCAAAAGCAAACCCCAGTGCTAATGCTGACGGCTCGTGGTGATGAAATTGACCGTGTGGTTGGCCTTGAAATTGGCGCTGATGACTACCTACCAAAACCGTTTAATGATCGTGAGCTAATCGCCCGTATGCGCGCGATTTTGCGCCGCTCAGCCCTTACCCAAGCCGATAGTGGTGAACAAGATACAATCTCTTTTGGTGATTTGAGTTTAGATCAGGCCAGACAAGAGCTTTACTGTAATGAACAGCTTATTATTCTCACGGGCACAGAGTTCTCACTACTGCACAGCTTAATTACCCAAGCCGGTGATTTGGTCACTAAAGAGCAGCTAAGTGAAACCGTATTAGGCAAAAAATTAATGCCATTTGATCGTAGTTTAGATATGCATTTATCCAATTTGCGCAAGAAGTTACCTGAGCGTAAAGATGGTCGTCCAAGGGTGAAAACCATTCGTGGCAAAGGGTATATCTGGATCCCATAATGACGTTATTACCTTCTATAAACCGTTTATTTGTTAAATTGCTGCTGGGCTTTTGGTTATGCAGTTCGTTAATCATTGGCTTTGTCGGCGTGCTGCCTTTTTTACAACAAAATCACGATCAACAGCCGCTTTCCCATAAACAAGAGCACCTTCTCAAACGAGTAGCGAAGCACTTGATCGAAGAACCAGAGCTACTGGAAAATACTCGTGCGTTAAAAAAACTCAACCGTCATCGCAGTCCTGAAGGTAAAGCGCTCAAGTTTTATATTCTTGACGATGAAAGTCGGGTCATAAATCATCAAAAAGTGCCTCGTACTTTTCGTGAATTTTTGCTGTTAAGTGAAGACCACAAAGAACCGATAAGCCATCAGTTTCGCACCGAGCTTATCTTTGGCCCATACACCTTTATCGCTGGTGAGCGTCAATACCGAGTTTACAGCCGTATCGCTGATAATCACCCTAAGCCTTGGTTTTTCTTTTTTAACGACCACAAGTTACTCACAGTCATCATTGCAATGTTGATGTCTGGTGTTTTGTGCGGATTGTTAGCATGGAACTTAGGAAAGCCACTTCGTTCACTTAAGCAAAGTTCTAATGCCCTTGCTGGCGGTGACTTATCTAGCCGAGTTGATAAAAAAGTTGCCACCCGTGGCGATGAAATTGGCGAGTTAGCACAAGCCTTTAATAGCATGGCCGACGCTATCGAAACCATGATTAACAATCAACAAAGGCTCATGGGCGATATTTCCCATGAACTAAGAACCCCACTGACGCGATTACAGTTATCCCTAGCACTTGCTCGCAAAAAAGAACAAAGCAGTGTTGAAATTGAACGTATTGGTTACGAAGCCGAGCAACTAGAGGATTTGATTTCAGAGCTACTCACCTTGTCTCGTGTCACCATCAGTAACAATGAGAATAAAGTCCATTTAGAGTTGGCTGAATCATTAAGCCAAATCCTTGATGATGCTGAATTTGAAGCCGAGCAACAGCAGAAGCAATTAGAAATTGATATCCCTGAATCAATCAGCTTAGACCACTATCCAAAATCTTTATCGCGCGCCATCGAAAACGTACTGCGTAATGCGATTCGATATGCTGATAGCAGGGTTACGATTAATGCAGTGCAAAAGAAAAGCCATATCCTGATCACCATTAGTGATAATGGTCCAGGTATTGACGACGCTGAGCTTGAAGAGATATTTAAACCTTTCTATCGCCCTGATAGTTCACGTGTTCGTGAATCTGGCGGTTGGGGTTTAGGCTTAGCCATTACTCAAGCAGCAATTAAGTTAAATCAAGGGGAAATCATTGCCAGCAACCTTGAACCACAAGGCTTACAGCTCAAGATCCGCTTACCTTTAAAAATGCTGAGTTAGTGTTGAGCTTTATTCCGCTCAACGGGTCAACGACGTACATCTCTCATTAAGCGTGATGGATTTAATCTGTTACACAGACTAAATTCATCATTTCTTTCCCAGCCTAGAATGTTTGCGTATAATTCCGAGCTCACTCAATCAAGGTAACGCCCATGTTTAATATTGCTCTTTATGAACCAGAAATCGCCCCAAATACCGGCAATATTATCCGCCTATGTGCTAACAATGGCGCTAAACTTCATTTGATTGAACCACTAGGCTTTGACTTAGAAGAAAAGAAACTGCGCCGTGCAGGGTTAGACTATTCAGATTTAACCAATATTACTCGCCATAAAAACTTTGAAGCATTTCTAGAAGCAATGGCAGGAAAACGCATTATGGCGTGCACCACTAAAGGTAGCCGCCCACATAGTGAATTGGCATTTGCCAAAGATGATGTATTGTTATTTGGCCCAGAAACCCGTGGACTACCGATGGAGATTATTGAATCGATTCCGACCAGTCAACGTCTGCGCATCCCAATGGCGGCGAGTAATCGCAGCTTAAACCTGTCTAACTCAGTGGCCATTATTAGCTATGAAGCTTGGCGTCAGCTTGATTACGCAGGCGCTGAATAGCTCTTATATAAAGAAAAGAGTTAATCGTGACAAACATTCATGAATTATGGAGCTACAGGCCGCAGCTCTATCGCACGAATTAACTGATATTGCTCGCTATCATCATCGAGATAGTGAGCGCTTTGACGCCACAGCCAGCTACCATAGCTAGCTTGTTCCTCTTTAGAACCGACCGAAGATTTGGGCTCAAACCTTAACCTGATTAATGCAGGACGCTGATTCATTTGCCCTTTACCTAAAAACGTAAAGCTATTTCCCCGTTGATATAAACTGAATAATTGCTCACGATCTTCACCCACCCCATCAGTGTAGGTCAGTAACACATCATTACCTTGTGCTCTAAACCACCACACTTCACTGTTTGGGTTACTGTCGCCACGACTCACTGTCAGCATCAAATTCCGCTTGTCTGATGAGCAAATCGCCGCTGTGGTCACATGTCTTGGCGCGACACCACTTTTAGCCGCTGAACCTTCCCAATCGCCATCAAGTACTGGGCAAAACTGACTGATATCCACTTTGGCCGCAATCGCAGCAGGTGTCATTATCAAGGCCATCAATACCATGGTTAACATAAGCAGATTTTTACCTGCCATTAAGACAGTTTGATACAGCATCAACGGCGCAACCTTTCACTTCAACGATGAACTAGCAAGAACACTATTTTATTTCAGCTGTTTTTTCAAATTTAGGTTTTTAAAAAGCGTTATTTTTTAAGTGCATTCCGTTTGCAAGCTAATGGATTGCAATAAAAAATGCCTTTCATCTTAGATGAAAGGCATTTCCAATTAACCAGTTCAAACTTTATGGTCGTGAATTATTGACCAAAGCCGACATCCGTCATCTTAATTTGAGTCACTTCACCGTACTCTTTGGCAATGTCTGCCACTTTTTCAGCATTACCAATCAATACAAACTGCAAATTATCTTGCGGGAAGTAAGTGCTGACTAAACGCTGAGTTTCTTCTAGCGTTAAACCATCGACCTTAGCTTGGAATTGATTGATAAACGAATCATCAAACTTGTAGATATACATATCAGCCATGAGTTCAGCTAGCTGGCCACCTGTTTCAAACTTGGGTGGATACTGCCCTTTTACATATGCTTTGGCTGAATCTAACGTTTGTTGATCAATACCTTGCTCCCATAAACGCGCATAGGTTTTTAAAGCTAAATCCATTGCTTCTTTAGTGGTGCTAGATTTTGTGAAGGTACTGATTTGGAATGTGCCAGCATCAGAATAAGCATTAAAGCCTGAACGAGCACCGTAAGTAAGACCAGCATTGACACGTAACTCATCATTTAACCATGAGGTAAAACGGCCACCTAAAATGGTATTCACTACGGTTAAGCCGACATAGTCAGGGTTATCACGACGGATCCCTAAGCCACCAAAAATGAAGGTGGTCTCAATGGCATCAGGCTTATCCACCAGCAGGACTTTGCTCGATGATAACTTTGGTAAACCTTGGGTTAAATCAGGTTGCACCGCTTTTTCAGTGCCTTGCCAGTTACCAAAGGCTTGGGTTAATTTCGCTTTCATTTCAGCGGCGTCAAAGTCGCCGACAACATTAATGGCCATGTTACTTGGCTGATAATAGCTTTTGTGAAATGCTCGCAGCTGGGCAATATTAATCTCAGCTAGTGAGGTGCTATTACCTGTTGTTGGATTCGCATACGGGTGCTGGCCAAAGACCATTTTATTGTAGTATCGGCCAATTACTGCTCGTGGGCTCTCTTTAGCTTGTGATAAGCCAACAATTTCACGTTGCCTCAGTTTCTCAAATTCAGTGCTATCAAAGTCAGGCGACATGAGTACGTCTTGCATTATCGCCAGAACCGTATCAACATCCTTACTCATAAAATCAGCAGCAATTAATGTGCTTTCACGGCCTGATGCGGTATTTAAACTCGCACCTAAAAAGTCGATGGTTTGCTCAATTTCCGCTTTCGTTTTACCGCCAGCACCAAGTAATAAGCTTTTGGCTGTCATGTAAGAAACACCTGAAGTGGTGTCATTAACAGCACCTGCACGTATGACCGCATTCACATTAATAATCGGCACTTCTGACTGCACCATAAAGTTAACTTTAAGGCCATTGTCTAAGGTCATCGACTCATATTGCGGCATGCTAAAACTGCCAGTATCGACTGTTTGCGCAGTGTCATTGGTACTGGCGCAGCCTGTTATCGCTAACGAACAAGCCAGTGCTATCGCAGATGCTGTGGTATTTTTGCTAAATCTTGATAATGAAATCATTGGTCAGCTCCTTCTGTTGCAGCTAACACACCCACTGTGCGATTGGCTTTACGTAAATAAGTTTGTGCAACTCGCTGAATGTCTTCAACAGTCACCTTGTTATAAGCTTCTGGCGCACTAAATAGATTTTCATAGCTACCAAAATACAGCTCATAACGCCCTAAAGTGTTAGCACGGCCATTAATGGTTTGCATGGTGCGGTAAAAATTCATTAGCTTAATGTTTTTCACTTTTTCAAGCTCATTTTGCGTAACGCCTTCTAAGCTAATGCGATTAATTTCAGCAATCATATTGGCTTCTAACTGCACGGCATCAACACCTGAATTTGCGACACCCATGAAGTAAAACAAGTTAGGGTCAAATGACATTGGCAAATAAGAAAAGACATTAGACGCGATTTGTTTATCGACCAAACCTTGATAAAGACGCGAGCTATTGCCCTCACTGAAAATGGTATTCAGTAAATCAAGAGCATAATAATCTTCATGTTTAGTAGAAGGAACATGGTAAGCCAGCATCACATTCGGTGTGCTCACAGATGCTTTTTCAACAAATACGCGGCGCTCGCCTTTTTGCAAAGGCTCGACGGTGCGTACTGCTTTAGGCGGGGTTTGTGCTGGAATAACGCCAAAATATTGCTTAGCCAGTTTTTTCACTTCAGCAACTTTCACATCGCCAGCGATAACGACTACTGCATTATTCGGCGCATAATAAGTTTTATGGTATTGCTGTAAATCTTCTAAACTCCAAGCGGCGATATCTGATTCATGGCCAATCACCGACCAGCTATAAGGGTGTGCTCTAAATGCCGCACTTTTTACTTCTTCTTGGATGGTGCGCCAGTTTGAATTTTCAAGCCCTGTCGTACGTTCAGACTGCACCACACCTCGCTCGCTTTCAACCATTTCAGGATTAATATCCAAATTGGCAATTCGATCGGCTTCTAAATCAAAAATGGTTTCTAATGCATTAGCAGGGAACCAATCGGTATAAACCGTGATGTCCTCAGTGGTATACGCGTTATTCGCACCACCAGCCGCTTCCATCGTACGGTCAAACATTTTAGGGCCAAACTTTTTAGAACCGTTAAACATCATGTGTTCAAAAAAGTGTGAAATACCTGTGATACCAGGTACTTCGTTACGTGAGCCGACTTTCCAAAACAAGTACATATTGGCGTTGGGAATGCTGCTATCTTCTAGCACCATAATCTTCATGCCGTTATCTAATGTAAATGTATTCACATCCTCTTGGGTGGTGGCATTTGCTGCGCCACTTACCCAAGTTGTCAGTAATACCACTAACGCGGCTATTGTGCGTGTCATGATTGCTTCCTTTTATAAATTGTAAAATACGACATTGTGCTGTCTATTGCGTTGCGCCTAATGCCGTTAAGGCAACTTGTGTCATCGTTTGAACGCCAACTTTTAGTGCGCTTTCATCCACATAAAATGACGGTGAGTGATTACTTGCAACCGTGGCAGGATCTTTCCCTGCTGGGGTCACGCCAAGAAAATAAAATAAACCGGGTGTTTCTAGCGCGTAATATGAAAAATCTTCTGCGCCCGTAATCAGTCCAGGTTCAATCAAATTGTCTTTGCCTACTACACTGCGGATCACTGGGCGCATATCGGCAACGAGTTGTGGGTCATTGACCGTAACAGGGTAGCCCGCATCAATCTCGGTAATTGCTGTTGCACCCAATGTTTTGGCTGAAAGCTCTGCGATTTCAGCAAGCTTTACTTTTATCTCTGCACGCATATCTTGATCAAAAGTACGAATAGTACCAATTAGTTCCACTTCATCAGGAATAATGTTTGAACGAATGCCGCCATTAATCGCCCCAAAACTGACGACAGCTGGCGCTTTGGTAACATCAACCTGACGACTAATAATGGTTTGTACGCTATTAATGATTTGCGCTGATGCCACAATAGGGTCAACGCCACCCCAAGGTCGTGAACCATGAGTTTGGCGACCTTTAACGGTAATAGTGAAAGAATCTTCTGATGCCATTGCAGGGCCTGAACGGAGGCCAATCACACCAGTAGGTAAACTTGAAGTGACATGCATACCAAAGACTTGATCAGGTTTGCGCTTAGCAAATAAGCCTTCTTTAAGCATTAACTCCGCACCACCTTCTTCACCCGCTGGGGCACCTTCTTCGGCAGGCTGAAAGATAAACATCACATCACCAGCAAGGCTTGATTGAGATTTTACTAAGTTTTCAGCAACGCCCATTAACATAGCCACATGAGTATCATGACCACAGGCATGCATCACACCAACGGTTTGATTTCGGTATGTATCAGTGGCTTTTGATGCAAACGGTAAGTCCACCTCTTCAGTTACTGGCAGCGCATCCATGTCAGCGCGAATACCAATAAGCGGACCAGGCTTGGCGCCTTTTAATATCGCTACCACCCCTGTATGAGCTATGCCGGTTTGCACCTCTAAACCTAAAGATTCAAGGTGAGCTGCAATGACTTTACTGGTTCTAAATTCACGATTAGATAACTCAGGGTGTTGATGTAAGTCGCGGCGCCACTCAATCACTTTCTGTTCAACGTCAGCGGCTAGCTGAGCTGCATCAGGGGTTTTAGCCAATATTGATGGGGCAAAAGTAGCAGAAAGTGTCGCAAGGCACAGTGCGAGAGTCGTGAGGCGCATAAATCATCCATGGTTATTATCGTTTTTGTTGCGATTTAATCTACAGTGTCTAGCCGAAGTTGTTAAATAATTTGTTACAGCAAGGCTGAAGAAATTGTTTCGATTTGTTTACTACGTATGCACTCCATCTTATATATAAACAATATTTTGGCTTTATTCACCACCTTGTTATGCTTCAAATAGATAGTGTAATGGTGATTTTTAACTGACCAACAGCAAAATATTAAAGGGTTAAGGTTAATGGATATAAAGTTTAGTGAGCTTACTGCCAAGAGTTGTAATGTCAGTCTCGATATCGCTGATTGGCATATTCAAAATCAGTCATGGGCCGTTTTCTGTGCCCATAACGACATAGGTTCAGTCATTGGTGACTTACTATGTGCAAGTAATAATATCCCTCATCAAACCATTGAAATCACCTCTGGTCGCTTACAAAAATCATCTAACAACATTGCGCAAGTTTCACTAGCAGAGCAGCAAAGGTTATTGGCTTTAGAAATTGAAAATGATGACACCGACTTTCTCAATGTAATTGATACCGGCAGCACAGTTACTCAACTTATCAGCCAGCAGATACCGCCCCTGGCAAACAGCGCGTTACTTGAAACGTTACTCACTCAGTTAGATTTGCAGCATCTTAAAGATTGTGGCTTTCGAGAGCTATCAACAGGTGAAACCCGCCGTGTCATGTTGGCTCGTGCCATTGCCTCTCAGCCGGATTTCTTAGTACTAGATAACCCATTTGCAGGATTAGATATCGACCACAGAGCATCACTTACAACTTATTTAAATCAGTTACCAATTCCCATGATGGTGATATTTTCTCGTGAAGAAGATATGCCTCAATGGATTGAACAAGTGGCGATATTCAGCCATGGGAAATTAGACACTGTTATGGATAAATCCAGCTGGAATAGTCACCCTGTTATCGGGCAAATTAAGTCGCAATCTAAGGTACAAAGTGAATTAATGCTAGCGCTGATGCAACGACACCGTCACCAAAGCAAGTTTGAAAATCCGATATTTGAATTGAAAAATGGCAAAGTCGCCTATAGTGATAAAACCATTTTCACTGACGTGAATTGGCGCATTGATAATGGCCAACACTGGCAGGTCAAAGGCCCTAATGGCTGTGGGAAAAGTACCTTATTAGGGTTGATTTTCGGTGACCATCCGCAATGCTATAGCAACGATATACAGATCTTTGGCAAGCAGCGTGGTAGTGGCGAAACCATTTGGGAAATTAAACAGCATATTGGCATGGTGTCATCAGCATTACATCTGCAATATCGCGTTAACTGTAGCGCTATTGATGTGATCCTCTCAGGTTTTTATGACTCAATTGGCCTTTACCAAAAAGCCACTGCCCCCCAGTTAGACATGGCTAAAGATTGGTTAACGATTTTGCACATGGAAGCATTGGCTAACACACCTATCAAGCAACTAGATTATAGTCAGCAACGACTATTGTTAATCGCTCGAGCCTTGGTAAAACAACCTACATTATTAATATTAGATGAGCCCTATCAAGGATTAGATTACTTGGGGATAAGGTTAGTGAGAAATACCCTTGAGTTGATTGCACGGGAAAACTTGAGCCAGCTGTTATATGTCTCTCATTATCATGAAGATAATTTAGCTAGCATCAACAATTACTTAGAGTTTGTAGAAAATGAACAGACCGAAGGATATAAAAGCGTTATAAGTTAATCTTGCTCTTCAATTTTACGTTCTTTAGCTGCGGCTTCTTTGGCTTCGCGCAGGTATTTATCAGCGCGAGACTCTCGCTCTTTAAACTGAGCTTGGGATTTCTCTATTTGTTCTTTTTCCCATTCGCCTGACTCTTGGCGTTCTAGAACTTCTTGCTCGCGAGATTGGGTATCGCTGGCGGCTTTTCGAGCTTTTTCTAACTGACTTTGCTCAGTCTTTTTAGAATCAATTCGGCCTTGATCAGCTTGCTGGGATAAGGTTAGGCGTGGCTTATCATTGGCTATTGCAGTAAAAGAGATTGCGAGTATCAAACTCATAAAAGCCATTGCCATCATACGGTTCAACATATTCATTATCTTCCTTGTTTTTGTTGCTGCTATTTCTCTTGAACATAGCGAGCACGCACGGCTGCAGGCATCGCATCTAGCTTATGTTGCACCATTGCATCAAAGGCTGCAAACATAGGCGCAATATCCATTAATGGGCTGATAGCTTGAAGCATATACGCTGTTGCTTCTAGGGTTGATAAACTATCACTACGCTTTGCTTTGCGAATTCGATATTGCGATATCCCTTCAAACTCAATATGCAGCGCAGGTAACTCCAATAACCATGGGTTTAGCTGGAGCATTTTAAAGGCTTTGCGCCAAGTGCCATCAATCAATAAGATAATGCACTCTTCAGGGGCGCCAGAGTCAGCGGCGCTTTGACTGGTTTCACTAGGATAAACTAAATAAACCGGTTTACCTGCCTCCTTTAAATAAACTTGCAGCTCAGCAAAGTCATCCGCCGTTTCACCCACCACCACTTTCGTCGCTGGCAAGGTTAAACACAATAACTTCACCGTGTTTTTGGCATGTTCAACTTCAGAAGGATGCTGCAGCACAATCACTTCAGTCTTAATTGTCATTGGAGACAAACTGTCGCAAATACAGGTCGAGGTTGGATAGCCACAACCTTCACAAATAACTCTAATACCGCACCTCTATTAATTTATGCCGAACCATACTTTCAACGTCTATTTTAGCGTTAATGTATTATAAACAACAATGCCGCTAACTATTCGGTCAGCGGCATGATTAAGACTATTGTATAGCTTATAGTTTAAGCATTAATGCTCAGGATGAACTTGCTCCATATGCAAATGATTTAAACCTTTAAGCGACATCATCACTAGCAATAATAAAGATAGACCGCCCATCAACAAGGCAACAGCATAAGGTGCGGTTAGATCGGTCATTTGCACTAATCCAGCAAGCACTGACGCACCACTCATTTGAATACAACCTAACATTGCTGCTGCAGTACCCGCTCGCTCACCGAAGGCTGATAACGCCATAGAAGTGGCAGGGCCAAGCAAAATAGCAAAGCCAATACAAAGCAGCATCATAGGTAACATGAAGCCAAAGCCAGCAGCTAAACCTGATTGAGGCCCGGCTAATTGCACCACAACTTCAAGCACAGCAGCTAATAACATCATTGATAATGCCACTACCACAGCGGGGCGATTACCAATATGTTTCACTAACACTGGCGCCGCAAAACACGCTGCAATATTCACTGCTGCATTGAGTCCAAATAAACCACTAAAGGCAAGTTCACTCACCCCTAGCTCACCGATTAGCCACATAGGTGAATACGATACGTAGGTAACAATTGACGCCATTGCGACCATGCAAGTGCTGGCATAAAACAAGAAGTGTGCATCACTTAACACTGGTTTATAGCGAGCCCAGCGATAAAGAGCGCCGCTGGTGTCAGTATTTTCAGGACGAGTTTCAGGGAATTTCAACAGTACGATAGCTAATACGACAATGGCGTATAGCGCCATAAAGATAAAGGTTGAGCGCCAGCCAAACTGTAGTGCCAATAAGCCACCTAATGTCGGTGCTAACGCGGGTATCACACAAATCGCACCATTAAGGTAACTGTACATTTTAACGCTTTCTTTACTGCTATAGCAGTCGCGAACCGCACTAAACACCACGATAGAGGTTGAACAAGCCGCTAAACCCTGCAACACACGGGCAATTTGTAATACTTCAAACTCTTGCGCCATTGCGCCAATGAGGCTGCTGATGCCGTACAAAACAATACCAAATAGTGCAATTGGGCGGCGGCCAAAGCGGTCAGCTAACGGCCCAATCAAAATCTGCCCAAGACCCATAGCAAATAAAAACAACACCAACGTCGACTGTATCTGACTACCACTTACACCATACTCAACTGCCATAGTCGGCATTGACGGTAAGTAAATATCGATGGCTAATGGGCTAAGTAGCACCATAAACATCAGTGTTGGCAGCAAGTTACGTCTCATTTTCTTTATACTCTTTCTTTATCTAGGGCCTGTTGATCTTTCGAGGTTGTTTTTGCAGCGAATTGTTGGTCATTTGTACAAGGCAGAGACTTTGTGGTGTAGTTATTCTACATAAAAAGTCGATAACGCAGTAAAAATGACCAACAAACTCTGCCCGAAGGGTTCGACTAAAAGCGTTTTACTCTTTGTTGAATGAACTTTGCTTAGATGACTAGGCATCAATTCATTCGCCTCGATTAAAACGCTTTTATTTCGAACAAAACTTAACCAGCAAAGATCAACAGGCCCTAGGTGTTAATTATGGAGCGCATTTTAGACTACTCATGGTATGAATAGAAATGGTATGATTTCCTAAGTAAATTTCCTTTGAGGAATATCACATGAATATCGATAATCTCGCCAAAATAGATTTAAACTTGCTGGTCATTTTGCAGGTATTACTTGAAGAGCAAAGCGTCACTCGCGCAGCAAGCCGCTTACACTTAAGCCAGTCTGCGTTGAGTAAAAGTCTTAATCGCTTGCGAACCACACTTGATGATCCGCTATTCCAGCGAACAGCTCATGGTCTAAAGCCGACAGCCCATGCGGTGCAATTAGGACTGCAATTACCGCAAATTTTACAGACCTTACATCAACTGACCCAACCACCGACATTTATACCAGCCAGCAGTCACCAGCATTTTTCGTTTTCTATGGTCGAGAGTGCCTACGAAACATTACTGCCTTATTTCATTGGCAGAATTTTACACGATGCACCTAACGTCAAACTCGACTCATATGTGTGGACCGAAAAATCAATCCAAGACTTACAACTTGGCCAAATCGATTTTGGAATTGCCGGTCGAGATACGCACCCTCAAGCTGATATAAAAATAGAGCAACTGCCTGATGGCATTGAATATCAGACCTTATTTAAAGATAAGCAAGTCTGTTTAGTGCGTAAAGATCATCCAATGTTAGACGCTATCAAACAAAAAAAATGGGATAGAGACAGCTATTTGAGCATGTCCCATGTACAAGTGCGCTGTGAAGGCAATGATTGGTGGGCATTAGATTATTACTTAGCCGATCTCAATTTGCGCCGTCGTATCAGCACTACAGTGCCAGACTTTTATGGCGCGGCGAGTATTTGTGCCCATAGCGACCTCATTTTTACTCTGCCATCGAGCTTTGCGCGGCACGCTGTCAAGTTATACCCCCTTGAAGAAATCCCGTTGCCATTTGATTTTATGCCTATGGCTTATGTGTTGTTATGGCATGAACGTAACAGCCAAGCTCCTGGACACTTGTGGCTAAGAAACATGATATGTGAAAGTGTCGCTAAAGCAGTCAATCAAACTGAAATAGAAATGCTGAAATAAGATTAATAACAGCCATTAATACAAGTTGTTATGGTTTTTAAAACGTTGTGAGTAGCTATCATAATCAAACATTAATCAGGATTAACGTGACGTTAATAGGTGTTTTATTGCACACTGAAGTTGTCATCACTGTAAAAAGTGATTTTATGAAAGACTGAAACTGTATCCATCGCCCTTTTGATACACGCTCAGCCAGCTTAATTGAGGAACATCAATGAACTTTAATCAGTTTGTAAATCAAGCACAGGTCAAGCAGCGCGTTGGCACCATGCACCCATTTTTAGCACTACTGTCGATAATTGCTATCGCACTTACCACGATTGTATTGCTACCATTTTTACTGGTATTCGCTCTAGTGAGCTTTATCGGACTTAACTTACTAGGCCGTAAATACCTAGCACCTAAAATGCAGCCAATTTTCGGAAACCGTTCACAGCAAGATGAAGTGTACCGTGATAATCCAAATGTAGAGCGCGAGCAATCATTGTATAAATCGGAAATGTTTAAACGCTCAAATCCATCATCAGGCGGCCGAACTTTCGAACATCAAGCAGGCTAAATATTCATATGGTCAGTTATCCTTAATTCCCCCAGAGGTTAATTGGCCATGATGTTTATTAAGGCTTTTGAATTTATTTAGCTCAAACTAAAAACACCGCCAAATGGCGGTGTTTTTTTATAACCCAGATTTAAGTGTAGTCAAGAACTAAAGTCGTGGCGCTTCGCCCACACCCGACGAAAGGGAAACAACAGCATTTCCCTTTTCGATATCCCTTGCCGTTCCGGCGAAATAATCTGAAAAACGATTATTTCCAACGGAAATTTATCTAGACTGAAACCAGATTTGGTAAGTTCTTCGTCCACCATCGAAAATCACTAACGCTTCTGATGGGGCGTCCCTTCCCCCCAAAAGCTAGCCAGACATCCATGTCTGGACTTACGCAATTCTCTTGATTGACTCTAAATATAGGAGTATCCAGACCAATGAGCTAGCAAGCTAAAGATTCTCCGTTTGAAGTGTCCGAAGGCGTTGAGTGAATTTGCGTAAGCTCGACATGGATGTCGAGATAGCCTCAGTTGAGCCAGGGATGGCGAATCTGAGGCGTTAGTAAACTCACTTATAAGACTGAGGAAATAACACTTCAATGGAGCGGATGGGAGATCCAAGAGGGAGTTGCCGTTCACTCCCTTTTGGTCTGGTGTGGGCGAAGCGCCACGACTTTGATCTTCTTTATAAAAAAGAAATGAACTAACCCAAAAATAAAATTAAGCCAAGATCCCTTGTGCATGAATCAAGGATTTAAGCTCTTCATCACTGGGTTTAAGTTCAATCACATTATCGATTTGGATCTGCAATGACTGCCAAATCGGCTCGATGATTTCAGCTTGTTCATCATTAGCATATTGTTTAGCAAGTTTAAGCAGTGACGCTGATTCCACCACATCAATGCGTTTAAAGACGCCATCGGCCAATGCAACACTGAGCTCTATCATCGCGGGAACACTGCGGCCGTAGTTAATCACATCACGTAAATATCGCTCAGCTAAACACACATCGGTGCCTAAACCAGAATCATCATTTAGCATATGTTGTGCGCGCATAAACATCGCATCAAGTTGCCCTTGCTCGGCGGCTTCCGCTAACCAATGTTCGCTTGTATTAGCATTAGCCTCACAGCCTTCGCCGTTAAATAACATTAAGGCTAAGTGATACTGGGCATGAGGATAACCTGCTTGGGCAGCTTTATTAATCCACTCAAACGCTTTATCCAGTTGTTGTTGCTGATAATACAACACGCCGAGATTTGACATCGCCTCGGTATTTTCCGCCAATGCTGCTTGCTCTAACCAAGTTGCCGCTATTGCTAAGTCTGGGCTAAAGTTTTCACTGCCAACTAAGTAGAAGAAACCTAATAACGCTTTGGCCTCAACAACATCTGCTTGGGCTGCGCGCTCAATCGCCAACTCACCTGCAACGGCATTTTTATGGCCGTTATAACCATGTAGTAATGCCACTCCATTTTCAAATAGTGCTTGCTGGTGATGCTCAGATGCCAATTCAAACCAGTTCGCGGCTTGCTTGAATGTGCTCACTGATTCGGCATGCTCTGCCTCATTTTGATCAAGCGACTGCTCTTGTTCTTGCTGCATCAACGCCTTTGATTTTAAAGACATACCTACAAGATATTGAGCTTGATGATCGTTATGCATCACCGCTTGATAGCAAAGCTCACGACCAACAAACGAATCAAACGCTTCAAATTGATATTCAGGCGCTTTTTTACGATGTACTTTTGGATAAAGCAGGGTGATTAACGACAAGATATTCTTAATCGTTTTCTCAGCAAGTGAGACTAATTGCTCTTGGGTTAAATGGTATTTCTCTGGATGTGCGCCGCGGTTACCGTCACTACGCAGTCGATGCAATGCTCTGGTTGTAGGCACATCAATAAAGCGCATGCGATTGAGCTGCTCGATGCGATCATATAAGTTGGGACTATTAAACTTTACCGACTGCTTCTGAGCCAGTAACGAAGTGACTTGATGGGTAAAGCTGCGAACAAACACCAAAGCTTGGGTAGGAATATCGCGCACATAACTTTTAGCTTTGGTGTAATCATCCACTATCTCAGCCGAGAAGCCGCCAATAAACTCAATATCATTTAACACTGGCGGTTACTCCTCTGCTGTTATTAACTTTTCACTTAGATTTCAGTGGTCTCTGACTCTTTATCATCAGTACTACGGTTAACCATATACAATCTAAACAGTGCAACGTTAACGAAAAGTCCTAAAAATGCGAACAAGGTATCAATAATGACGCGTAGCGGGAATCCACCGAACTCTGTCAGCTGTATAACGATACCACCGACCATTGATAATGGTAGGTAAAGCATTAATATCATCATGGTTTTCAGCACGATTGGCGATGAAAATTTAAAGCTGCTTTTAATGGCTTCTAATGGAGTTACACGCTCAACGATCACCATAAAGTTAACGTAGGCAAGGCGAGCAAACAAATAAAAGCTGATACTCAACCCGATAATCCAAAACGGACCGAATACCGCAAATAACATCACCGGCGCCAAGATAGCTAAGCCAGAGAATACTCCAGCTAATAATAATGGCGGTACAAAGGTAAAGCTGTTTTTCAGCACCATACCTGGAGTAACGTCATGCCCGCGTGAGCGAACTTCTAGGTATAAGGTTAATGCAGCGATAAGCAACGAGAAGATTAATAGTAGCACCATCATAGCAGCACCATGGATAGCGCCAAATTGCGGTACTTCAACTTCCGCTTGGGCAGCCAACTCACTGCCAAGCCACACTTGGATCATGACTTGAATTAACAGTAATGGCACTGTTAGTGAGGCAAGTTGCGCCACGTGGTTACGAAAGAAATTATATGCTTCAGTCAAAATTGCAGACAATGACATGGGACTTCCAATAATCAAAAATAGATAAATATGCTGCTAAGGATACCGAAAAAACTGTGTTTTTGCACAATTGATATCAAGTGAGAGTAAAGTTAGTTAAATCATTTGTCACAAATTTGTGAATAACGTTAAAATGGTCACAGGATATCGAAAACTCACTTTTAATCATTCAACATAAACCACAGGATGGCCACGATGAAATTAAGCCCAGCAGTAAGTCTTTTAGTCGCAATGTTTGCAGTTACTTCTCCAGCACAAGCGGGTTGGTTAGACAGTGTTTTTGGCACCGATGAAAAGAAAGTAGAAAAAGTAGAGACTACCGCTGATGCACAATCTACTGATTTAGTAGGTAACGTAATGTCACAACTTGGCCTCAGTAAAGATCAAGCGGAAGGCGGTTTAGGCACCTTGCTAAGCCTTGCGCAGTCTAACTTAGGCGATTCTGACTTTAGCCAGTTATCAAACAGCATTCCTGGAGCTGACACACTTTTATCTGCAGTACCTGCATTAGCATCGGACGATGGCATGTCAGGTTTATTATCTCAAGCAGGTGATTTAGGTAAGTCATTTGAAGGCGCTGCAATGGTATACGACGCGTTCGAACAGTTAGGCATTAAAAAAGAATACGTTGCGCCAATGGTTGATATTGCCAAATCATACCTAGAAACCAACGGCACTGAAGGTACTGTTGATTTGTTAATGAAAGGCGTGAATTCATTACTTTAATGACTCGCTGATTTAGGATTAATTTTATTTAATGCCGAGCCATTCGCTCGGCATTATTGTCTCTGTTAAGCTTAACCTTATATTCACTTTTCAATACTCACTAAAATAGTCAGTACAGCTGCATTGTTTTAAAGACGTTTAGGAGGCCATATGATCGCGAAACTGAAACAGTTTTTACAGTCGCATGCTCAAGCAACGACCCCAGAAGATCAAGCGCAACAGTTAAAATTAGCTGCAGTAAGTTTATTGCTTGAGGTCATGTATGCCGATGAAACGCTAGACGAGCAAGAAGTAGCGATGCTTCCTGGAATAATTAGCGACAATTTAAATATCAGTGCTGCTGAAGCAAACGCATTAATTGACGAAGCCAAGTTAGTTCAAGGCAATTCAATTTCATTATTCGAGTTTACTGCAGAAATTAATGCTCAGTGTTCCATTGAGCAAAAGCAAAAATTACTTCTGTGTATGTGGAAGTTGGCTTACTCGGATGGCAAGTTATGCCGAAATGAAGACCAAATTATTCGCCGCACCGCTGATTTACTTTATTTAAAGCACAGTGAAGTGATTCAAATGCGCAATATTGCCATGGAAGAACGCTAAGTTCCTCCCCTTAAGCACTAAGCTTTACGCTTAAGCTGTTGGCTATAAGACAAATAAAAACGGGGCTTTCTTTAGAAAGTCCCGTTTTTACATTTCTGCGCAATCAAACCTTAAGTTAAGCCGCTTGTTTACGCGTTTGATGCTGTTTTTGCCAATACATAAATGGCGCAACCACTATAACTAAGATAAAGGAATACAACATATTTTCAGCCAGAGCTACTCCCACCCCTAGACAAAATATGCAACCACCAACCACGAGTGGTAAATAGCGTTTACTGAGCAATTTTGCCGCTGATAACATGGTCAATAAATAGATAATAATGAATACGCCGTTACTCCAAGCAATTAAGTCCTCGAGTTTTTGCTCAGTAACAAAAGTAAAGCTGATGACTAATACCATGGTCAATAAAATCGTCACTAATGCTCTCAGCGGCACACCAAATTGATTGAGTTTGCTAAAGTAACTCGGTAATACGCCTTCTTTGCTAAAGCTCCACAGTAAACGTGCTGCGCTGGCGCAATAGACGTTAACCGTCGCAATGCCGCTAGCAATGCCCAAAATGCCAATGACTTGCGCTCCCATGCCCTGCCACACCACATTACCCAATAACGTTTCGAAAGTGTGGATCATTGCTAATCCTTCTTTATCGCTAGGCACCATCAATAGCAATAAGGTGCAAATAAGGTAAATGATGCCGACTAATACCGTGCCAATCATCATTGCTGGTAGCATGTCTTTTTTAGGGTTTTTAAAGTCATTGGCTAAATGCGTCATGGCTTCAATACCTAAAAAGCTCCAAAATCCAATCCCCATGGCTAGCATGACTGTCGAAACCTCAGCTGAAGCTAACTCTGTGAATGCACCAGCTTCACTGACATTTGTGCCACTGGCACTAAATAACACTGCGACAACTGCCACAATGGCTAAAGTCAACGCAAACTGCAATTTGGCAGAGACCTGAATACCGCGATAGTTCAGCAATAACAGCACCAACACAATCATCAGCTCAGCCACTAACTGACCCCACCCTGTGATAGAAACTAAGGCATCCATGAATTGAAAAGTCATTAGAATTGCCGCTGGTGCACCAATCGGGATCACAAACAAAAAGATCAATCCAATCGTGCGCCCCGCAGTGGTACCAAAGGCTTTTTCAATAAAATAGGCTGGCCCTGCTGCATGAGGAAAACGGCTAGCAAGTAAACCAAATACCACTGCCACAGGCAAAATGGCGACGGTCAAAATAATCCATGCCAATAAAGCACCACTATTTGCTACTGCAATGGTCATTTGCGGTAAAATAAATACCCCTGTACCAAGCAAAGTGGTGGCCATCAGTCCGGCACCTTGCCAGCGCCCTATCGTTCCTGTAATTTGATTCATTAGCTTGCTCTATGGTGGTGTTTGCAAGAATTATAAAATGGTTATTGGATACAAACTGCCGTAATCACTCTGCAAAAACACTTATAAAACCGACATTTTGACGGCAATTAATAAAGTTACCAACAATATGACGGATATTGTATTTCTAACGACTGGAATCAAAATGGATAAATTTGATCAACTCATTTTAAATGCGTTAAGAGCAAATGCTCGTCAAAGTATTTCTCATATCTCTGAAGCTGTGAGCTTATCACGGAGTGCGGTTACTGAGCGGATAAAAAAACTTGAACAATCTGGTGTAATTCGTGGCTATCAAGTTTTATTAAGTGAGTCGCAAAAAGAAGGCGTATCGGCATACTTTGAAATACAACATGAACGCGCTAATTGTGCCGATGTTGTGCACGTATTTCATGCCATACCTGAAGTCATAACTTGCCAAGGGATCACTGGCGAAATGGATCTGTTGGTTTATGTTAATGCCGCATCGATGAAACGACTGCATGAAATTCGTGAGTACATTGATGCCCAGGTAGATATCGTCAAAATTAAAACCCACGTGGTAATGAGTGAATGGATTAACAATCAAGCGTAACGCACATTCTCAAATTAATTTATTGGTTATACTGGTAAAATAGCCAACAATGCTGATAAGAGACTAAAATAAATAACACTTTTTAAGTCGATTAAACTTAAACAAGTATGTTGAAACTACAGGTTTCAAACACTATAAATTGGGTATTTAACACTATGCAAACACGGCCTAATTCTGACATCAATTTACTTTGGGGTGCACTCATCCTTGAAGAGCTGGCTCGGCTTGGCGTAAAACACGTATGCATGGCACCTGGTTCTCGTTCAACACCATTAACGTTAGCCGCTGCTGCCCAAGATAAACTTGAACGGCATTTACACTTCGATGAACGTGGTTTAGGTTTTATGGCGCTTGGTTTAGCAAAAGCCAGTAATAGCCCTGTAGCAATTGTCACCACATCTGGCACAGCAGTCGCCAACCTGTATCCAGCAATTGTAGAAGCCTGGTTAACTCAAGTTCCTTTGATTGTGTTAAGTGGCGATAGACCGCCTGAATTAATCGGTTGTGGCGCAAACCAAGCCATTGTGCAACCCGCAATATTCGCCGATTATGCTAAACAAGTTAATTTACCAACGCCAGATTTAGCCATCGCCCCAAATACTTTGCTCACTACCATCGATGAAGTAGTGAGTAATCAAACTCAACCAGTACATTTCAATTGTATGTACCGTGAGCCGTTATACCCAAGCGAATTAGAAACCTTATCTCAACTTGTTAAAACATCATTATCTGGTTATGTGACGCCAATTTCAGACTGGCTAAATCACGCATTTCCCTATACTGATTATGGTCAAGCATCTAGTAGCAACTTACCTACTGAAGACACCATGATGCGTTTCGTCCATGGCAAAGGCGTGATTGTGGTGGGCACCTTATCTCCAAAAGATAATCCACAACAGATTATTGAACTGGGGCAAAAATTGAGCTGGCCCATTGTGGTCGATGCACAGTCTCAGCTCAGGCAACACCCAAGTGTAATTGGCCATATTGATCAGCTAATGCTCAACCCCAAAGCGGCTAAATTTGTCGAACAAGCAGACCGTGTATTGGTATTTGGCGGGCGTTTTATTTCTAAAAGGCTGATCAGTTTTATTGCTGAGCAACAATGGCATAGCTACTGGCAAGTCTTACCGACTCAACAGCGCCTTGACCCTAACCATCAGTCGAAACGGATATGGCTCGCTAGTGTCTCAGCAATGTGCGGTGCGCAGTGGCCAAGATCATCTTCTGCCAATTGGGCGCTGTCATTAGTAGAAATGAATCAAAATATTGAAGCATTGCTAACACAGCATATTGACCAAAGCAGCTTTGGTGAACCCCAAGTTGTTCGCCAAATAGCTAAGGTGCAGACCTCGAAACATCAATGGTTTATTGGTAATAGCTTGCCAGTTCGCTTATACGATATGTATTCACCTATTACCTGCGAAACGCCTGCGATTTATACCAATCGAGGTGCATCTGGCATCGATGGATTAATTGCTACAGCAAGCGGAATGGCACTCGCCAGTAAACAGCCAAGCACCCTACTCATTGGTGATATTTCAAGTTTGCACGATCTTAATTCGCTCGCCATAACCAAGCAAATTAACAGTCCGTTTGTGATTGTGATTTTGAATAATGATGGCGGCAATATTTTCAACTTATTACCTGTGCCTAATGAAGCAGTAAGAGATGAATATTACCGTTTGAGTCACGGACTGGAATTTGGTTATGCTGCCGCCATGTTTGGTTTGCCATATAACCAAGTGGATTGTTTAACCACCTTTGATGAAGCTTATGTTGATGCAATGGCCTTTGCAGGCACTTCTGTGATTGAAGTCAATGTCAGCCCTAATCAAGCAAGCGATCAAATCAAGCTCATTGCACAATGGGTGAAACAACACTAATGCCAACCATTAAACGATACGGTGACACCGCATTACCTGCACTGGTTTTATTACATGGTTTTTTAGGTTCCAAAGAAGATTGGCAAGCTTGCTTACCCACCCTAAGCCAATACTTTCATTGTATTTGCATCGATCTGCCAGGCCATGGTGAAAACGAGCAGATATTGCCAACGCCAGGCTTTGAAGCCCTTGCTGATACCATTACCCATCAAGTGATTAATCTAGGTTATCCGCAATTTCATTTGCTGGGATACTCTTTAGGTGGCCGAGTAGCGTTGCATATCGCTAAATTCCATCCTGCGGCACTATTGAGTCTTATGTTGGAGTCGGCTCATTTAGGTTTATGTTCCACACGTGATAAGCAAACCAGACTGAAACACGATCAGAAATGGGCAGAGAAACTAGCGTCAAAGCCATTAAGAACTTTTTTAAGTGAATGGTATCAACAGCCGGTTTTTGCTGAATTAAATAATGATGCTCGTGAACAGCTGATTAATATTCGTAGTAAAAATAATCCTCAAGCGTTACTGCATTGCTTTCAGAGCACTTCACTTGGATTACAAGATAATGGCCAAAAAGTACTGAAACAATTACACTGCCCGAGATATCTATTGGTGGGTGAAAATGACAATAAATTTTCTAACTTGGCAGAGAAGTGGCAACAGAAAATTGATTTATCGGTGATCACAATCCCACATTCAGGGCACAATACCCATAAAGCGCAACCAAAGATGTTTGCAGCAAGCGTCATACAGCTGCTTTACCCATAACTGCTAACAACACTGTTAAGCGGTGAGTATTCGTTAATAAAAGGATTTACGCTTTATGCACACTGGTGATAACAATGAAACTTCTAGCCTTGAACAAGTCGAACTTGCCATCATCAGTGAGCTTACACTGCACCGTTACCAAATCCCATTATCACCCACATTGCCTGTGGCAACTCAGCGCATCGATCAACGGTTTGGTTTAGTCATCAGTGCTCAATTAAATCATGCTCAATTAAATCATGGTCAATGCGAAAGTGTCGAAATCAGCCCTTTGTCAGGCGTAGATACCAACAACAAACCTCTTGTTGGATTTAGCGAAGAATCACTTGAACAAGTGATTGCATTACTCCAGCAGCAATTACCGCTGTTAATCAATAAGCCGTTAACCGAATTAGCTAATATTGCCAGTGAAATAAAACTGCCCTCTGCAGCATTTGGGCTCAGCTTATTAGCGACTAAGTTTAGTTCGGCATTTCAATATGCCCATGTTGATGATCGAAAAATCAGTTTATTTTATTATCAACCTGACACGACTAATGAAGCGTTAGCGGCCAAAATAAATACGCTACCTAAACGTACTTATGCAATAAAAGTCAAAGTGGCTCAAGCTTCAATAGAACAAGAAATCCAGTTTATTCATCAGATATTATCTATTAATCCAAAGCTCAAATTACGCCTTGATGCGAATCAAGGTTTTAGTGCTGAGCAAGCCATTGAGTTTCTGGCATGCTTACCAAAAGCCAGCATCGAATACATTGAAGAACCTTGTCAAACGCTCAAAGAAAGCCGCATGGTTTATCAAGCACTTAAGATTCCTTTTGCGCTAGATGAAACGTTAAATGATGCAGACTATCAATTTACTATGTTTGATGGGTTAGCAGCACTTATCATCAAGCCGATGATTATTGGCAATATCGACAAACTAGCGAAACTCATTGAAACCGCCACAGAACATGGCGTGCGTTGTATATTTAGCTCAAGTTTAGAAGCTAACCTGGGGATTAACGACTTAGCGACGCTAGCCGCACAGTTAACCCCTGATGAAATCCCGGGGCTCGACACGCTAGCTAACTTTAGCGAGCCGTTAATGCTCGCGAATAATCAACTGAATCCACAAGTTACTCAGCTAATCAATCGCTATACTAATGAATAAGAAACGCCATAGTCAGACAGATTAACAAAGGTTTTGTGATGATTTCTCCGCTACACCAAACAGCTTTAGACATGCCCGAAACTATAGCTATTCAGCAAACAGATAACGGCGATAAAGCCAGTATTAAGCATAGTGACGTAATCAGTTACCTTAAGTTAAGTGCGCTGGTTACTAACCTTGTGAGATCGCTGCAAAAGCAAGGCGTTAGTCATAATAGCCGTCTCGCTTGTATCAGCCTTAATAACCTCGAAATGATTTGCCTTTATTGGGCATGCGTTGATTTAGGCGCGATATTTTTGCCAATATCACCTAAGTTTCCTGTATCGCAACAAGCCCAATTATGTCAGCGTTTTAAGATTGATTTTTATTGGTCAGAGGCGCAGCAGCCTGATTTCAATATCAGTGATGGGACCCAACAACGGCTCAAAATTGATCTTCAACTAGAGTGTGAACATCCTGCTCCAATTCAAAGTAAGCCAAGTATTGATAGCAAAAAGCCACTGAATATCATTCTCACATCTGGCTCTAGTGGTACCCCAAAAGGCGTGGTGCATTGTTTATCAAATCACATTGCCAGTGCACAGGGCTCGGCTGAAAAAATTAGCCTCAAAAGCGGTGACACCTGGTTATTATCGCTACCTTTGTTTCATATTGGTGGTTTAGCCATCATTAATCGTTGTGCGCTCGCTGGGGCATGTGTGGTCCTGAGTAATAATCAGCCTTTATGGCAACAAATTAGCGGCAACGAAATCAGTCATGTCTCGTTAGTGGCTGCGCAATTAAGTAAAATTTTGGCCCAGCACCCGCAAGCATTAGATCAAGTAAAAGCCTTGTTATTAGGCGGCGGCGCCATAGAAGCTAAATTAGTCTCAGCGCTCGCTGACAGACATATTAATGCATATTGCAGTTATGGCATGTCTGAAATGAGTTCACAAATCACAACAGCTTTGATAAACCCTCAGGGCCATTTAGGAAAGCCATTAAGCCACAGACAAATGGAAATTAGAGATGGCACTATTTGGGTAAAAGGCGACTGCCTATTCTTAGGTTATTTAACTGTTGCAGTAACCGATAATACTGTACCTTCACACCATCAATGTATTGCTGAAAAAGTCACTGATGAACAAGGCTGGTTTAACACCCAAGATTTAGGCGAACTGGATGATTCTGGTAACCTTCGCTTACTTGGTCGCGCCGATAACATGTTTATTTGCGGTGGTGAAAATATTCACCCAGAAGAGATTGAAGCAGCATTAAAAGCACACCCCTTAATCGAAAATGCGCTTGTGTTTGCAGAAGAAGATAAGACATTCAGCTTATTGCCTGCAGCTATCATTCAACTCAAGAATAGTGAACTATCAAGCCAACAGACTGCGACTGTTCCAGTAGAAGCCCAATTATCAACAGCACAAGTTAATTCAATCGAGCAATTTATTCTTGAAAGAATTGCTCGTTTCAAGCGCCCAAGACATTATTACTCTTGGCCAACCGGTATCAAAACCACTAGCCTTAAGATCCCTCGTAAAGCGATTATTGCCGCAGTAAAGCAAAGATTGCCTTTGTAGGGTAAAGTCCCACAACGCTTCTATAACAGAGCTAAAAAAAGCCATAAAAAAACCTGCCGTAGCAGGTTTTAATTATAAACTTAACCAAGCGGAATTAGATTTCCATGCAAGATTTAAGTTTGTTCATCGCGTTCTTTTCAAGCTGTCTGATACGCTCAGCAGAAACTTGATAAGTTGATGCTAATTCTTGCAGAGTCGTTTTATCATCATCTAACCAACGTGCACGCAAAATATGCTGGCTACGCTCGTCTAGAGTTTTAATCGCTGAAAATAAACGCGCTTGAGAATCTGATTCCCAATTTTCATTTTCAACTTCAACGGCTACATCAGAAGAATGATCTTCCAAATAATGAACAGGTGCAAAATCAACACTGCTGTCATCGTCATTGTCGCTGGCTAAATCAAATGCAGGATCTTGTGCCGCCATACGCGACTCCATTTCGGTGACGTCTTTTTTAGACACCCCTAAATTCTCTGCTACCATGCCGACTTCTTCGTCGCTAAACCAGCCTAAACGCTTTTTAGTTTTACGAATATTGAAGAATAATTTACGTTGCGCTTTGGTTGTTGCGACCTTCACAATACGCCAGTTTTTAAGCACGTACTCATGAATTTCAGCTTTAATCCAATGCACTGCAAAAGATACCAAGCGAACGCCAACACCAGGATCAAAACGTTTTACCGCTTTCATCAGACCGATGTTACCTTCTTGAATAAGATCTGCTTGTGGCAAACCATACCCAGAATAACCTTTCGCCACATGCACAACAAAGCGCAAGTGAGACATAATCAGTTTTTTTGCAGCATGTAGGTCGCCAGTTTCTTGCAAGCGTTTTGCAAGCTCCTGCTCTTCGTCTGCCCCAAGCATCTCGATGCCTGTGACTGATTGCATATAAGCTTCTAAGCTGCTACTTCCTCTAGGGACAGTGAGTGACATAGATTGCGATTGAAAGGCCATTAAAGCTCCTACTATTACTGCGTTTTTAACACTTATGTAACTTAAAATATTTTAAGTTAAGTGGTGAACTATCTATTATCGGACAACATATGTCAACAGTGGTTCAACACAAGGATGCACACAAAATGCGCGCTGAATTATACTCTGCTGAATCCAAAGCAATTGCAAGTGAACAAATGTTCATTTTTAGTCCAAAATAATCTTACCAACACATTTGGACATCATATATTGCCACTACAATACGACAGTAATATTAAGAAGGTTCAATTGCGCGTAAATGCTGCCTAACAGAGAGGTATGAGCCTAACCAGCCTAAGAAAGAAGCCAATAGCACCAATTTGACTAACTCAGCCATACTTAAGGCTTGAATTTGCAGTTGGCTACCGTATAAGCCAAGTAACTCAGCAAGGGCAGAATCAAGATACCAGACTAAAAGGTTAATGATGATCCAGGCGAGCACACCGCCAATCACTCCATACCAAATACCGGTATATAAGAAGGGCCTTTGAATAAAGGCTTCCGTTGCACCAACTAACTTCATCACTTCGATTTCGGTGCGGCGATTCATGATCGCTAATCGAATGGTGTTACCAATAACTAACACCACCGCGAGCACTAATAAGGCTGCAATGGCAAGTACAGTGCGTTCAATCAGTCTCACCATGGCTTGTAATCGTTCAAGCCATTCAATATCTAAACGACCAAAACTGACCTCAGGTTCACGCTCAAGCTTGTCGAGCAACTTTCTTGCACCTTCAGGGCTTGAATGTCGTGCTAATGGCGTAACCACCACCACTGCAGGTAACGGATTACTATCGAGATAAGATAATGCTTCACCAAAACCTGATAAACGTTGAAATTCTTCTAAAGCTTGGTCGCGATTAATGTAGTGCACCACATCCACTTCGGAATAGACATTAATCCGTGAAATCAGACTTTGTATTGACTGTTCACTACGGCCTTCATTAATAAATAGCGAGATTTCTGCTGCGTTATTCCAAGACTGAGTAATATTTTCAGCATTTTTAACTAGGACTTGTAGTGCAGCAGGTAAGCTCAAGCTGACTCCAAGCACTGCCATTGTCATCACCGATGACACAGGGTTACGCCACAGCTCACCAATACTGGCCATTGCTTGTTGAATATGACGTACAAAAAACATCACTAAACGCCCAGTAAAGGGCAGTTTACTCGCGGTTATCTTAACTTTATTCGACATTAAATCTGCCCCTGAGTATCAGCTGAATAGATTTCATCACCACCAAGCATTTTGCCTTGGCGTAAAGTTAAGGTGCGGTATTTCATTCGCGCAATTAAGCCCAAATCATGGGTTGCGATTAGGACGCTGGTGCCAGAGTCATGGAAGGTTTCAAATAAGCGTAGAATGTCCATCGATAACTTAGGATCTAAGTTACCTGTTGGCTCATCGGCAAGCAGTAAAGGCGGTTTATTCACAATGGCGCGAGCAATACCAACACGTTGCTGCTCACCGCCAGACAACATCACTGGTAAATGACGCTCTTTGCCATACAAGCCCACCATATCAAGGGCGCCTGCAACACGTTTACGAATTTCACCGTGAGAAAAACCTTCAATCACTAATGGTAAAGCCACGTTATCAAACACGCTTTTATCCATGAGTAGGTGATGGTTTTGAAAAATCATGCCGATATTACGGCGAAGATATGGCACATGCTTTTTGCCAAGCTTGGCAATGTCATGACCATTAATA
Organism: Shewanella sp. 2_MG-2023; assembly: GCF_030548905.1. NCBI lineage: Bacteria > Pseudomonadati > Pseudomonadota > Gammaproteobacteria > Alteromonadales > Shewanellaceae > Shewanella > Shewanella sp. 2_MG-2023. Next base: position 41,661 of record NZ_JAUOSO010000028.1, read on the forward strand.
GAAACTTTACCGGCACTGGCACGCTCAATGACAGTGATCAATTTGAGCAAGGTACTTTTACCTGCGCCAGAGTGTCCGGTTAAAAAGGCCATTTCACCTTGTTGAAGACGAAAATTGACTTCAGAGAGTGCTTTTTGGCCACCCGGATAGATCTTACTGACTTGCTCAAAATGGATCATATGTGACTATTCTGCCTTATCCTGACTAAATAATGCTTCGATAAAATCGTTTGAATTAAAGGTACGTAAGTCATCAATCTGCTCACCAACACCAATGTGACGGATAGGGATATTAAACTTATCGGCAATCGCGAAAATTACGCCACCTTTTGCTGTGCCATCTAATTTACTGATCGTGATACCTGTAACGCCAACAGCCTCCTGGAACAGCTGTGCTTGGCTAATCGCATTTTGGCCGGTACTTGCGTCTAACGTTAACATGACTTCATGCGGCGCATCTGGGTCTAATTTCTTCATCACGCGAACGACTTTCTTCAGTTCTTCCATCAAGTGACTTTTGTTTTGTAAACGCCCTGCTGTATCTGCAATTAATACATCCACATTACGTGCTTTAGCCGCTTGCAGTGCATCAAACAATACTGAGGCGCTATCTGCACCAGTGTGCTGAGCAACCACAGGGATTTCATTACGCTGTCCCCATACTTGTAACTGTTCAACAGCTGCAGCACGGAAGGTATCACCCGCAGCTAACATGACAGATTTGCCTTGTTTTTGATACTGTTTTGCCAATTTACCAATGGTGGTAGTTTTACCCACGCCATTAACACCCACCATTAAAATCACAAATGGGCCATTGGCATTTTCAGGCACTAAAGGAATCGCAACAGGGTCTAGAATGGTTTGCATTTCATCGCGCATTAAATCATAAAGCGCTTCGGCGTCTTTAAGCTGTTTGCGAGAGGCGCTGTCAGTCAGGCTATCAATAAGTCGAGTGGTGGTTTCAACACCTACATCGGCAATAAGCAGCTGTTCTTCTAATTCCTCGAATAAATCATCATCAATCTTCTTACCGCTAAAGATCCCCATAAAGCCACTACCAATGTTTTCACTGGTGCGCTTTAGGCCACGCTTTAAGCGAGCAAAAAGACCTTCTTTAACAGGTTTAGCTTGAGGCTCTGCGACAACGTCTGTTGTTTCTGCTTCTTGTGCCGCTTGAGCAGCAGCTTCTTCCTCTTCCAGACGCTGAGCTTCTGCACGTTCAGCCTCTTCTAGCTCTCTTTGTTCTTGAGCTAATTGCTCTTCGGCAAGGCGAGTTTGTTCTGCGACTCGTTGTTGCTCAGCTTGGCGATCTGCTTCAGCTTTATCAGCAGCCGCTTTTTCTTGAGCTGCCAACTCTAAAGCTGCTTGTTCTGCTGCCTTTTGTTCAGCTTCAATACGGGCTTGCTCTTCAGCGCGCTGTTGCTCGGCTAATTGTTGTTCTGCAAGTTCCTGAGCTAATCGGTCAGCTTCAGCTTTTTCTGCAGCTTCTTTTTCTACTGCAAGACGGTTTTGTTCTTCAACGCGTTGCTGTTCAGCTAATTGCTGAGCCTGTAATTCAGCCTCAGCCTTTTCAGCAGCTTCTTTTTCTACTGCAAGACGGTTTTGTTCTTCAACACGTTGCTGTTCAGCTAATTGCTGAGCCTGTAATTCAGCCTCAGCCTTTTCAGCAGCTTCTTTTTCTGCTGCAAGACG
>NZ_JAUOSO010000029.1:0-42210 GCF_030548905.1 Shewanella sp. 2_MG-2023
TGGCTGGGATACCAGGATTCGAACCTGGGGATGCCGAGATCAAAACCCGGTGCCTTACCACTTGGCGATATCCCAATCTAAAGCTTTTTAAAAAACCCGCTATTTACATAGCCAATTTTTTTAATAATGGTACGGGAAGAGAGACTTGAACTCTCACACCTTACGGCACCAGAACCTAAATCTGGCGTGTCTACCAATTCCACCACTCCCGCACTGACTCTGTTTTTCATCCAGAACACGATGCTCATTTAACCTTGAGAAGGTTGCCGGTCATATTTCTAAAGTTATCACTTTAACTAACCAGCAATCTCTTATTTTACATCTAGAGAAGATGGTAGCAATGGCGGGACTTGAACCTGCGACCCCAGCATTATGAGTGCTGTGCTCTAACCAGCTGAGCTACATTGCCACTTTATTCTTACTTGCCCTCGTCGTGAGGACGGGGCGTATTATGCTTATTCAGGGTATCGAGGTCAACTGCTTTTTTTAGCTATTTTCATCAATTGTTGTTGTTCGGCTATAAGTTCACCAAACTGAGCGCCAAATCGACAAAATATCCTAATAAAGTTAACCTCAATACTCTTTAACGGTGATCTTCAGACTATTATAGTTTGAAAATACCGATTACACGTTAAATAGGAAATGCATAACATCGCCATCTTTAACGATATAACCTTTACCTTCGACACGTAATTTACCCGCATCTTTAGCGCCAGCTTCACCTTTATGTTCGATAAAGTCATCATAGCTCATTACTTGAGCACGAATGAAACCACGTTCGAAGTCAGTATGGATCACGCCCGCAGCTTGTGGCGCACTCGCACCGACTGGTACTGTCCATGCTCTTACTTCTTTTACACCTGCAGTAAAGTAAGTTTGTAAGTCTAATAATTGGTAACCCGCACGGATCACGCGATCAAGACCTGACTCTTCAAGGCCAAGATCTGCCATAAACTCAACACGGTCTTCAGCATCCATTTCTGCAAGCTCTGATTCAATTGCAGCACAAACGGCAACAACCACTGCATTCTCAGTCTCTGCAATCGCTTTAACAGCGTCTAAATGTGGATTATCTTCAAAACCATCTTCAGCTACGTTAGCAATGTACATCGTAGGCTTTAATGTAAGGAAGTTAAGGTAAGCAACAGCGGCAATCTCTTCTTTGCTTAACTCTAGTGAACGCAACATTTGGCCTTCATCTAATGTTGGGCGCATTTTTTCAAGCACTTCAACTTCAAACTTAGCTTCTTGATCGCCACCTTTAGCACGCTTCTGTTGACGGAAAATAGCACGCTCTAAGCTATCTAAGTCAGCAAGTGCAAGTTCAGTGTTAATCACTTCGATGTCACCGGCTGGATCAACTTTATTAGCAACGTGAACGATGTTTGGATCTTCAAAACAACGAACAACATGACCAATTGCATCAGTTTCACGGATGTTAGCAAGGAACTTATTTCCTAAACCTTCACCTTTTGATGCGCCTGCTACCAAACCAGCAATATCAACAAATTCCATTGTGGTTGGTAAAATACGCTCAGGGCTAACAATCGCAGCTAACTGATCTAGACGTGAATCCGGTACAGGTACAACACCTGTGTTAGGCTCAATGGTACAAAACGGGAAGTTAGCTGCTTCAATTCCTGCTTCTGTTAATGCATTAAATAGTGTCGACTTACCTACGTTTGGCAAACCCACAATGCCGCATTTAAAACCCATATTTGTTACCTTTATATATGTTGAACTGCATCGAAACTGAGGCAGTGAATATCAATAGTTGCTTTGAAACAGAAAAACCTTACTACCTTTATATAGGCTATAAAATTTAAACTGCTTTAAAAGTATGTAATCTGTTCATGGCTTTCGCCATATCTTGCTTAAATAAAATCTCAGTTGAACGCACTGCTTCATCAATCACTGCATCCATCTTTTCTTGTTCGCTTGCTGGCGCTTTACCCAGTACATAACCGCTAACACGATTTTTGTCTCCAGGATGACCAATACCTATCCGTAGGCGGTGAAACCCTTTGTCATTGGCCATTTTAGCAATAATGTCTTTTAAACCATTATGGCCACCATGACCGCCACCTAATTTAAACTTTGCAACGCCCGGTTCCATATCAAGCTCATCATGAGCGACTAATATTTCTTCTGGTGTAATTCGGAAAAAATTGGCTAATGCACCTACTGATTTTCCGCTAAGGTTCATAAAAGTGGTCGGGATCAATAATCGTACGTCTTTACCATCAATCGTCACTCTGGCAGTTAAACCAAAGTATTTACTGTCAGGTACAAGCGTTGCGCCGCATAGGCGCGCTAGCTCTTGCACATACCATGCACCGGCATTATGACGAGTTTGTGCGTATTCAGCACCAGGATTGGCAAGACCAACAATTAGTTTTATTTGACTCATTAGCACTCATTTTTAGCGAATAATATGACCGCGCTGACTTCAAATCATCCTAATAAAATTGCCGAAATGTGATTTGAAGGCGCTAAAGCGCGGCATTTTAACACTCAAAACTGAACTCAACAATTACCGCGTGTTATTTAACCTAGATTTAGGCTAAACCTAATGCATATTTGAGGACTTTCTTTTTGATAGGGTTATCATGATTTGCGAGTTTTAGCATACCATTACGTAATAGCTTAAGCGGCATTAAGTCATTACTGAAGCCGGCATAAAATGCATCCATTGCCGACATCATTAATAAGTTGTCGCTATAACGCTTACATTGATATTGCTTTAAAGTGGTTTCAGTCCACCATGGACGGTTATTACCAACCGCATCGGCGATAGTCGCAATCAATACGTCGACATCTTTAAAACCTATATTCACCCCTTGACCTGCAAGTGGGTTAATCGTGTGAGCTGCATCGCCTAAAATCACCACATTATCTTGGCAATATGATTGCGCATGACGACGAGTTAACGGAAAGCTACCACGGTCAATAACAGTAAAATCACTGTCTAATCGCTGCGGAAAGTGTTGTTTAATTTGCTCAGCAAGTTGCAGATGATTAAGCTGCATTAACTGTTTAATGCGGCTACGACTGTCATACCAAACTAATGAAGCATTGTTGCCAGGAAGCGGTAATAACGAGCGCGGCCCTGCTGGAGTAAATTGCTGCCAAGTGACATCTTGCTGCTCAGTGGATGTGGCGACATTAATAAGCATCGCTGATTGGGCATAATCCCAACCAGTAATACCAATACCAGCCCATTGACGCACTTGCGAGTTAGCACCATCAGCGCCAACTAATAATGCTGCACGGATTTCTGTCCCAGAATCTAAAGTGACTTTTATCTGTTGTTGATCATCAAGGGTTACACGCTCAAAACGACTGACACTTTCAGGGCAATAGAGTGTGATATTGTCCATAGCCTCTATTTTTTGCCATAAACAAAGTTGAATTAATCGATTTTCAAAAAAGTAGCCTAAATGTGGCTCATCAATTTGATCTGCATGAAATTGAGTGATGCAATCTTCCACCTCCCAAGTTTCTAGGCCTTTATAAGCCACGTGACGCAAAGATAACAATTCATCCATTACCCCAAGTCGCTCAAGCAATTGCTCTGAAGCAACACTAATAGCAGACACTCGAAGATCTAGGGGCTGTTCAGGCTCATAGGCTTTTGGTTGATAGGCTTCTATCATTGCGACATTCAGGCCAAGCTGCCCTAACCCTACCGCGACAGCTGCGCCAACCATGCCGCCGCCCACAATCACCACATCATGTTGTACTTGTAGATCTTGTTTTGCCTTATCTTGAACTGCATCTTGCATTGCTAAACCCTTCTCATCGCACTTTCGTACTTATTAGCATTAACCGTAACGATTAAAATATGTACAAACGTGTCTAAAATCGCTTAATCGTGTCGATATGTTGCTATCTAATCTTAGAGCAACACCTGCTTACAATGGTGACACATTAACCAGTAAACCTCTTCATATACTGAAACTGTCTAATGAATACACCTTGCACCACATCCGTCATGCCAAGGTAAGAGAGGATACTATGTCTAGTCAAAGCACGTACGTACATTCTAACAATATTAGCAGCAACCATTCGGGCCTACTTTCTATTCCTGAGGCTATATCAAAGCGTATGCCAAAGGGCAGAAAATCAGCAAGCATCACTCGAATGTTTACCCATAGTTTACTGGCTATCACAGCATTATTTTCTGTTGCTTCCCAAGCGCAAATGCAACCAATGGAAACCGTCACCGTGATTTACCGTTCTTCGTTTGATTATGCCTTATATCAACAAACCACGGAAATACTCACACGCTTTAATCGGGAGCTACCACAACAAATTATTGCCAGAGCTCGTCAAGATAACGTGGCAATGGCAAAAGAATTCGGTTTTTCAGTCCAAGAAGCCAATGAATTAGTCTCGTTTGACTATCATGCAGATCAACTACAGCAAAACTTAATCGCTCAAGCGCGCCTTGATAATCAGCGCATAGCCAAGCAATTAGGCTTTTTTACCAATCAATCAAACGAGTTAGCCGACCAAGATAAATACTCGCAAAAAATAGGGGTATTAAGCTTTTCAGAATAATGCTCACTAGATGTGCACAAAGGCTAGCCAGCGAGCCTTTGTGCAGTTAAAATACTCGGCTATTTTTCTGTGGTATATAGAACGGCGTATCTGATGAGTAAAAAACTACACATAAAAACCTGGGGCTGTCAGATGAATGAATACGATTCATCTAAAATGGCTGACTTGCTGGACGATTATCAAGGTTACACCTTGACTGAGAATGCTGAAGAAGCAGACGTACTCCTGCTTAACACATGCTCAATTCGTGAAAAAGCACAGGAAAAAGTGTTTCATCAGCTTGGTCGCTGGAAAACCTTAAAAGATAAAAATCCTAATTTAGTTATCGGTGTCGGTGGTTGTGTTGCTTCACAAGAAGGTAAAGCAATTAAAGAACGTGCTCAATGCGTTGATATCATTTTCGGCCCACAAACCTTGCATCGTTTACCTGAAATGATCACCCAAATTAATAATGGCGACAAAGCCGTTATTGATGTGAGCTTCCCAGAAATCGAAAAGTTTGACCGTTTACCAGAGCCAAAAGCTGATGGTCCATCGGCATTCGTTTCAATTATGGAAGGTTGTAGCAAATACTGTTCATTCTGTGTTGTACCTTATACACGCGGCGAAGAAGTTAGCCGCCCAGTCGATGACGTGATTCTAGAAGTCGCTCAACTAGCTGAACAAGGTGTACGTGAAGTTAACCTGTTAGGCCAAAACGTGAATGCCTTCCGTGGTCCGACTCACGACGATCAAATTTGTACCTTTGCAGAGTTATTGCGCTTAGTGGCATCAATAGATGGCATCGACCGTATCCGCTTTACAACCAGTCATCCGATTGAGTTCTCTCAAGACATCATTGATGTATATGAAGACACTCCTGAACTTGTTAGCTTCTTACACCTTCCTGTTCAATCAGGGTCAGATCGTATTTTGACTAACATGAAACGTGGCCACATGGCGATTGAATACAAATCAATTATTCGTCGTTTACGTAAAGCCCGTCCTGATATTCATATCAGTTCTGACTTTATTATTGGCTTCCCTGGTGAAAGCCAAGCTGACTTTGAAGACACAATGAAGTTAATTGAAGATGTAAGCTTCGATCACAGCTTCAGCTTTATTTACAGTGCTCGTCCAGGTACCCCAGCTGCAGACTTACCAGATGATGTCACTATGACTGAAAAGAAACAGCGTCTGGCTATTTTACAAGACCGAATCACCCAGCAAGCGATGCGTTACAGCCGTCAAATGTTAGGTACTGTGCAACGTATTTTAGTTGAAGGTCCTTCAGTAAAGAATCCAATGGAGCTTCGCGGTCGTACTGAAAATAACCGCGTAGTGAATTTCGAAGGTAACCCTAAGAGCATTGGCGGGTTTGTTGACGTAGAAATCGTTGACGTATACACCAACTCTTTACGTGGCGTATTTGTTCGCGCAGAAGATGAAATGGATTTACGTCGTAGTTTGCGTCCGTCTGACATTTTAGCTAAACACAAAACTGATGATGATTTAGGCGTAACCCAATTTACCCCTAATTAAGTCATAATCTAGTGATGATATTTAGTTAATAAAGGCGGCTATAAGCCGCCTTTATTGTGCTTTTACCTAAATACCGTGGTATTTTAAATACAACACTCGTAGACTCTTTGTTAATAAACATATCGTTTTTGGAGCATTATTTTTGTCCACTAAAGTTACAACCATGAATTTGTATCTCGAGCCTGCTGAGACTCGAAGAATAGCCTCATTATGTGGTCCTTATGATGACAACATTAAGCAACTTGAGCGCCGTCTAGGTGTTGAGATTGTCCACAAAAACAATCATTTCACAATTGTTGGTCTGCCTCGTAATGCCTTTAATGCCAATAATTTATTGAAACAGCTTTATATTGAAACCCAAACGGTTAAAGGCAGCACGCCTGATCTTGAGCCTGAAAGAGTCCATTTAGCCATTCAAGAAGTGATTAATCTTGAGGCTGAATCTTCTGCTGAAGACGATACCCTGCACATTAAAACCAAGCGTGGCATTATCAAGCCGCGTAATCCAAACCAAGCTAATTATGTGGCAAACATTGCTAAACATGACATCACCTTTGGTATTGGGCCTGCTGGTACAGGTAAAACCTTTTTAGCTGTTGCTGCCGCAGTCGATGCATTAGAACGTCAAGAAGTTCGTCGTATTCTATTAACACGTCCTGCGGTTGAAGCCGGTGAAAAACTCGGATTCTTGCCGGGTGATTTAAGCCAGAAAGTCGACCCGTATTTACGCCCACTTTATGATGCTTTGTTTGAAATGTTAGGTTTTGAGAAAGTTGAAAAACTGCTTGAGCGCAACATCATTGAAATCGCCCCGCTGGCTTATATGCGCGGCCGTACTTTAAATGATGCCTTTGTGATTTTAGATGAAAGCCAGAACACCACTGTTGAACAAATGAAAATGTTCTTAACCCGTATCGGCTTTAATTCACGCGCGGTCATCACTGGTGATATTACTCAAATCGATTTACCGCGCAGTCAAAAGTCAGGACTACGCCAGGCAATTGAAGTGCTCAGCGAAGTCAATGACATTAGCTTTAACTTCTTTATGTCTCAAGATGTGGTTCGTCACCCGATTGTTGCCCGCATCGTTGAAGCTTATGAAGCATTTGATTCAAAAGAACTGGCACTAAAAGCTGAAAAAGAGCGCCAATATAAACAACGTCAGAATGCATTTAATGAACAAATGAGCAATGAAGATGCTAATACTGTTGGAGTGGTAAAAAATGACGCTTAACTCTGACGTAGCTTCAAAGCTTGATTTAGAGCTAGATTTACAAATTGCCGTTGATGACCCGCAACAATTACCAACTCAAGATGAGTTTGAGTTATGGGTTAAAACAGCACTCGGTAATACCATGGAAACGGCTGAATTAACGATTCGCATTGTCGAAAACAGTGAAAGTCAGCAGCTTAACCATACTTACCGCGGGAAAGATAAACCTACCAATGTTTTATCTTTTCCTTTCGAGGCGCCTCCAGGGATTGAATTACCACTTTTAGGTGATTTAATCATTGCCGCTGAAGTCGTAGAACTCGAAGCAAAACAACAGAATAAGCCCCTTATAGCACATTGGGCCCACATGGTTATTCACGGCTGCTTGCATTTGCTAGGTTATGACCATATTATCGACAACGAAGCTGAAGAAATGGAGTCATTAGAGACTCAACTCATTGAAGGCTTAGGTTTTTCAAATCCGTATAAGGAAGCATAAATAAGTCAAAGGATTGCATGTAAATGCCTCCGATGATTTAGTAAAATATTATGAGTGACGACATCCCACCGAGTACCAACGCCCGTAAAAAAAACTGGATTGACAAAATAGGTCAGTTGTTTCAGGGCGAACCTCAAAATCGCGAAGATCTCGTAGAGGTCATTGCGGGCGCTGAAGAGCGTGATTTAATTACTGAAGATACCCGTGAAATGATGAATGGCGTATTAGAAGTTTCAGGATTACGCGTACGCGATATCATGATCCCTCGCAGCCAAATAGTCACACTACAAATCGATAGCACAGTTGATGAATTACTGAAAACAGTAATAGAATCAGCTCACTCTCGTTTTCCTGTAGTCAACGAAGATAAAGACCATATCGAAGGCATTTTGCTTGCAAAAGATCTGCTTAAGTATGGCTTCAAGCAATCAGACCAACCTTTCTCACTGCATCAAGTCATCAGGCCAGCTGTAGTGGTTCCAGAAAGCAAACGTGTCGATGTGCTACTCAAAGAATTCCGCTCCCAGCGATATCATATGGCCATTGTGGTCGATGAATATGGTGGGGTATCCGGTCTTGTCACAATTGAAGATATCTTGGAAGAAATCGTCGGTGAAATTGAAGATGAATTCGACCATAGTTCAGTAGAAGATACGGAAATCAAAAAAATCAGTAACACCGTGTTTATGATTAAAGCACGTACCCCTATTGATGAATTTAACGAAGCTTGCGGTACTCAATTCAGCGATGAAGAATTTGATACTGTCGGCGGTTTAGTGTCACACGCCTTTGGTCATTTACCAGAGCGCAATGAAAGTGTACTTATCGATAATATCGAGTTTAAAGTCACTAACGCTGATACAAGACGGTTAATTCAACTTAGCGTTAAGTTACCAGATCCTAAACTTCAAGAAGATAACGACGACTAACACTGTGTTTAAAAAAATAAATATCTCGAAGTCATCACTATTAAAGATGGTGACGGCTTTTGCTGCGGGCGCGAGTACCACTCTCGCCTTTGCTCCTTACGCAATATGGGCTTTCTACCCCGCGGCAATGATATTTGTTCTCTATCAAAGCCGACACTTAACCCCTAAAGAAAACTTCTTTCATTGGCTAAGTTTCGGCTTTGGTTGTTTTGCTTTTGGGATCAGCTGGGTCCATGTCAGTATTGATACGTTTGGCGGATTACCGTTATTCGTTTCAATGGGGCTTATGGCATTACTGGCATTTTATTTAGCGCTATACCCTGCATTAGCGGGGTATCTCACCGCAAGACTTAGTCAGTATCCGCACTTTAAACATTGGCATCATGCCTTTCAGTATCTCGGTTTATTCCCTGCACTTTGGGTATTAACTGAATGGATGCGTGGATGGGTGCTTACAGGGTTCCCATGGTTATGGGCTGGCTACAGTCAAACCCAGGGACCGATTTCTGAACTTGGCAGCGTTATTGGCGCACTAGGATTAAGTTATCTCATCGCTCTGTTTTGCGGCAGCATTGTTTTAGTGTTAAAGAAACGTTTTATCAGTGCAGCGGTCATCACCGCCAGCATTATCATTGCGACAATCGTTACGCCATTAATCTCTGACATTACCCCTCGCGGCGAAACCGTTAAAGTGGCGTTAGTGCAAGGCAATATCGAACAAAGCATGAAGTGGGAGCCTGATGCGTTATGGCCGACACTGCTTAAATATATGGATTTAAGCCGTCCAAACTTTGATGCCGATATTATCGTCTGGCCAGAAGCTGCAGTACCCGCTCCAGAGTCAATGGTGGGAGACTTTTTACATAATACCGATAAAGTGGCGAATATGAATGATAGCGCCATCATTACCGGTATTATCAGCACACAGCAGCAAGAATTTTATAACTCACTTATTGTATTGGGTAACGCCAATCAGTCAGTGCAGCCCCAAGGTGACTATCAAGGCAATGGCACCAATGATTACAAAAAACATCACTTACTCCCTATCGGTGAATTTGTCCCGTTTGAAAGCCTGTTAAGACCATTAGCGCCGTTTTTTAATCTCCCTATGTCATCGTTTGGGCGCGGAACTTATCAACAGCAAAACTTAAATGCCATGGGCTATCAAATAGCCCCTGCTCTTTGCTTCGAAATTGTGTTTCCTGAGCAACTGCGCGCCAATATCGATGAAGATACCGATTTACTGTTAACGGTTTCAAATGATGCTTGGTTTGGCGATACAATTGGTCCATTGCAACACATGGAAATAGCCCAAATGCGCTCAATTGAATTAGGCCGTCCACTAGTTCGAGCAACCAACAATGGTGTAACAGCTGTGGTAGATATTCACGGTCGTATTACCCATCAAATCCCGCAATTTAAACAAGGCGTATTAGTTGCAGATGTTCCGTTATATAACGGTGAAACGTGGTTTAAACGTATTGGCCAAACACCATTATTATTACTCTGTGGTTTGTTGTTTTTGATAGGGTTAACTCAACAAATCATCCTTTGGAAAAAAGGCAGACCTGATTGAGCTTGAAACGATTTAATCAAGGTTTTACCTTAATAGAACTTGTTGTGGTGATTATTATTTTGGCCATACTGGCAATTATTGCTGCGCCAAAATTTATCAATATGTCCACTGAAGCCCGTATTAGCGGTTTATCTCAGCTAAATGCCAGTGCAAAATCCGCAAATAACTTAGTCTATGCTCGCTCGCAAATGAGCAGCTTCTCTACCCAAACTGTCAACAATAGAGCTGACTTACTTGATATCGACCTTGAAGGTGATGGCAGTTTTAATACACGTCTTAAATGGGGTTATTTGGATAATACCGATATTGAAGAATGGTTGATCTTGGATAACGGCTTTGTCATTGAGTATCAAGGTATTGCCGATACTTTTATCGGCTATGATCTCAATGATGACGGTAAGGTGTTAGATGACAATTGTTATTTTCACTACGTACAAGCCAGTAACGCAACCACTGGGCCGCAATATAATAATGTCACAACTGGTTGCTAGCCGTTTAAACACAGCTAGTAACCATTAAATGTGCAACCTCAAAATTTAAGGCGCTAACGATTCTCGGGTAAACATTTCATTGTCGCATTGCGGGCAATCAGGAATTAAGCTCGGAAACTCAATATTCATTTCATGATTACATTCAGTACAAATCACTTTGCCCTGATTAATCACTTCACCTGACATATAAAAGCCTTTGTGTTTGAAATCTTGAGCAATCTCATGCCACTCAACTTGGCTGCGGTCAGTAATTTCACCTAACCAGTGCCAAAGGGTGTTTTCTAAGGTGATCACCGTTGGGCTATAACTAAGATTATCGGCATTTTCGTCTTTTAGGTAACTTGCAATGTCACGCTTTAAAAATTCTTCTACTAAAGCTAACTCATCTTCACCTGCATCAGATTTGAGTTGCAAATAATCTTTACACTGGGTTATTGATGCAAAAAGGCTCTTTGCTGTCAATGAGTTATCTTCATCATAACGCTGCTTAACTTGCTCAAAAAGCGTGTGATAAAGCGCTAATAACGCTGAACTTCGTCCACTCATAAAAAATACTCCTTCATCTGAACCTTTTTAATGCATCACTTCTAGTTTATTCTATGCAGATCTCACTCGCGCTTTTTAGCGTTAGATCAAACAATGGGCGGCATAGGCCGGAATAGATTGATGCAAGAGCAATATAATCCCTCAGAAATTGAAGCCTTAGTGCAAAAGCACTGGGAAGACAAAAAAACCTTCGAAGTAACAGAAGATGAAAACAAAGAGAAGTTCTACTGTCTCTCTATGTTCCCTTATCCGTCTGGCCGACTTCACATGGGACACGTCCGTAACTACACCATAGGTGATGTTGTTGCTCGTTACCAACGTTTGCAAGGTAAAAATGTTCTACAACCTATTGGTTGGGACTCATTCGGCCTACCTGCTGAAAATGCGGCAATCAATAATAAGACTGCCCCAGCACCGTGGACATACGAAAATATCGACTACATGAAGAACCAACTTAAGCTATTAGGTTTTGGTTACGATTGGAGCCGTGAAATCGCCACATGTACGCCTGAGTACTACCAGTGGGAACAATGGTTCTTCACCCAGCTTTATGAAAAAGGCTTAGTCTACAAAAAGACAGCTTCTGTAAACTGGTGTCCAAATGATGAAACGGTACTGGCTAACGAGCAAGTACAAGACGGCTGTTGCTGGCGCTGTGACACTGAGGTGGTTCAAAAAGAAATTCCTCAGTGGTTCATCAAGATCACCGATTACGCTGAAGAACTATTAAATGACATCGATCAGCTAGACGAATGGCCTGAACAGGTTAAGTCTATGCAACGTAACTGGATTGGCCGCAGTGAAGGTATCGAAATGACCTTTAATGTTGCTAACAGTGATGAGACATTCGATATCTATACCACACGTCCTGACACCGTAATGGGTGTGACGTATGTTGCAATTGCAAGTGGTCACCCACTGGCAGAGCAAGCGGCAAAGAGCAACCCTGATTTAGCGGCATTCATCGAAGAATGTAAAAACGTTGATACCACTGAAGCTGCTATGGCTGTGATGGAAAAGAAAGGTGTTGCTACTGGTCTTAATGCTGTTCACCCATTAACAGGCAAAGAAGTGCCAATCTGGGTAGGTAACTTTGTATTAATGAACTACGGTACTGGCGCGGTTATGTCTGTACCCGCTCATGATCAACGTGACTTTGAGTTTGCTAAAAAATACGGTCTTTCGATTGAAGCTGTGATTAAGCCAGCAGATAGCGAAGTCGACATCAGTGAAGCTGCATTTACTGACAAAGGTGTACTGTTTAATTCTGCAGAATTTGATGGACTTGAATTCCAAGCTGCATTTGATGCTATTGATGCCAAACTAACTGCTGAAGGCAAAGGTAAACGTCAAGTTAACTTCCGTCTTCGTGACTGGGGTGTATCTCGTCAGCGTTACTGGGGCGCGCCAATTCCAATGGTGACCTTAGAAGACGGCACGGTAATGCCAACGCCAGCTGAACAACTTCCGGTTATCTTACCTGAAGATGTCGTAATGGACGGTATTCAAAGCCCGATTAAAGCCGACAAAGAGTGGGCTAAAACCGAAGTTAACGGTCAACCAGCACTGCGTGAAACAGATACCTTTGATACCTTCATGGAATCTTCTTGGTACTACGCACGTTACTGTAGCCCGCATGCAGATCAAATGCTTGATCCTGCTAAAGCTAACTACTGGTTACCAGTGGATCAATACATCGGTGGTATCGAGCATGCTTGTATGCATCTTCTGTACTTCCGTTTCTTCCACAAATTATTACGTGATATCGGTTTAGTTGACTCTGATGAGCCAGCAAAACGCTTATTGACTCAAGGTATGGTATTGGCAGATGCTTATTACTATAACAACGAGAAAGGCGCACGTGTGTGGGTTTCACCAGCTGATGTAACAGTTCAAGAAACTGATGACAAAGGCCGTGTAGTCAAAGCAATCGACAGCGAAGGTCATGAACTGGTTTACACCGGCATGAGCAAGATGTCGAAGTCTAAGAATAACGGTATCGACCCACAAGAAATGGTTGATAAATACGGTGCAGACACAGTCCGTTTATTCATGATGTTTGCAGCGCCGCCTGAATTAACCCTTGAGTGGCAAGAATCAAGTGTTGAAGGTGCGCACCGTTTCATTAAGCGTTTCTGGAAAACGGCACACGATCATGTTGCCCAAGGCGAAGTGGTTGCATTAGACCCTAAAGCCCTAGACAACAATCAAAAAGCACTACGCCGTGAACTGCATAAGACCATTGCCAAAGTCAGCGATGATATTGAGCGTCGTCAAATGTTCAACACTGCGATTGCTGCGATCATGGAATTAATGAACAAATTGCAAAAAGCACCGTCTGCCAATGAGCAAGACCGTGCCCTAATGCAAGAAGCATTAACCGCAGTGACTCGTTTACTTTACCCAATCATTCCACATACAAGTTTCAGCTTGTGGACTGCTTTAGGTAATACAACAGATATCGAAGACAGCTTGTGGCCAACAGTTGATGAATCAGCATTAGTTGAAGACAGCAAACTTATCATCGTACAAGTTAACGGTAAGCTTCGCGCTAAAATCACTGTTGCTGCTGACGCTTCTAAAGAAGAAGTTGAAGCCCTTGGTTTAGCTGATGAGAATGTGCTGAAGTTTGTTGAAGGCGTCACCGTTCGTAAAGTTATTTACGTCCCGGGTAAGCTGTTAAATATCGTTGCTAAGTAAACGATAATGGTGCGTTTGCTGTTATTTCAAAAGTAACAGCCAAATGCATCACACATTGCTTATACCAACAGAAAGGTTGCTATTGATTAGCAACCTTTCTTATTTCCCTGTAATCTACTATCAGGGTTGCGAAAGCAATAAATTCTATTTAAAAGTTAAGTAAAAGGATGCCGATACTAGTGATGCTAATAAAACGCATTAGCTTGGCAATGATGGCACTGGTTATATTAACCACTGCAGGTTGCGGCTTTAAATTACAACGCAGTTATTCTATTCCAGTCGAGCTTGAAGAATTGCATTTAAGCACCAACGATCAATACAGTGAACTGTCACGTTTAGTCAGCGATCGCCTACGTATTCATGCTATTTCAACGGTTCCAGCATCAGATACCACGCCTACCCTAAGACTGGTAAATGATTCTCTTGAGCGTGCAACACTGTCTCTGTACCCGACAGGTAACGTCGCTGAATACGAGCTCATTTATTTAGTGAATTACTCACTCACACTACCTGAGTCTGAACCACAAATATTCCAAACAGAAATTCGTCGTGACTATCAAGACGATCCACGTACAGCATTAGCAAAAAGTCGTGAAATGGAAATGTTGGTCAAAGAAATGCGTATTCAGGCCGCCGACAATATTATTCAAACTCTGGCCTCCATTGAGGTGAATTAATGCGGGTTTACCCAGATCAAATAAGCCAACATCTTAAAAGCCCTCAAGGCTGTTACTTACTCTTCGGTGATGACCCATGGCTGATTGAAAACTGTAAAGCACAGATTCTAACGGCGGCTAAAAAACACGGATTTGATGAACGTGTTCACCTAACCCAAGAAACCGGTTTTAGTTGGAATGATTTGATTCAAGAGTGGCAATCCATGAGTTTGTTTGCCAGTCGCCGCATTATCGAACTCACTCTACCTCAGGCAAAACCTGGCACTGAAGGTTCTGCTGCATTCATTTCGATGATGCAAAATCCCAATCCAGACATCATCTTATTAATTCATGGGCCTAAGCTTTCTGCTGAAACAAAAAGTAAGTGGTTCAAAACCCTTGATGCAGCAGGTATATACTTACCTTGTACTACGCCAGAAGGTAAGCAATTTCAGCGTTGGTTAGATAACCGTATTAGTCATTACAAGTTACACGTACAGATGGATGCAAAAGCCATGCTGTTTAACTTGTTTGAAGGTAATTTGCTCGCAGCAGAACAAGCATTACAATTACTGCAGTTACTTAGCCCTAATGAGCCAATTCATAGTGATCATTTAACCGATTATTTTGAAGATCAATCTCGCTTTACCGTGTTTCAACTGACAGATGCCTTACTGGGTAATCATCAAAAACATGCTCAGCATATGGTGGTGCAGCTCAATGGCGAAGGCACTGCAATGCCAATTTTGATGTGGGCGCTATTTAAAGAGCTTAATGTATTACTCAACCTTAAGACTGCTGTAGAACAAGGCGCTCAACTAAATAGTTTATGGCAACAACATCGGATTTGGGATAAACGTAAGCCATTATACCAAGCGGCTTTAACCCGCTTAACCCTCAGCCAAATTGAACACATGCTGGCCTTTGCGTCAAAAATGGAAATGAACCTTAAACAACAAGGTATTGAAGATTGGACTGCTATGAGCCACTTATGCTTACTGTTTGATCCTAATGCTCATCGGCGTTTAGCGCATATAGAACTGCAAACATGAGCCCCATTTTGAGCAATAGTCATCATCAAGCAGGAATGAAAATTGGGTTATTAGGTGGCACCTTTGACCCAATTCACTTCGGTCATATCAAACCCGCTATAGAAGTTCAGCAGCAACTTGGGCTCGATAAAATTTGGTTAATGCCCAATCATATTCCACCGCACAAACAGACTACCCAAGTCAGCAGCCAACACCGCTTAGCGATGGCGCGACTTGTTTGCCAGCAATATGACCATTTTGAAGTGTGCGATATTGAAATTAATCGCGATACGCCGTCATATAGCGCAACGACACTGGAACTGCTAACACAACAATATCCTCAGCATCAGTTTTATTTCATCATGGGCACAGACTCGTTCATCAACCTACCGTCTTGGTACCAGTGGCAATCCATTTTTAATTTATGTCACTTAGTTGTCTGTCAGCGTCCAGGTTGGCAATTAGACAAAAACAGCCCGATGGCGGATTTGTTAATTCAAAATACAAAAGTGCCCGCATTAGCTAAAACGGGAAAAATATTCCCTGTCGATGTTAGCTTGCAGGATATTTCCTCAACAGAAATTCGTCGTTTCCTCAAAAATGTCCCCTTTGAACAACAAAAAACAACGCACAACACGAAAGTATTTGTTAACACAGAGATCGCTAATATGCTGCCCTTTGTGATCCAACAATACATTTGTGAGCATCATCTGTACCAAAATAAGTAAAAGCGATTTTAGATGCTTAATTGAACACGGCTTCAATTGCGCTAGCTAGGGTATTTTGCGTATAATGCTCCGTTATTTTTACATATTGAGGTAAGTGACGTGCAGAGCACGGAATTAAAAGATTTTGTTGTCGATAAGATCGACGACCTGAAAGCCAAAGACGTTGTGGTACTAGACGTGGCAAACCAATCACACATTACTGATTACATGGTAATTTGTTCTGGTACATCAAAAACTCATGTTCGCGCTATTGCAGAAAACATGATTGTTGAAGCTAAAACTGCTGGTAACCAACCATTAGGTGTTGAAGGCCGTGATAGCAGTGAATGGGTACTCGTTGATTTAGGTGGCGTAATTTTACACGTGATGCAGCAGCAAACACGCGAATTTTATGACCTAGAAAAGCTATGGACTGAAAACGACGCCTAATGAAGTTACAACTGATTGCTGTTGGCACTAAGATGCCAGATTGGGTCACCCGCGGGTTTGAAGAGTATCAACGTCGTTTCCCTCGAGATATGGCGTTAGAACTCATCGAGATCCCTGCTGGGAAGCGCGGTAAAAATGCTGATATAGCACGCATTCTTCAAAAAGAAGGCGAACTTATGCTAGCAGCTGTGCCCAAAGGCAATCACATTGTAAGCCTAGATTTGCCAGGCAAGAACTGGGAGACTCCCCAACTTGCTCAGCAACTCAGTAAATGGCAACTTGATGGCCGCGATGTCAGTTTGTTGATTGGCGGTCCTGAAGGCCTTGCACCTGATTGCAAAGCTGCCGCTAGTCAAAGTTGGTGTTTATCAGCCCTCACGCTACCCCATCCATTAGTTCGCGTTTTGGTTGCAGAAAGCCTTTACCGAGCATGGAGCATAAATAACAACCATCCCTACCACAGAGAATAAGCCTAATCGGTAAACCTCTGGTAAAAGTGAAGTTAATTCAGCTAATATAGCTAAGCTGAATTTGTCAGCCTGAACCTATCGGAGAAAGCTTAAGTGTCGCCAAAAAAGCGCATTGCCATGCACGACCACGCTGCCGAGGCGTCGCTATTCAAACGTCGTGCTTTGTTTACTTTCCTGTGCGTGTTTATCCTAATCAGCATATTGCTTTCCAACTTGTATCAGTTGCAAGTTGTCTCATTTCAAGATTATGAAACTCGCTCAAACGATAACCGTATCCGTGTTGTACCTGTAGCACCAAGTCGTGGACTTATCTATGACCGACACGGTCAGTTACTCGCTGAAAACCAACCATTTTATACTCTTGAAGTTATTCCTGAAAAAACCAAAGACATAAGCGCATCACTAGATAAACTTAACGAGTATATTGAATTAAGTGCAGATGAGCGTGAAACTATCACTGAAAGACTTCGCTATCATCGCCGCTTCAAACCATTGACGATTAAATCTCGCCTGACTGAAGAGCAAGTTGCTACCTTCAGTGTTAATCAACATCAGTTCCCAGGTTTTAGAGTCGAAGCAGGTCTTAAACGCCATTACCCCTATGAAGGTCTCATGACCCATGTACTGGGTTATGTGGGTAAAATTAATGCCCGAGATAGAACCTCACTTGAAAAATCAGGCCAATGGAAAAATTATGCTGCAACCAATGACATTGGTAAGCAAGGCATTGAAAAATACTATGAAAGTCTCTTGCTTGGAAAACCAGGGCATTTAGAAGAAGAAGTGAACAACCGTGGCCGTGTTATTCGCACTTTAAAAGCCACGCCGCCAACACCTGGGCAAGATATCTACTTAACTTTAGATTTAAAACTGCAACAAAAAGCCATGGAATTACTCGATGGACGTCGTGGTTCAGTGGTGGCAATCGATCCCCAAGATGGTGGCGTACTTGCCATGGTATCAAGCCCTACCTATGACCCTAACTTATTTGTCCATGGCATTAGCACTAAAGCCTACAGTGCTCTACTAAATGACACATCTAGACCGCTAATTAACCGAGCAACACAAGGACAATATTCGCCGGCATCGACTATTAAGCCTCATGTTGCCTTATTAGGCCTCGAAGAAAAAACCATTACTGAGAAAACCCGCATTTGGGATCCAGGCTTTTGGCAAATTCCTAACGTTGAACGAAAGTATCGTGACTGGAAACGTTGGGGCCATGGCTGGGTTGATGTTTATAGCTCTATTATGGACTCTTGCGATACGTTTTTTTATGACCTTGCCTACAAAGTCGGTGTCGATAAAATGGCAGCCTTTATGTCCAAATTTGGCTTTGGTGAACCAAGTGGTATCGACATTTATGAAGAAGCCAATGGCATCATGCCGTCCAAAGATTGGAAACGCATGCGCTATAACCAGCCTTGGTATATTGGTGACACCATTTCAGTGGGTATTGGTCAAGGTTATTGGACCACAACGCCACTACAACTAACCAATGCAGCCACTATTTTGGCTAATCGTGGTACACGCTTCACACCGCATTTGCTTAAATCATTCAAAGATGAAACCTCTAAGATAGACACCCCAATTGATGAACGAGAACCCATCAGCCTAAATGATGATAATAATTGGGAGATTATTAACGAGGCGATGCGCCGCACAGCGCACAAATCGCGCTTTACTGACGCCACATACACTGCCGCAATGAAAACCGGTACTGCACAGGTATTCAGTGTTGCGCAAGATGAAAAATATGATTCTGACACGATTGCAGAGCATCTTAGAGACAACGCATTGATCATTGCTTATGCCCCTTATGAAAACCCTAAAATAGTCCTCGCAGTAGTGCTAGAAAATGCCGGTTGGGGCGGCGTTAACGCAGGCCCTGTTGCCCGCGCCTTATTGGACGAATATATGTTACGTGACGAATGGAAGGTGGCAGAATGAATGCCTCACACCACCCCCATAAAAAGAATATTTGGCAAAAGTTACACATAGACTTACCTTTGCTTCTCGGCTTATTAGCCTTAATGGTATTCGGGCTATTCGTAATCTATTCCGCCAGTGGTGAAGACGCAGCCATGATGGAAAGACAGCTAGTACGACTCAGTTTGTCTTTGTTTGTCATGTTTGTTTTTGCGCAAATAAATCCTGAAATATTGCGGCGTTGGGCACTGCCTATTTACATAGCAGGCATCATATTACTGCTTGGAGTACACTTTTTTGGCACCATTAACAAAGGGGCACAGCGCTGGCTAAACTTAGGTTTTATGGAGTTCCAGCCATCAGAGCTGATTAAGCTTGCCTTCCCTATTACCATGGCGTGGTATATCAGTAAATTTCCACTGCCGCCTAAAAAACGTCATTTAGCGGGGGGATTAGTTATCTTATTAATCCCAACCTTATTGATCGCCAAACAACCTGATTTAGGCACCTCAATCTTGGTTGCGGCATCAGGTGTTTTTGTATTGTTTTTATCAGGCATGAGTTGGGTTATTGTCGGTTCCTGTGTCGCTGCAGTATTGGCATTACTGCCGATATTGTGGTTTTTCTTAATGCATGATTATCAGCGCACACGAGTCATGACATTATTTGATCCTGAGCGAGATCCCCTAGGCGCGGGTTACCATATTATCCAATCAAAAATTGCAATTGGCTCTGGTGGTTTATGGGGCAAAGGTTGGCTACAAGGTTCGCAATCTCAGTTAGAGTTTTTACCTGAAAGGCACACCGACTTTATTTTTGCAGTGGTTGGTGAAGAGTTTGGCCTAATTGGTAGTTTAATCTTACTTGCACTTTACATGTATATTATTGGCCGTGGGTTAGTGATTGCATCTCGTGCACAAACCAGTTTTGCAAGGTTACTTGCAGGCAGTATTACCTTAACCTTCTTCGTTTATATTTTTGTGAATATAGGCATGGTATCGGGCATTTTACCTGTTGTTGGTGTACCGTTACCTTTAGTCAGTTATGGTGGTACATCAATGATGACCTTGATGATTGGTTTTGGCATATTAATGAGTATTCATACTCATCGACGTTTCATAGACCGTTAAGCTTTACGCTGTATATTCGGCTTTAGGCAGGTAACAAATAATGCCAACATGATAAAACAAACATGACAAAAGGATTGTTAATGCATTTAAAAACGACATTCGCTGCTGGTTTAGCCTTACTACTGAGTTGCTCAAGTCTCCAAGCAACTGAGATAAACACCGCGGACAGTTCAGAAGTGACGGCGCTCAAGCAGGCCTTTATCAGTGACCAAGTAAATAAAGGGTTCTCAGAGCAAGAAGTCAAAGATTTCCTCGCAACAGCAAATCATAATCAAGCTGTGTTAGATGCAATATCTAAACCTTGGGAAGCTAAGCCTTGGCATCAATACTATCCCATTTTTCTGACTGACAAACGCTTAGAAAAAGGTTTGGAATTTTGGCATGACAATGCTGAAACCATCAACAATGCTGCAGACAAATTCCAAGTGGACCCGCAAATCATTGTGGCTATTATTGGTATCGAAACTTTTTATGGCGGCTATATGGGCAACTATAAAGTCCAAGATGCGTTATACACCTTAGGGTTTTATTACCCACCTAGAGCGACTTTTTTCCGCAGTGAATTTGGCAACTTAATGTCATTGGTTAAAGAAGAACAATTAGATAATGACAACCTAAAAGGTTCTTACGCTGGTGCTATGGGCTTTGGCCAATTTATCCCATCAAGCTATCGTCATTACGCAGTTGATTTCAGTGGTGATGGTCGTCGTGACTTACTGAATAATAAACAAGATGCCATTGGCAGTGTCGCTAACTACTTCCACCAACATGGTTGGCAGCGCGGCGCACCTGTGACGCTAGAGCTTAACCACACTGTAGATACAGCACCAAAAGCCAAAGTGTGGGTGAAAGGA
This sequence comes from Shewanella sp. 2_MG-2023, assembly GCF_030548905.1. Classification (NCBI taxonomy): domain Bacteria; kingdom Pseudomonadati; phylum Pseudomonadota; class Gammaproteobacteria; order Alteromonadales; family Shewanellaceae; genus Shewanella; species Shewanella sp. 2_MG-2023. Next base: position 21,266 of record NZ_JAUOSO010000029.1, read on the forward strand.
AAACCAACTCAAACCGTTGCCGACATTTTAACGCCAACCTTGAGCCTTGCAAAAGCGAAAGACATCGATGCATCTCAACGTGCTTTACTCGTGAAATTGGATCAACCAGAAGCGACAGAATACTGGTTAGGCTTAAATAATTTTTACGTGATCACCCGTTATAACCGCAGTCCGTTATATGCAATGGCGGTTTATCAGTTTAGCCAACAGTTAGAAGCCGCTTACCATGCTAATTAATCTGATTAACTCATCAATGCAAAAAAGAACGATTTTGAGCATCAGCACATTAAGCTTACTGGGGCTACTGAGTGCTTGTTCAAGTTCATCTTCTACTAGTCAAGATGACCGTTATCAAATGAAAAACGATCGCGCGCCGCAAAGTGCTCCTGATGTAAGTAAAGTTGAAGATGCGCATCCTAAATACGAACCTTATAGCCGCCAAGGTAATAAACGCACCTATACTGTCCGTGGTAAATCCTACACTGTGATGCCGAGTGCCAAAGACTTTAGCCAAAGTGGTTATGCTTCTTGGTATGGTTCTAAGTTTCACGGTCATTTAACTTCCAATGGCGAAACCTACGACATGTATTCTATGTCTGCGGCGCACAAAACTTTACCCTTGCCTAGTTACGTTAAAGTCACTAACGAAGCGAACAATAAGCAAGTGATTGTACGTGTGAATGATCGCGGCCCGTTTCATGAAGGTCGCATCATAGATTTATCCTATGCCGCCGCTTATAAACTCGACATGCTTGGAAATGGCACCGCTAAGGTGAATATTGAAACCATCCACATTGAATCACCCGAGTCGATGGCATTGGATGAACTCAAAGATGACAGTGTGCATATCATCCAAGTGGTAGCCTCTAAAGATCAAGTAAGGATCAATGTGCTCGCCAAAGAGCTTGAAGCAAAATATAAAGTGCCAGCTACTGTTGAGTCTGCTAATGGTTTTTATCGCTTGTTACTTGGCCCCATTGGTCAAAGTTATCTTGCGAATAAATTATTGCTGCAAATCAAACAAGATGGCTACCCACAAAGTTATTTAAGAGCGCCAACAAAAAAGTAGTCGCGCTTAATTCAACTTTGTAATCAAATTTAAAGATTGTAAATATGACATCCGACTTCAGTTAATAACCTGTGTTAAGGAACCTTAATGCCAAATTGAGGTCGACTAATGGTATAATCTTTTTAATTATGTCGTATCACTATGTAAATCAGCTAAAGTAGTTAGCTACTTTTTATTTAACCAGCTGTAATATAGATAATAATTGATAAACGACCTTACTTCTTTCACGACTGACCAGAGATGTGCAAACTCAATGAAGAATATTGTTAACACTCCGCTTAAATCTTTGCTGCTGCTTTCCGCTGTATCTTTATCTTCTCACGCAGCCAATGCACCCATGGTTATGCCAAATGCACCAACAGTTGCCGCTAAAGCTTACGTTTTAATGGACTACAACTCAGGCCGTGTTATCGCTGAAAGCAATGCCTACGAATCGCTAAACCCTGCCAGCTTAACTAAAATGATGACCAGCTATGTGATTGGTCACGAAGTTAAGGTAGGTAATATTTCACTAGAAGATGAAGTGACCATCAGTAAAAAAGCTTGGTCTAAAAACTTCCCAGACTCTTCTAAAATGTTTATCGAAGTTGGCAAGAAAGTCACTGTAGAAGACCTTAACCGTGGCATCATCATTCAATCAGGTAACGATGCTTGTGTTGCAATGGCTGAGCATATTGCTGGTACAGAAGATGGCTTTGTTGATTTAATGAATTCATGGTCAAAGCAACTTGGCATGACCCAAAGTTACTTTGAAAACTCTCATGGTTTAGATTCAGACAATCACAAAACCACGGCTTATGACATGGCTTTGTTAGGCGCAGCCTTAATCCGCGACGTTCCTGATGAATACCGTGTATATTCAGAAAAATCGTTTACGTTTAACGGTATCAAACAATATAACCGTAACGGTTTATTGTGGGATAACAGCCTTAACGTTGACGGCATTAAAACCGGTCATACTTCAGGCGCTGGTTATAACTTAGTTTCTTCAGCAACCAATGATGGTATGCGCTTAATCACAGTAGTGATGGGCACAAACAGTGAATCAGCGCGTAAAGCTGAAAGTAAAAAACTGCTTAACTATGGTTTCCGTTTCTTTGAATCAATCACGCCGTATAAAGCGGGTGATACTTTTGTCACCCAGAAAATCTGGTACGGCGATCGTGAAAACGTTGATTTAGGTGTCGTAACTGATACGCCTATTACCATTAACCGTGGTCAAGCGAAAAACCTAGAAGCAAACTTCGAGCTAACTAAACCACTAACAGCGCCATTAGCTAAAGGCGAAACTGTAGGCCGTATCTTCTTCCAACTTAATGGTAAAGATATTGCTGAGTTCCCACTTGTTACACTTAATGAAGTTAACGAAGGTAGCTGGTTTAGCAAACTGATGGATTACTTCAAGCAAATGTTTGAAGGCTGGTTTAGTTAATCAGTACCAGTAGAGAATCTAATAATTAAAGCTACCTTCGGGTGGCTTTAATTTTTTATGCTTAGGATAAATGCATAGACTCTGTGTTATAAGCCTTGTATTACAGTATAATTACCCCATATAGAACAGATAGCACATATTACAACTGCAGAGAGCAAACACATGTTAGAAACAAACTTTGGCGAACTAATGGAATTTCCGAATTCTTGCCCATTCAAAGTGATTGGTACTGCCGATGATACCCTAGCGGATCGCATTGTTGCAGTAGCGCAACAGCTTGCTCCAGGTGACTATGCACCGACTGTGAAAGCATCAAGCAAAGGCACTTACTATGCGATTTCAATCCGCATTACTGTGACCAGCAAAGAGCATATCGAGCAGGTTTATACCGACCTTGCGGCAATCGAAGGCGTGAATCGCGTACTTTAACCATGAGCAAAATGTGATCAAGCTAACACTTTGATGTCATTTTGCTGCTAGGTGCGTATAATAAGCCAACTTTTTTGAGGGGAGAGGTTGCCCTTGCAAACTCAAGCGTTACACATCAGACATCTTGGTCGCCAAGATTACGAATCCGTATGGCATGCAATGCAGGCTTATACCGATAATCGTGACAGCGAAAGCAACGATGAATTATGGATTGTTGAACACTCGCCCGTATTCACCCAAGGCCAAGCAGGCAAAAGCGAGCACATCCTTAATCCAGGTGATATCCCAGTGATCCAAGTTGACCGTGGTGGCCAAGTGACCTATCACGGGCCGGGCCAGTTAGTTGTCTATCCACTTATCGACATAAAACGCGGTAAACTCGGCGTCAGACAGTTAGTTAATAACATTGAACAAAGTATTGTTGATATGCTGGCAATGTATGACGTTAACGCCTATGCCAAAGCTGACGCTCCCGGTGTCTATGTCGATGAACGTAAAGTTGCCTCACTAGGGCTTCGCATTCGTAAAGGCTGCTCATTTCATGGTCTAGCACTTAACGTCGATATGGACTTAGCACCGTTCCAACGCATTAACCCTTGCGGTTACGCGGGTCTTGAAATGGTGCAATGCAAAGCATTAGGCGGCCCTCAAACCGTTAACGATGCTGGCGACAAACTGATTCAAACATTAAGCAAAGTATTGGGCTACCAAGAACTTGTACATCATCAAGGATTAGCAGAATAATATGAATAGGCCTGAAAGATTACAACCTGGTGTAAAACTGCGTGATGCCGAAAAAGTCGCACGTATTCCAGTAAAAGTGGTTCCTTCTGAAAAGGAAACCATGTTACGCAAACCAAACTGGTTACGCGTAAAGCTACCTGCATCAAACCAGCGTATTACTGAGATTAAATCAGCATTACGTAAAAATGGTTTGCACTCAGTTTGTGAAGAAGCATCGTGCCCTAACCTCGCTGAATGCTTTAACCACGGTACAGCCACCTTTATGATCTTAGGTGCTATCTGTACTCGTCGTTGCCCTTTCTGTGATGTTGCCCATGGTCGTCCGCTTAAGCCAGACGCAGCTGAACCTAAAAAGTTAGCTCAAACCATCAAAGACATGAAGCTTAAGTATGTGGTTATTACCTCAGTGGATCGTGATGATTTACGTGATGGCGGCGCACAACATTTTGCAGATTGTATTCGTGAAATCCGCGTACTTAACCCTGAAATTAAAATCGAGATTTTAGTCCCTGATTTCCGTGGCCGTATTGATGCAGCTTTAGATATTATTGCCACAGAGCCACCTGATGTGTTCAACCATAACCTTGAAACAGCGCCTAAGCATTACCGTAAAGCGCGTCCGGGTGCGAACTATCAATGGTCATTAGATTTACTGAAACGCTTTAAAGAGCGTCACCCTGATGTGCCAACAAAATCTGGCTTAATGATGGGTTTAGGTGAAACTAACGAAGAAATCGCAGATGTGTTACGTGACTTACGTAAACACGATGTTGAAATGCTCACTCTAGGTCAGTACTTACAACCATCTAAGTTCCATTTGCCGGTTGAACGTTACGTGCCGCCAGCAGAATTTGATGAATTAAAAGATTTAGCAGACGAGCTGGGCTTTACCCATGCAGCTTGCGGACCGTTAGTTCGCTCAAGTTATCATGCGGACTTACAAGCTCAAGGTAAAGAAGTGAAATAAGCTTTCTTACTCATAAAAAAACGGCGCTTTATGCGCCGTTTTTATTTACCTAAATAAAACGACTCAAGTTACAAACCGCTTTCAACCATGGCTTTAATCTCTTTTGCCTTAACAAAATGATCAAGTCGATGAGTTTCAATCCACCATGTTGCGGCTTCCATCAATAGCTCAGGATTGTCATTTTTATTGGTAAAAAAAGCATAAAAAGATAAACCTACATTATCGCCTTTTGCGGCTATTTTTTTATCGCAAACCTGAATAATCTTCGCTCTTAATGAGTCTCTCATTTTTATCCTTTTATTAAATCGGCTCTTACATCGGTAAATACAATTAATCACTGTCCAAGAAATGATAAACAAGCTAAGGCATAGCTAACAAGCTAAAACACTGTCAAAGAGAGTCATAGAAAGTCAAAGACAGTCATAGAGAGTCAAAGACAGTCATAGAAAACCAAAGAACATCTAAAGCCTGTAATCCATTAGAATCGCATCTTCACGACCCGACTCAGCAGGGTAATAGCCTGTTCTACGACCTGACTCTACAAAGCCCAGTTTTTGATATAAGCCTATTGCCGCTTGGTTAGACTGACGCACCTCAAGCATGACAATCACAGCCTCCTGCTGTTTTGCATCACTAATAATATGGTTCAGCAAGTGTAAACCTAAGCCTTTACCTTGAAACTGCGGATTGATGCAAATATCTAACAAAGTCAGCTCATCAACTATTTGCTGCACTATCGCAAAACCAATAAGTTGTTCAGCTTCGTAAGCACCAAAAACGCGATACAGGCGGCCAAAACAGTCTTCTAGATTGGATAAGCTCATAGGGTGACTGTGAGCCTGGTTTTCAACACTAGACATCTCAGCAGCGTTTTCAGGGCTAAGAGGCATAATCACTATAGAATTCGAGGGAGAGCTTGTTTCTGACATAGTTTTTAAAATAGGTTTCTTAAAATAGATTTCTTAAAATAGTTTTTTTTTAAAAAATAGTTAACTGTTACCACTGTTGAAATCACGATTAAGATGGCTGTAAGCTGGCTATAAAGATTAGAAATCTCTTTATCCGAACTGCTATTTACCAAAACGCTTCTTTATCAAAACGCTTTATTATCAAAATAAGGATTTAATTAGGCTGCGGTTTTAGCAAGGTGTTGGTATATCTGTTGCCATAATTCGCGCTTAGCTTGATGACCTGTTTCAAGAGCAGCTAATGGTGCAGATACCAGCCAAGCGACTCTAGGGCGCACCTTTAATTTGCGCATATCCCAGACCACTTGCATTCCTTTGACCATCTCAGTATCAAATTCACAATCGTTCAGGTCTACACTCAGTAACCCCAATATCTCTAGGACAATGGCATGCTGAGAAATATCAGTGTCAGAATCTTGAATAATAAGATAAGGCTTACCTTTGGCATCAGCACTGCGCCAACGAGATACACCCATTGCATCTAAATAAGCTGTTCTATCCAAACTGGTCTCCAAAATGAGTAAGTGAACGCATAATTTCTGATAAATAGAATAACAGTTCACTACTCGGTTTGTTACCCAAAAATAAAGCGATTAACGCTTTGGGCGCAATCGCTTTATCTGTAAACGGCTTATCTCTTGTGGCATTAGCCTTATGGCGTTAAGTCAGTGTAAAACTAAATAATCACCGAGCAAGATTCTTTAGAAGCAAGTACATCGGCATAGTTACATACTTTATTACGGCCAGTGCTTTTAGCTAGATACATGGCATTGTCTGCATGACCTGTTAGTGCTTCAACACTGTAACCAGATTGCACACTGTCAGTGACTCCAAAACTTGCAGTAATAGGGAATGTGTAACCGCTTGGGCTGCTATCAATATTGGCAATCGCCTTGCGATAATCTTCAGCAATCTTTAATGCCGTAACGGCATCGCAACGAGACAAGATAATACAAAATTCCTCCCCGCCTAAGCGAGCAAAAATATCATTTGTACGGCCTATATTCATACAAGTACGAGCAACATTTTTAAGCACCCAATCACCACATGCATGGCCATAGTTGTCGTTGATAGTTTTAAACTTATCTAAATCGAATAAAATACAACTAATATCGTCTTGATTAACTTGGCAAGCAGACATCGCATCTTGCGCTGCCGTATTAAAATGGCCACGGTTATAAATTTGAGTTAACGAGTCTATTTGAGCAAGGTGTTTCAAACGCTTTTGGTTTCTGTTCGAGCGAATAGCCGCAATGGCCAACAAACTGATCACCATGATCAGCAAAGCCATAAACAAACGATTATTTTCAGTTTCACTTTCGGCTAAGCGCTGACTAGCCTTTAATAATTTATTTTGTTTGTTGAGTAGTTCAATTTGGACTTTTTGCTCGACGGCTCTGTGCTGAGCTAATTGGAAGGCGAGGTATTTGGTTTTGAGATCGTCAAAGTATGACTTTTCGGCTTCAGCAAATTTTATATAGTAATTTAATGCGGCTTCAAAAGCCTGCTCCCTTACTGCAACTTTATACAATACTTCATAAGCAATCATTTCGGTATCTGAGTTGCTAATACTAGGGATTAGAGCGATTGACTTTTCGCCATAAAAAAATGCTTTTTCGTATTCACCTAAATTTAGATATGCTTTGGCCAATAATGAATTAAAAATCGCCATCACAGGTATATAATTAACAGTCTCGACGTCATTGATATTGTTTAGTAACAACTTAATTGCTTCATCATCGCTTCCATTTTTAATGTGTAATTTTGCAATAAATGAATTAGTTAAATTATACCAAACACTTTCTTCACTAATTAAGCATGATTTTAAAGCTTGACTGATTTCAATTGACTCAAGGTTAATCTTACTAAGATAAAATTTTGACTCTACTATTTGATGCTTTACGATACACTGGTTTCTATCTTCTATTGCTAACATATCTATTTGGTTCGCATAATTCAAAGCTAACTCATACTGACCAATTTGATTATAAAACATAGCAGTTGCGAAAATCCCAAGCTGACTGACCTCGCTATTTTCAATTAAATGTAAATTTTTTAAATTCTCTTCAAGGTAAACTAAGCCTTCACTCCATTCTTTTGTATATGAAAATATATTAACTAATGATAAATTTGCCCTAAATTTCAATTCCGTAGAAACCTGAGACTTACTGATACTTTCCCAAATTCTTTGTGCTTGATTAAAATCTCCTTTAAATCCTAACTGATATGCATACAAGTACCTATAGTAGTTACTTTGCTCTGACGTAAAATCACTTTCAAACGTTTTTAGATAAGCAAGTAAATGATTAAACTGCTTAGGTTGTTGACTTCTAACCTTATCGGCCTGCTTCAATAAAATATCGATATCAGGCATATCTGTATCAATAATTTTTTCTTGGGCAATTGAATAACTGGATAGAAGTAATATTAAAGCTATACCGTTCAGCAATTTAATCATCTATAAAGACTCTTTTAAACAAATTCTAATTGACTTGCTTTTTCTTCTGTTGGTTTATCTTCCTCATCGTCACCGTCTTTATCTTCATCTTCCTCAGCTGGTAATAATCCGCAAACTAGCTCAGCTTGAACATTAAGCTGTTCAGTCAGTGAATATACATCTTTAGATAACAAGGATTTTTTTAGTTCTAAACTTAATTCAGACTGTTCAATGGCTTCATTGTAATCTACAGCAGCAGCAAGGTTGGCATCTTGCCCTATACGTTCAAGTAAACTTATAATTTTTGACATTACATTCCCTTCATTTTTAAGTTGTTGTTAAATAATGTTTTATCAGACGACTTCTGTATTGGATAATTCAGAATTCATGTGCGAAAATTTGAGTTCAATTTCAGCTAATCGGTCGAGAACCTTTTTGTTTGGCTTCATTTTTTGACTAGGTGGGATCACTAACGTGGTATGCATATATATTTCAGCTTCAGCTAAATCTGCAATGGACAATGACTCATTTCTTACCGTATCAATTGGTAGCACAGCAGCTTCGTACAAAATAACCTGATGATCTAGTGGATATACTTCTGAAAGTAGCTCAATTAGTACTTGTCTATGCGCTGCACCAGTTGAAAATTTTGCCAGAGATTTATCACCGGCCAAACCGATTTGCCATAAAACTAAATAACATGAGGGGTCATATTGACGCTTGTAAAACATGAACTGACTGGCTTCAAATTGTTGACAACCAAAACGACCTGGATCAATGGCCAAATCAGCAATTAAACAATCTTCTGCTGAAATGCCTGGTACCATACGCGCTTGATAACCTTCAGCTTTCGCCATCGCAATAGACTTATGCGGTGCTTGAGCAAATACCCCAGGGTGGCCATAAAAAGCACCAACCACTTTTTTACCCGCTCTAACTTCAGTCATCATCGCATCAACCATTTCATTATAAGTAATCTGCCGAGACTTACCTTCTTGGTAATACTTTTGTAAACTGCGAACGTCCGGATGCATTTCTTGTAGCCAAAGCTCAGTGATACCGTGCGACACAGCAGAAAAAACCACATCAGCTTGTTCTATATAACTTTTACTGAGCGGACATATATGAGCACCGAGTGTCATTCCTGTGCCGACACAAGCTAAACTTCCTGTCATTAATTTACTCTCATCATGTTATTACAATGTAAACTCACCTAAAGCAGTAAATTAACAGCTATTGTTACAATTTGGAATGCAATTGTTAATTTCAGATTTTCTTTTTTACTGCCTAGCTGAGTCAATGGAAAAATGTGACTGCTCAGCCTCACTAATTTTAACAAAACCTACAGCTAAAATACCCTTTACAGCAGGGAGATTTTTACTATCACAAAAGGTATCTATTTGGGGCAAATGTAGCTCGTTTAAGCCAAATTCGATCATACGTTTGAACAGTTCAACTGCATAACCTTTGCCATGGACTTCTTTAATTAAAATCAAGCCAGCTTCAGCATTTTTTTGTTTTTTACTAAAAATTATGATTGACTGAATACCTAATTTCTCTTGAGTTTGTTTATCAATAATCACCCAAATGATCTGTCTAATATCATTAGTCATATCCACATTTAACGCGGCATTAAAAAACTCTTCTGCTTGAGTCATACTAAAAGGCGCAGCGATGTGTTTCATAACATTGGGATCACGATATAAACTAATAAAAAACTGTTCATCCTCAACTTGAAGCGGTCGCATTGAAAACCTTTCGCTTTCAAAACTCATCATATTAATCTACCGTTTTTAAATTCAATAATTAACCTAAACCCAACCAAGCAGTCACTCCATAGAAGCTCTGGCTGTTATCTCATATCCAGAACTCAGAACTCAGAACTCAGAACCAATTTAATTGCAGATTTATTTTCAACAGAACAGCTAGCATGAATAACTTTGAACAACAGGTTATTTAAACCATGAAAGACCATCCATATTAATGACTCTTTTGCGAAGCCTTTACAGTGATAACCTTGCTCTAAGATTAGCCCTGCTATAGCACTATTTTTATCAGTGGGGTGCTTTGATAAACTTTGTATACCAATAATTTTATCAGTCATTAAATCAACAATTGCCCACACTTTTTGTTTAAAAACATCTCGAGTTGAGAATTCCATAGCTCGCTCAAATGTTAACTCAGCATTAGCGAAGTCAAATGGCTCCGCTATATGTCGCATTATCTTAGGATCTGTATATAAGCTTACAAAAAAGTCCTTATCTTCTTTCTGCAACAAGCGCATCTTCAATCGTTCAGTTTCAAACTCATGCATATAACTTTCCTTGAGAATAGAGTATCAATCTCTTTGCTCTGCAAATCGAATCACGCCTGTTTCGTGGGCTGAACGATCAAAAATTACGTAATAATCATTAAGCAGCGGTGTGCCTAATAAGCATTGATTTGGCCAACGAGGTAGCTGACTCAATATTTTAAAACACGCTTTACCAGGACTTGGCGAGTTCAGCTGCCAATAATGTTCTGGCTTACAACTGATAGTTATCGCTTTATCAATCACTTCATTTTCTTTATCAGGACATTCGTTGGTGATTTCACCATCAAAGGTGAAGTGCAGTGTTGGCCAATGACTCAAATCATTGGAGTGATGACCCGTCATATCACCGCCTTTAAATAGTTCAGTCATATCAATCCCCTCTTCTTGCAAGCGGATATCTTTAAACGGGGTGACTAACTCCACAAACGCTTCTGATACATTGCTAAAGCCTTGCAACATAGCTTCATACAATAAGTTGGTTAGCAAAATTCCTGACACCCCAGTATCAATAATGGCGTTACTTTTATGGGAAGGAATGTATTTTTCTTGCAAAGCTGGGGCTGCGACAGGCGCTTGGTCGCCGACACTCATGGAGTACAATTTGACGTTGTAATAGCGATTATGAATAACATCAATGGTTTTAAACTTTCCCTGATACAACTCGGTATGCTCTTTGCCACCACCTAAAATCAACCAACCTTTGTTAAGTGGATCGGCTGCGATTTGCTCTTGGGTATAGTCATCTTTAGCAATATGAATACTTGAGCGCTTTGAATGAAAAGCAAAACGATTGTTGGTTAAACCGCTATTGTTAAGGCGGGTAAAATACGGCACAACGGTCTGTTGCGGCTGCTTTTTAAGAAACTTTCGAAAGCGTTTTAAATCTTCGCCGCTAAAGCGTTCTTGCTCGTCAGCTCCATCACAACTCTTCGCGTCATGATCACTATGTGCTGGGCACACTGAGTTAGGTTCTAAAAATGGCCATGGGAAAGTCGATGCAGGCTTAATTTCATGTTGTTCAATATAGGCAGTTAAATCGTAGCTCTTGTTCAAGCCATAATAAGCAAGACCCAGTATTCCATCTGCATCAGCAAAGGTTTTTTGATGCTCTAACGAGGGTACAATTGCTACAGGGCAGCCTTCTAAATCAAGCGGTTCATGAGCGAGGTTAAGATGCGGCACATGGGTTGTCGTATTTTTATCTAGTGAATCTTGCGCTAACAAATCATCTTTAAGCCCATCTTGGCTGACACTCACCTTGGTATGCACTAATGGCCCATCCCAACCGCCTGCACCATAAATCACTTGCTGAGCAAATGGGCCAGATTGCAGTAGCTGATCATCGTGCGGTCTGTAGACCTGCTTTTTAACGACTAAGGTACTACTACCAGTATCAACGATTAGATTTGCAGGACTACCTTCACTTCCAAGGTGCATTTGCACACAGTAGCCACCTTTAGCATACACATTAACTAGAGGCAGTTTCACTGTTCTAGGCTTAATGGCTTCTGGCGTTAGTGATGCTAGAGAAGCTAATTGTTCTTGTGCTTGCGTTTCTGTCTGTTCTAGTTCTGATGCTTGTCCGTCACTACTGCATGAATTTAGCGTTTCATCCAAGTGCTGCTGCATTTGGTTATGATGATGACAATGACCTAATAGGTGTTGATGGTGATCGTCATTAGAAGCTTTTAGCGCGGCTTGTTGATTAAGGACCTGCTCTTGAGCAATTGATGCCTCATCAAGTTGTTCAGCTTGTGGATTTTCTTGCTTACTCATGCAATTGTTGCTTCCTTGCTATTGATAACCAGCTATAAAGCCGCAGCTATCAGTAGAGTTTTTGCCGTTTATATACATTAACGGCTTAACCTTATTCACCTAAGGCCGTTACTTTAAATTAACACCAATACCTTTGTCACTCATTCATATGCTTAAAAGAACATTTTTTAATCATTCAGATTTATTGAAGCGATTAAAATTGGGACTTTAGTTAACCGGCATAATAAAAGGAGTACATTTAACAGCTAATTTAGCTAAAGGCAATCAACTCAGAAAAGGAACTAATGAAAGGAAGCTAAAGTAAGGAAACTATTTCAGATTAATATCTAAACTTAAAAAATATCACAAGATGATTTTGGTTTGAGAGAATACATACAAAATTGCATTGCAAAAGCCTGATTAGACTTTTGCTTTGGCTTTGGCTTTGGCTTTAGCCTTATGCCACATTGACTGAGGTTATCAAAACGATGAAAAGGTTTAAGGATGGTTGTGCTTTCGTTCTAGCTCGAGAAACTCGAAGCCGCGCTTTAAGAATTTGAATTCTTCTTTTTCAGGTAATAGTGTTATCAATGATGTTAACTCAGCAAAAATATGCTCAAGTGCTAATCGGTCTTTGTCTTTTAAATGATTAAAAATCAGCGGTCTTAATACCATACTGAAAATCATTGCAAAGTCTTCAAAACGTTGCTCATGAATGGCTGTGATATTCATTTGAACTTCTTCGATACACAGCGCGGCTAAAATTTCATTTTTATCACGGAAATTTTGGTAACAACAGGCTCTAGATAACCCACAAGCCCTAGGGACATCTGACATTGAAAAGTTAATCACACCATGCTGTTTGATTAATTCTTTTGCTGCATTCAGGAGTCGTTGCTCTGTTGTCATAGTGGTCTCTGTAACACTTATATTTGTACAGTATATAACAACTGACTTTGCACTTGTATAGCCGCTAGTCTAGTCACTTAAACAGTCCTCTAGAGAACTTGAATTTTATCATATTCAGGTCCTACTAAAAACTAGACTTATCAATATCTAAAGCATACTTGGGAAATTGTGATGAGGTTAAATGTGGCTGAAAATACTGATGTGAAACTTCATTACGCTTAGCAGAATACATCGCAATATCGGCATTTTTCATCAGCGACTTTCTATCCTGTCCATCCTTGGGAAATTGGGCAATCCCAATGCTAGCACCAATAACAATCATGTGCCCAGAGCATGGAATATCAACGAGTAGAGCTTGTTCGATTTGTTTGGCTATTATTGAGATATTGCGATCCTGAGCATCAGGAATAATAATGGCAATCTCATCACCGCCAATTCTTGCAGCAAGTGCGTCTGCTGGTAACACGCTGTCTATACGTTCAGCCACAATCTGTAAAACTCTGTCACCTTCTGAATGACCAAAAGTATCATTAATCATTTTGAAATTATTAATGTCTAACATCATGCAATAAAACGTCTCAGGTTCTTTTGCAATGAATTGATCAATACTACGATAATACTGTTGACGGTTAGGTAGCCCTGTAAGCAAATCATGATTAGCTTGATGGTTTTTTTCTTGCAGTAAATTATCCATATTCTCGATTGTTTGCTTGCTCAAACGTGTCACCAAATAAACAAACCAACCTCCGGCAAAAAAGATCCCTGCGACAACCAATTGAATAAAATTAACGGTTTCCTGAGCCTTCAATAATAATGATAAATAGCTAAAATAACTCACAATAAACAATGCGATTAGCATCAACAGGGTTAGCCAACCTTTGCTGCTAAATTGAGAATAAGCACAAATTTGATATGCAGGCTTTAAGGATAAACTCAGTCCAATTAACCCTAAAAGTACTAATATTGACGCGCTTAACCCCATAACCTCTCCACTTGCCTTTGCTTAATACTGTTTCTCAACTTTTTGTCTAAATCTTTTTTGTTTACACTTTTTGCCTAAACAGCATGATTTAAATCAGAATACCGTTATTGTACTTAAATAGTCACTCGCTTGAATATTACACCAGTAACACTAGTAGCAAGTCGTTTAAGACATTTCTAGTGTAGCAGTTATCACGTTAGTTGCTTGCCATTCACCTGCTTAATGAATCTGTCGATTACTCATTAACATGTTTATTTCACTCTCGTTTTTCTACAAAAAACCAGTTAACATAAAATCAACAACAAAAATTAAATATTGTTCAATAGCTAAAAGACAAAACAATAAGAACATGGAACGAATTAACACATGATAAATACCTACAAAAAGCTGCTTATCACTTGTATCTGTTTAGTCAGTTTCCCCGCGCTTAGCCAGAGTCAATTGATCAGTAACATTCATGGATATACTGTTCAAGATGGCAATCTCATCGAGTTTAGAGCTTTGCAATTTGATGGTGACACCATCGAAAAAATATATACCGAACAAGACAACTTACCCTATAAAACCGAAGCCAATATCAATCATATTGATGGTAAAGGTCGAACCTTACTTCCGGGCTTAATTGATGCTCACGGGCATGTATTGAGTTACGGTTTGAGCTTGATGCGTGCTCAATTACGCGACAGTGAATCAGAATACGATGCTGTTAATATTGTCGATGAATTTAGGCAGCAACAGTCTTCATTACACTGGGTACAAGGCAGAGGTTGGAACCAAGTATTATGGCCAAGTAAGCAATTTCCTACAGCCGCCTCTCTCGATAAGATATTTCCTGACACGCCTGTATGGTTAGTACGAATTGATGGGCACGCTGGCTGGGCAAATTCAGCAGCAATGGCAGTTGCTGGAGTCGATATCAATTCAATCAGTCCAGCAGGCGGCGAGATCCTTCGCCATAAAAATGGTCAACCCACTGGCGTATTTGTTGATAATGCCATGAGCTTAATTACCAACAATATCCCTAAACTGTCGATTGAAGAGCAACAAGCAGTGCTCGAAACAGCTTTAACCTCATTAGCAGAATTAGGGTTAACCAGTGTGCATGACGCTGGGATTCAGTCTGATACCATTGCGGCTTATCAAGCTTTGGACTTACGCAGTAAAATGCCTATTCGCGTTTACGGCATGATTGACGCTGAAGATCCTGAGTTTGATCAATTAATGGCTGCAGGACCATACCGTATCGATACCGATAAATTCCGTGTTAGCAGTGTTAAAATTTCTGCTGACGGCGCATTAGGCAGTCGCGGCGCTGCGTTAATTGAAGATTATAGTGACTTAAAAGGCCACAAGGGGTTATTGCTATATTCGCCACAAGCCTTAGGCGATAAGATTGAAAAAGCCATGAAAGCAGGGTTTCAGGTTAATACCCACGCAATTGGTGATAATGCCAATCAGATTGTTTTAGATCATTACCAATCATTAATTGCCAACAGTAACAGTCGCCATTTACGACACCGTATTGAACATGCACAAGTATTGCAGCTCAGTGATATTTCTCGATTTGCAGAGCTCAATGTGATTGCTTCTATGCAGGCAACACATGCCACCAGCGATAAGAATATGGCAGAAGATAGAGTAGGCAACTCGCGAATAAAGGGCGCTTACGCTTGGCGAAAATTAATCAATGCGGGCGCTGTTATTGCAGCAGGTTCTGACTTTCCCATTGAGTCCCCTAACCCTTTTTATGGCCTTCATGCCTCTGTGACCAGACAAGACCATGACAATCAGCCGGTTGATGGTTGGTACCGTAGAGAAAGCATGACACTCACTGAAGCGCTCGCCAGCTTTACCACTAATGCCGCTTTTGCTGGTCATCAAGAAAAAGAGATTGGTCAGCTAAAACCAGGATTGAAAGCAGACTTTATCTTAATCGAAACCGATATTTTCTCAGCCCCTGTTGAAGATATTTGGAAAACCAAAGTCAGCGAAACCTGGGTTAATGGACAACGAGTACATTGATACTCCTAAGCTCGACTTGTTCAAGTCGTTACATCTAATTGAAATGCTAAGGGCAGATAAACCTTTATCTGTCCTTGCGTTCAACCTCTGTTGTTTCAGTCAATTCAGTGAACCTTTCATAAAGCTAGCAATCTGCTAGCCACCACAATCCATTCAACGTTCTAACAATATTTTTTAAAAAAATAACCCTTTTCTATATTGTCTGCGTTTATAGCAATAACAACGAATTTACTTTCTATTATTGCTGGAGCAATTATGACTCAATTAATCAATGTGAACACACTAAGAAAAACCTTGTTAAGTACATTAATCGCATCTGGGCTCATTTTCGGTTTAACAACCAATACCGCAATAGCCGCTAACTATGATTTCCCTCACTTAGAAACCGTTGGCACCAGCCAAGTCAAAGTAGCCCCTGATATGGCAGAGATTTCAGTACAAGTAAGCTTAACCAAAGATAACGCCAAAGAAGCTAAAACAGCGGTTGATGAAGCGGTCGTTAAGTTTATCAAACGCCTTAAGCAGGCTGGTGTCAGTAAACAGGACATTCAAAGTGCAAACTTGCACATTCAACCGCAATATCATTACCCATCAAACCAACCTAAAGAATTAACCGGTTATAGTGCTAGCAGACAGTTGACGGTTAGCGTTAAAGAGTTAGTTAAGTTAAACGACATTCTGGATTCCGCTCTAGAAGAAGGCATTAATCGAGTGCAAAATATTGCTTTAAAATCATCCGATGAAACCCAAGCTATTGAGCAAGCAAGACAAGCAGCCATTAAAGATGCAAAGCACAAAGCGCACTCTCTAGCGCAAGGTTTTGACCGTGAACTCGATGGCGTATGGGAAATACGTTACTTAACACAGCACCCAGTGCAACCCGTAATGATGAGAATGAGCGCAATGCAAAGCGATATGGCAGAAAGTTATCAATATGGTGAGGTGAGCGTTGAAGAACGTGTAGAAGTTATTTATCGCTTAAAATAAACCCTTATGAACTGGTGACCTAGCCGCTGCAGGTCACTTTGAGTTTCTTGTTTGTTTGCTCTAGTTAACACTATTACAAATTTATTGTCTCTTTTGCTTTTTTCTTGTTTCTAATCAATGTCTATATTGTCTTGCTGAATAAACTATGGCGCAATTTGGCGGTGAATAATTTAAAACCTTTCAAAAACCTTAATCACCTCAAAGCGGTCGTATTGTTTTATCCATACTAATTCAGTCAAGAGGACGCTTCATGAACATCGATTTATCCACTCAAATTGCTGGAACACAGCTAGACAGTTATTTGATGAATGCCTCTGGCCCTAAATGTACCACTTGGGATGAGTTGCACACCATTGCACTATCCAACTCGGCAGCCGTGGTAACCAAGTCTTGTACGATTGAATCGCGCGAAGGAAACCCTGAACCTAGATATCAAAACCTGCCATTAGGATCTATCCAGTCTATGGGGCTCCCCAACCTTGGATACAAAGCGTATTTAGAAATGGTGCCGCAATTAAAAGCCTTGGGGAAACCTGTCATTGTCAGTGTTTCGGGCTTTAGCGTTGAAGATAATATTGAAATGGTCACCGCGTTTCAAAACAGTGACGTCGATTTAATTGAAGTAAACTTTTCTTGCCCTAATATCCCTGGTAAAGCTCAAGTCGCTTATGACTTTGAACAGACAGACCAAGCACTTGCCGCGATTACCGCCTTAGGCAATAAACCTATTGGGATTAAATTAGCGCCGTATTTTGATATGTCACACTTTATTGCAGTGGCCAATATCATCAAGAAATACCCAGTAAAGTTCATTACCTGCATTAACTCTATCGGCAACACCTTAGTGATTGATCCACACACAGAGCAACCTATCATTAAACCTAAAGGCGGCTTTGGTGGTTTATGTGGAGATTACATTAAGCCTATTGGCCTTGCCAATGTGCGCGCATTTCGTGAACTGTTAGATGATGATGTTCAAATCATCGGTGTTGGCGGCATTAAAACCGGTATCGATGCGTTTGAATATTTATTAGCAGGCGCGGACGCGGTACAAATTGCTACTTGTTTTGAAAAAGAAGGCGAAGCTTGTTTCGAGCGTATTGAGTCTGAGCTTGCTGAGTTTATGCAATCTAAAAACTATCAATGTATTGCTGATGCAAAAGGCAAACTAAAGCCACTATAAACCCCCTTAGCAAATCCATTTACATCTAATAGCCAGTTCATTTGTTCTGGCTATTTTTATGGCCATAACTAAAGTTAGAGCCAATAGCTATCACCAACATCCCCCAATTCCTCGCCAATTTATTAGCATTTACTAACCTATTTTATCGCTAAAATTTATTCGTTAAAGTCTGACTATTGATTAATAAGACTGTTAATATTGATTTAAATTAACAGCTTCACCACTTAAAACCTGACAATTGATAAACTTTCAGTAACCTACTATGCAATAAATAAAGCGCTTAATGAGCCTTAAGACTCAAACGCCGCAGGCATAACATAATAAATGGATACGACACGTGGTTAAAAAATTACTTTCAATGACCAGTTCAACACAAATGCTAATTGCCATGTTTGTCGGTTTTGCTGTTGGTATTTTCTTTGGCGAATCCGTTGGCTGGCTAAGTACCATAGGTAATGGTGTCATCTTATTAATGCAGATGACGGTTTTACCCTACATTGTTGTATCGCTGATTGGCGGTATTGGGAAACTGCAAAAAAGTACTGCTATCTTAATTTTTAGTCGCGCGGGACTTATCATGTTGCTGTTGTGGTTGGTCGGATTGGTGCTTACTGCATTAATGCCATTGTCATTCCCATTTGTAGAATCCGCCTCCTTTTTCAGTACCAGCATTATTGAACCTGTAGAACCGATTAATTACTTCAAGCTTTACATACCATCAAACCCATTTGAATCCATGGCTGCAGGTTATGTACCTGCTATGGTGGTATTTAGTATTGCGATGGGGTTGGCACTCATCGGCATGGAAGGTGATAATAAAAACCAAGTGCTTTCTTTCATGCACACCATTACCGAAACGTTTTCACGCATTACTCAAGGCTTAGTTAAAGTATTACCGGTTGGTATTTTCGCTATGTCCGCAGCGGCGGCAGGAACGATGGGGGTCGATGAATTTGCCAGTATGCAGGTGTATTTAATCAGCTACTTTGTTTTGTGCTTATTGCTCACCTTTGTGATTTTACCTTGGATTGTTTGCTCGCTAACACCAATTACATATATGCAAACCGTCAGCATTACTAAGGCAAGCCTAGTAACTGCGTTTGCTACTGGTAATATCTTTATTGTCATTCCCGTGATTATTGAAGAATGTAAGCAGATCATGCGTGAGCATAATAACCTTAGTGAAGACGGCTTAACCCTAATTGAAATTCTTGTACCTATTGCCTTTACCTTCCCAAATATCGGTAAACTCACGGTTATTTTGTTTGTTTATTTTGCTGGCTGGTTTAATGGTACCCCTGTTGATATCAGTGCTATTCCTTCCTTATCGATTAGTGGCCTGTTATCACTATTTGGCAGCGTTTATGTTGCAATCCCCTTTATGCTCGACTTAGTGCATTTACCTTCTGATTTATTCCAATTATTTGTTATGTCAGGCTTTATAACGGGTAAATTTAACTCTATTGCTGCGGTAATGAATTTATTCGCATTAACCTTACTGACAGTTTGTTTATTCCAAGGTTGTCTTAAAATTCGTGCGCCGCAATTAATTAAAATGTCTGGTGGCTTAGTGGCCAGTACCATAGTCACCATATTAGTGTGTCGAATTGGGATGGGGGTATTTATTACTAGCCCTGAAATCACTAGTGGCGTGATTGCCAACATGAAAGTAGCTGACAAAGTGCCTACTAAAGTAACCCGACAGTTTCCTGAAGTAGGTAAAACACCCTCTCAGCCAATAGTCGATGTACAAACTATCAGAAAGCGTGGCGTGTTAAGAGTCGGTTATATTCCAAGTAATGTGCCCTTTAGTTATTACAATAACTCAGGCCAATTGGTGGGCTTTGATTCTGCGATGGCCACTAAACTAGCCGAAGATTTACATGTTGATATCGAATTCATTCCTTTTCATAAAGATAAGCTTGCTGTGTCATTGCAAGCAGGCTTTTTTGATGTGGCTATGTCAGGGCTTGCCATGGATATCAAACAAATGGATCGCTTAAGTTACAGCGATCCAGTATTAGAACTCAATATCGCCATTGCCACTAAAGACCACCGCGTCAATAGCTTTAAAACCAATGAGTCGATTCTGGCCATGGAAGATGTCACCGTGGCTTATGTTGAACATGATGACAAAATCAAAGAAGCCAAGAAGCAGTTGCCCCATCTTAAATTTGTCAAAATTGAAGGTTACAAAGATTTCTTCAGGCAGAAAAAAGACAAGTACGATGCTGTGGTTATCAGCGCAGAGGCAGGGTCAGCCTGGACGCTATTTTTCCCAGGTTACGGCATTGCCATTTTAGAAGGTAAAAATCGTTATCCTGTGGCTTATGCGGTGGCTCAATCGAACCAGTCATTACTGAACTATATTAATAATTGGCAAAAACTGCGTAAGGTCGATGGTCATCAACAAGAGTTTTATGACTATTGGATGTTAGGCAAAGGAGCCACCACGCCTCAACCTCGCTGGTCAATTATCCGAGACGTTTTACATTGGGTTGATTAACTTCTCAATCAACATTTGAACCCAAATAGTTTGCCTTAAAGCCTAATGTATCAATATACATTAGGCTTTTTAGTCTCTTAAAAGTGTTTATTTTCCCTTACCTTAAATTGTCATATTGTCGAATTACAGTATAAAGCGAAGGTTTTTTATTTATGCCATAGTGAATAGTGAATAGTGAATAGTGAATAGTGAATAGTGAATAGTGAATAGTGAATAGTGAATAGTGAATAGTGAATAGTGA
>NZ_JAUOSO010000003.1:0-364054 GCF_030548905.1 Shewanella sp. 2_MG-2023
GTGCGGATGGGAGGATTCGAACCTCCGACCGCCTGGTTCGTAGCCAGGTACTCTATCCAGCTGAGCTACATCCGCATCGTTTACTATTTTTTAAGAAATGGCGGAGAGGGAGGGATTCGAACCCTCGATGGGATTTAAAGCCCATACTCCCTTAGCAGGGGAGCGCCTTCGGCCACTCGGCCACCTCTCCGTTTCTTGGGCGGTATATTACTGTTTGAAGAAAATAAGTCAAACCCTTTTTCAGAAACATATATTCATTTGAACTGTTTTTAATCATATTGCCGACTTAAGCCACAAATATTTTCAATTCACCGTACCGATTTTTGTTTTTTTGCTTTAAAACAATATCACTATTTAAGGTCGAAACGTTTCAGTTTATCCACTTCTGCAATCGACAATGATTTTATTACCCTTAAAAGTACACATGACCACATCATGATATTAAGCCTTCTTTATATAACAGCACCAAAGCATGCAACGTGAGAATAACCATGAATTGAAGAGTGAATTGCAGAATGGATAGAAGAAGGAATAGTAGAATGGATAGAAGGAGGAATAGCGGAGTGGATAAAAGAAGGAATAGCAGAGTGGATAAAAGAAGGAATAGCAGAGTGGATAGAAGAAGGAATAGCAGAGTGGATAGAAGAAGGAATAGCAGAGTGGATAGAAGAAGGAATAGTAGAGTGGATAGAAGAAGGAATATAAAACGAGTACAACGATGAGAGAATCAGCAAAACCTGAGTAAGCTTTGGGGGGACCTAAAGTGCTATACAGAATAATCGAATCATTAAAAGATTGTTCATGGCATACAGAAATAACACAAACCGAAACACGACGAACTCATTCAATAATAGCTGGTCCGGTTATATTCAAAGCTCATAATCAAAGGTTGGTTCATTTTTGTGTCAGACACAAAAAAGCCAGCTTTCACTGGCTTAAATGGTATAACGCTTAACAATTCTGATTTATCAGAAATTGCCACCCTCAGGGGTGCTATTTCCAGATTTTTCAGACTGGATACGTTGATAAATTTCTTCACGATGAACTGATACTTCTTTAGGTGCATTCACACCGATACGTACTTGGTTACCTTTAACACCCAGTACAGTAACAGTCACTTCATCACCTATCATTAATGTTTCGCCTACACGGCGAGTCAAAATCAGCATTCGATTGCTCCTTTAGTCCAATCAGCATACACCAGCTTCTATCCGTAATATGCGCGTTTAATAGTGTTAGCTTAATACAAATCATTAGTGACGACACTAAATCAATAAAATTTTTAAGCTTTTTAGCGTAAAAAATCGAAAATCAAAGAATTTTGGCATTTTAAAAGTCTGCTCGTATCAAGCTGTTAACATTTGCAGACCATTCTTTAGACAAAGCTAAAACAGAACTTTCGCATCAAGTTGCTGCTTTCATCATCAAATTAGCATAAAAATCTATAACCAATTAATTTGTAGTGCTTTGAACCAGATTATACAAAATATTGATGTTGGTTAACTTATTAACCAACATCAATAAATCTACTATGCCAAACCTTAAACAATCACTCAAGCCATAAAGCGACTGAGATCAAAAGATGATGAAATAAAACAGTTTAATCTCTTAAATCATCACCTAAACTATCCGTTAGAACTGTTTTGGTTCATTACTAGCTTAAACGTTCTGTTAACCATGGTTGTACTAACGCTAACGCTTCATCAAGTTTCTCAGGCTGAGTACCACCAGCTTGCGCCATATCAGGACGTCCACCGCCTTTACCGCCAACTTGCTGAGCAACCATAGCAACTAACTCACCCGCTTTCACTTTACCTACAAGATCTTTGCTCACACCGGCAATTAAGTTCACTTTGCCTTCGTTTGCAATACCTAATACGATAATCGCTGAATTAAGCTTTTGCTTTAATTCATCTTGCAAACCACGAAGTGATTTAGGATCTGCACCTTCAAGTTTTTTAACTAATACTTTAACACCGTTAAGATCAATGGCTTCGCCAGCAATATCTGCGCTCGCTGCTGCCGCCAACTTGTCTTTAAGCTGAGACATTTCTTTTTCAAGTTGCTTCACTTTATCAAGCTGTGCTTTTAGTTTTACAACCACAGAAGCTGAATCAGACTTAAGTAATGAAGCCGCTTTATCAAGCTGAGCTTGTTGCTCTGCTACATAAGCCATTGCTGCTGCACCAGTTACTGCTTCAATACGACGAATACCCGCAGCAATACCACCTTCTGATGTGATTTTGAATAAACCAATATCACCAGTGCGGCCCACATGAGTACCACCACAAAGCTCGATAGAGAAATCGCCCATGGTAACGACACGTACTTCGTTGTCGTACTTCTCACCAAATAACGCCATAGCGCCTTGCTCTTTGGCTTCATCAATCCCCATTACTGCGGTTTTCAGTTGATGATTACGACGAATTTGAGTGTTAACCATTTCTTCAACTTGCTTAAGTTCTGCTGCAGTAACAGCTTCAAAATGTGCAAAGTCAAAACGTAAACGTTCAGGGTTTACTAATGACCCTTTCTGGTTAACATGCGTGCCCAATACATTACGTAATGCAGAATGTAATAAATGCGTCACTGAATGGTTTAATTGAGTACGATGACGTAGTTTTTTATCCACTTCAGCGTTAACGGTTTGACCAAGGGTTAAGGTTCCAGCAGTTAACTTACCTTCATGACCAAAAGCCTGACCGAAAATTTGAGTGTCAGCGACAGTAAATACCGTCTCATCAACAGACAGTTGACCTTTATCACCAACCTGTCCACCAGACTCAGCATAAAACGGCGTGTTATCTAATACGATGACAGCGTCTTGTCCTGCGGCAAGTGACTCTACTGCAACACCTTCAACGTAGATTGCTGTTACAACGCCTTGACCATTTAATTCGGTATAACCACAGAATTCAGTCTCACCTTCGATTTTCAGGCCGCTATTATAATCAGTACCAAAGTTACCAGCTGCTTGTGCACGGCTTCTTTGCTCTGCCATTGCTGCTTCGAAACCTGCTTCATCAACAGTAATATCACGCTCACGACAAACATCTGCCGTTAAATCAACAGGGAAACCATAAGTATCGTAAAGTTTGAATGCGGTTTCACCGTCTAACACATTAGTGCTTAACTCGTTTAATGCAGCATCTAGAATGCCTAAACCACGCTCTAGAGTTCTAGCAAATTGTTCTTCTTCCGCTTTCAACGACTTTTCAATAATCGCTTTCGCTTCAACAAGGCCTTTACCCGCATCGCCCATCACTTCGATAAGTGTAGGTAATAACTTGTAAAAGAATGTCTCAGTCGCCCCTAGCTTATTACCGTGACGAACTGCGCGGCGTATGATTCGGCGTAGTACGTAACCACGGCCTTCATTTGATGGCATAACACCATCAGCAATCAAGAATGAACAAGAGCGAATATGGTCGGCAATAACGCGCAATGATTTATTTTCTAAATCTTGTACATTGATAATTTCAGCGGCTTTTTTGATTAAGGCTTGGAATATATCGATTTCGTAGTTTGAGTGTACACCTTGCATAATTGCTGCAATACGCTCAATGCCCATACCAGTATCAACTGAAGGTTTTGGTAACGGCTGCATTTCACCATCAGCTTGACGGTTATACTGCATGAATACGATATTCCAGATTTCAATGAAACGATCGCCATCTTCTTCAGGTGTGCCAGGGCGGCCGCCCCAAATGTGCTCACCGTGATCATAGAAAATTTCAGAACATGGACCACAAGGGCCAGTGTCACCCATTTGCCAGAAGTTATCTGAAGCGTAAGCTGCGCCTTTGTTGTCACCAATGCGAATAATATTTTCAGCTGCAACGCCGATTTTCTTATTCCAAATTTCAAATGCTTCATCATCAGTATCGTAGATAGTGACGCATAATTTTTCTGTCGGTAATTTCAATGTTTGAGTTAAGAAGTTCCATGCAAATGAAATCGCTTCTTCTTTAAAGTAATCGCCAAAGCTGAAGTTACCTAACATTTCAAAAAACGTATGATGACGAGCGGTATAACCGACATTGTCTAAATCATTGTGTTTACCACCAGCACGAACACAACGCTGTGATGTTGTCGCTCGAGTATAACCACGGTTTTCCAAGCCAAGAAAAGCTTCTTTAAACTGGTTCATACCCGCATTAGTAAACAATAACGTTGGGTCGTTATGCGGCACTAATGAGCTACTGTCGACAACTTGGTGTCCGTTGTTACCAAAATACGCTAAAAATGCGCTTCTTAATTCTGTGGTGGTCTGAAACATGAAATCGCCCTAAATGGATAAATTCTATTTATCTTGAAGCTGTATAACAGCTCGAATATTGGCAACATTATATACTTAAACAAACTGAAGGTGCGAGAATCTAGCGGCTTAGATTAGCGATTTTCTTACATTTGGGAGCGATTATGTTAATCGACAATTCAATTTTATGGCCTAAATAGTCCAAATCAAAATTGAAAGGAGCGTTATGACAATATTGCGATAACTTAAATAGTCTATATTTCACGAACCACATGATAACTAGCCTTCATCAAGCTTGACTAGGGAATCATCTGTAATTCACTAATTACCCTAGCGATTTGATGGTGATGGCAAGATCTTAGGGTTATATTCTGAAAATTCCTAGCAGTTCGAAAAGGCAAAACTCTGTTCTAGTTTTAAAGCATTTTTACTAATGACTTACTCGCATTACAAACTATTTCAAAATATAAAAAAATCGCGATTGGCAAAACCAATCGCGATTTATTAATTTCAAGCAAGCTGTAGAGAAACTCGTTTAAAGATAACTTAGTTTATAGCTGTTCGAGTTAGCTTCCTGCTACCTTGGAGTTAAACTCGATTTAAAAAACTTCACCTGTTTCTAAATCAATATTTTCATCAGACTCTGCAGGAGCGGCTTCTTTTTCTTTGCTTAATAGCATTTGACGTAAATTAGTTTCAATTTCTTCAGCTATTGCTGGGTTTTCAACTAAGTATTTACCAGCATTAGCACGGCCTTGACCGATTTTATTGCCTTGATAGCTGTACCATGCACCTGCTTTTTCAACAAGCTTATGCGCTACACCTAAATCAACTAACTCGCCAGTACGGTTAATCCCTTTACCATAGAGGATTTGGAATTCAGCTTGTCTAAATGGCGCAGCAATTTTGTTCTTAACCACTTTCACGCGTGTTTCATTACCCACAACAGCATCACCATCTTTAATCGCACCTGTACGGCGAATATCAAGACGAACTGAAGCGTAGAACTTAAGTGCATTACCACCCGTTGTGGTTTCTGGGTTACCAAACATAACACCAATTTTCATGCGGATTTGGTTAATAAAGATAAGCAGTGTGTTTGATTGCTTAAGGTTACCAGCAAGTTTACGCATTGCTTGGCTCATCATACGTGCCGCTAAGCCCATGTGCGAATCACCAATCTCACCTTCGATTTCTGCTTTAGGTGTTAATGCAGCAACCGAATCGACAATAATCACATCAACAGCGCCAGAGCGTGTTAATGCATCACAAATCTCAAGCGCTTGCTCACCCGTATCAGGCTGAGAACATAAAAGGTTATCAATATCTACGCCTAAGTTTTTCGCATAAATAGGGTCAAGTGCGTGTTCAGCATCAATAAAGGCACAAGTTTTACCTTGGCGCTGTGCAGCAGCAATCACTTCAAGTGTTAAGGTTGTTTTACCAGAAGATTCAGGACCGTAGATTTCTACGATACGTCCCATTGGTAAACCACCAGCACCTAGTGCAACATCCAATGAAAGTGAGCCAGTAGAAATTGTTTCAACATCCATTGTGCGATCTGCGCCCAACTTCATGATTGAACCTTTACCAAATTGCTTTTCAATTTGGCCTAGTACGGCATTTAACGCTTTCTCTTTATTTGGATCTGCTTTCATTCTCTTTATCCCTTTAAGGTGACTCAATTCGACATGCGAACTTGGTAACGAATAAATTTGTCTGTCTAACAATATGAGCTCAGTATACTGTATAATCATACAGTATCAATAGTTACTGTATACTTTTTTGACATTATTTCATTCGTATAATATTTTTATCTTATTAATCAATACCTAATAACCAAAATAAGTTTTAAAACCTCAAAGACCTCATTAAACAAACTACTGTATACACTAGTATGAGCGAATGTAAATTATCGATTTTTCAAAGATTTAATTCGTAATAAATGACAGTACTTGTCTTTCTAAAAGTCACTGTATGAACATCGCTTATTGGGAATCAAACTAAATATTGTTAAGATGAGCCCCGTTTATTATCCCGTATTAAAGCCAGATTAAGAGCAACTACTTAATGACCGTAAATGAAGACCCAAGTTTAGAAAAGCATACCCCAATGATGCGTCAATATTTGACGCTAAAAGCACAGCACCCAGAGATGCTTTTGTTTTATCGTATGGGAGACTTTTATGAATTATTTTATGAAGACGCCAAACTGGCTTCTGAACTATTAGGGATTTCACTTACTGCTAGAGGCAAGAGTGGCGGCAATGCAATACCTATGGCAGGTTTACCCTATCACGCCGTTGAAGGTTATCTCGCCAAGCTAGTACAGATTGGCCAATCAGTCGCTATTTGTGAGCAGATTGGCGATCCCGCTACCAGTAAAGGTCCAGTAGAACGTAAAGTCGTTCGTATTGTTACCCCTGGCACCTTAACTGACGAAGCCTTATTACAAGAAAGACAAGACAACTTACTCGCTGCGGTTTACCAAGGTAAAAATGGCTATGGCTACGCAACCTTGGACGTGTCATCAGGTCGATTTGTCATTGTTGAACTTGAGAATTCAGAAACATTAGAAGCTGAGTTGCAGCGTACTAGCCCTGCAGAGCTTTTATACAGTGAAGATTTAGCTGATAGGCATCTTATCGAGAACCTTAAGGGTATTAGACGTCGCCCTGAATGGGAATTTGATTACGACACTAGTATCCAGTTATTGCTGGAACAGTTTGGCACAAAAGACCTTCATGGCTTTGGTGTTAGCCATGCGCGTTTATCTTTACAAGCCGCTGGCTGTCTTATGCAATACGTAAAAGACACTCAAAAAACAGCTCTACCCCATATCAGCAGCATTACCATGTTTAACCAAGCTGATACGATAATTTTAGATGCCGCAACTAGGCGTAATCTTGAGTTGACCGTTAATCTTTCGGGTTCTCGTGATAACACTCTTGCTTGGGTATTAGATAAAACGGCTACGCCAATGGGCAGCCGAATGTTACAGCGCTGGATCCATCAGCCTCTTAGAGATCAGCAGCACATTAGTCAACGTCAGCAAGCTGTTTCTGAACTTATCGAAACTGGGCTATATGCCGACTTACACCAACAATTAAAAGCCTTAGGCGATATCGAACGTATCATGGCTCGCCTTGCTATTCGTAGTGCTCGTCCTAGGGATTTTGCACGCTTGCGCCAAGCCTTAGATTTATTGCCTGAAATCCAACAAACACTCAGTCACTGCAAACAAGCTGAAATGCAACGCTTAGCAGCTTTATTAGGTGAGTTTCCTGAGCAACAACAATTGTTGCAATCAGCCATTGTTGATAACCCGCCAATGCTAATCCGTGACGGTGGCGTTATCCGTTCAGGATATAATGCACACTTAGATGAATGGCGTGGCCTTAGCGAAGGTGCCAATGATTATTTAGTACAAATGGAAGCCCGTGAAAAAGAACAAACTGGCATTAATACGCTAAAAGTTGGCTATAACCGAGTGCACGGCTATTACATTGAAGTCAGCCGCTTACAATCTGATCAAGTACCATTAAGCTATCAACGTCGCCAGACTCTTAAAAATACTGAGCGATATATCACCCCTGAGCTTAAGGAATACGAAGAGAAAGTACTTTCAAGCCAAGGCAAAGCTTTGGCAATTGAAAAGCAACTTTGGGAAGAGTTGTTCGATTTACTTTTACCCAAATTACATGAATTACAGCAATTTGCTCAAGCAGCATCGGAGTTAGATGTACTCAGTAATTTTGCTGAGCGTGCGGAAACATTAGGGTATAACTGCCCACAAATTAGTAATGAAATTGGTATTCATATAGAAGCGGGTCGTCATCCAGTCGTTGAACTAGTCAGCCAAAGTCCATTTATCGCCAACCCAGTTGCACTGGCACCAGAGCGACGTATGCTGATTGTCACTGGGCCTAATATGGGCGGTAAATCAACCTATATGCGCCAAGTCGCGCTAATCACGCTTATGGCACATATAGGCAGTTTTGTGCCTGCGCAAAAAGCTGTGATTGGCCCCATTGATCGCATATTCACCCGTATTGGCGCATCTGACGATCTGGCATCTGGGCGTTCAACTTTTATGGTTGAAATGACTGAGACAGCAAACATCCTTCACAATGCGACAGCGAAAAGCTTAGTATTAATGGATGAAATTGGCCGAGGAACATCAACCTATGATGGACTATCGCTTGCGTGGTCTGCAGCTGAATACTTAGCTGAAAAAGTGGCAGCGCTAACCTTATTTGCAACTCACTATTTTGAGTTGACTCAACTACCTGAACAAATATCAGGCGCTGCCAATGTGCATTTAGATGCCGTAGAACATGATGACACCATCGCCTTTATGCATGCTGTGCAAGAAGGTGCTGCAAGTAAAAGTTATGGATTACAAGTCGCATCACTTGCAGGCGTTCCAGCTCATGTCATAAAAGCTGCCAAACAAAAACTGCATATGCTTGAAAGTCGCGATTTAGCGAATACACAGAATGTCCCTATCCAAGAGGCACTTAATCTTACCATGCCTGAGCCGCTATCATCAGCTGCGACAGAAAAGCTCGCTCAGATTAATCCTGATGATTACAGTCCTAAACAAGCTTTAGATATGCTGTATGAACTAAAGCGATTAACTAATCTGTAAGACGCTATTGGTTAACTCTTTGATGATAAGCCGCAACAGTAAAATGACGCGGCTTTTTAATCTGAAGATTTGCTTTAAATATTAGTTTTCAAGTGATTTTAATCCACTCGTATCAACACCTTTCATAACTTCTCTCTCTAACGCGTGTTGCTCAGCTAGCTCATTAGTCTTTTTCTGCTGCTGTAAATTTTGTTGCTCAATGCTCATTCTTACCTGACGCTGTATCGATTCTTGCTCAGTTTCACATTGACGAAATCCATCAGACCAACCTTGAGCATAATCTGTTTCACTATTAAAACGGGTTACATCCTTTTTAAATTGATCAAATAAACTTCCCCCAGCTTTATTTCCGCTATCACAACCATCCTGAAAACCATCGGCATAAGCTAAAGGGTAACCTTGCTCGACCATACTATCGCGAGTACTTTGACAAGCTGTAATAATTAATAAGCTCAATGGAATTAATAATAGAATAATTTTACTTTTCATCTTAAACCTCCAATTTCTGAACATTCAGGCAATAAAAAAGGGCATTAATGCCCTTATTTCTCTATATTTCAGAGCACTAGCTTCTAAATAATGCTTCTACTGACAAGCCTTGAGCCCCTAATACGTCTTTCAATCTTTTTAATGCTTCAACTTGAATTTGACGCACACGCTCACGCGTTAAGCCAATTTCAGCACCCACATTTTCTAGCGTAGAAGGTTCATAACCCAGTAATCCAAAACGTCTCGCTAATACTTCTCTTTGTTTAGTATTTAGCTCGTTTAACCATCCTACAATTGAATGAGATAAATCTTCATCTTGTACTTTATAATCTGGCCCAACTGAATCATCATCAGCAATAACATCAAGTAAGGCTTTGTCATTATCGCCACCTAACGGTGTATCTACTGAGGTAATTTTTTCGTTCAGCTTTAACATGCGGCTTACATCGCTGGTAGAGACATCTAAAGTGTCAGCAATTTCTTCTGCCGTTGGCTCATGATCAAGTTTTTGAGCTAGCTGTCTTGCGGTACGTAAGTACACATTAAGCTCTTTAACGACATGAATAGGTAAACGAATGGTGCGGGTTTGATTCATGATAGCTCTTTCGATGGTTTGTCTAATCCACCAAGTCGCATAAGTTGAAAAACGGAATCCTCGCTCTGGGTCAAATTTTTCGACCGCGCGAATAAGCCCAAGATTACCTTCTTCAATAAGATCAAGTAACGCTAAGCCTCGGTTGTTATACCTTCTGGCAATTTTGACAACCAAGCGTAAATTACTTTCTATCATGCGGTTACGAGACTTCTCGCAGCCTTTGAGTGCTTTACGTGAAAAGAAGACTTCTTCTTCTGCACTAAGCAAAGGGGAAAAACCGATCTCACCTAGATATAGCTGAGTGGCGTCAAGATTCTTTTGCAAATCATCTTGAACTTGTTGATCAATATCGGATTGCTGCCCTTCTTTGGCTTTTCCTGCCTTCGGCGCAACCTCTTGTGGTTGTGTGGCTAAATCCATAAGCTCTACTGCGACTGCAGCGTTGTTTTTTTGGCTCATATGGTGCTCTCCCAAACCTGGTAAATTTAAGTAACTAGTGCACTTGCCTATCCTCCGTTTTAATGTGAACTAAACAGTTAACGTTTAGGTAAATAGTTTAATGGGTTTACTGACTTACCATGGAGACGTATCTCAAAATGAAGCATCACCTGGTTGGCCCCTGTACTACCCATTTTCGCAACTGTCTGTCCGGCATTTACATATTGCTTTTCTTTGACCAATATTGAATCTGCATGAGCATATGCACTTAAAAAATCATCGTTATGTTTGATAATCACCAAATTGCCATAACCACGAAGCGCATTACCAGCATAAACAACTCTTCCATCAGCAGCGGCTTTAATGATATCGCCACGTGTACCTGCAACCTTAATACCTTGGTTGCCCTGCTGCGTTGTAGAGAAATACCCTATTATCTTGCCTTTATTCGGCCAGTTCCACTCACTTACTTTATCAGGTAAGCCTGAAACAGGATTTTTCGCTACTTGAACCGTCTTTTCTGGGGTAGTTTTTACAGAATACGCAGGCTTCGCTTTGTGATCAAGCTCTTTTTTTGTGCTGTTTTTATTAGCTGTGGCATTAGCTTGTTTTGTTACTGTGGTTTGTTTTGGCACAGTTTTCTTTACTGGCTTGGGTTTGGCGTTCGCTACAGCAACCGATTTAGATGTGGATTTAACTGTTGTAGGCTTGTAGAGTTTTAAGGTCTGACCAGGGTAGATGGTATATGGCGCTTTGAGCTTATTATAAGCCGCAATATCACTAAAATCTTTACCCGCTCCCCATGAGATAGAGTAAAGAGTATCACCTCGTTTGACTTTATAGCTTCCAGAAGTAATTGAGCCTTTATTATATTTAGGGCCTGCTGAGGAGGAAATGCTTTGCACAGGCGCAGGTGTATGAGCTTGAAAGCTACAGCCTGATAAAAAACTCACGAATAAAAAGACATACAACCAATTGTGATACTTCAATCACTCTCTCCAGCTAAGATGGGAAATATCACCCTAATTAAGCAAGTTCACCATTAATTAATGGCACAAATTTAACAGCTTCAATGATTTGCGAGTTAAACTCATTATTTTGACGGGTTATTTTTAATAGCTGCTGTGAATCCTCACCTACTGGTATCACTAACACACCGCCTTCAGATAACTGGGTTAATAAAGCCTCAGGTACTGATGCCGCCGCAGCAGTAACCATAATCGCGTCAAATGGCGCTTTATTTTGCCAGCCCTTCCAACCATCACCGTATTTAAACGATACGTTATGTAAGTCTAAGCGCTTTAATCTTTGCCTCGCCTGGATTTGCAGTGCTTTGATCCGTTCAATTGTACATAGCTGCGGTACAAGTTGGGCTAAGATAGCCGCTTGATAACCAGAACCCGTACCAATTTCCAACACTTTAACGGGATTATGTTGCAGGAGTAATTCGGTCATTCGCGCGACTATATATGGCTGAGATATCGTTTGCCCTTGGCCAATTGGAAGTGCTGTATTCTCATAAGCTTTATGGGCAAGAGCACCATCTAAAAACAACTCTCTTGGTGTATTAGATACAGCTTCTAATACAGCGCTATTGCTGATGCCTGCTTCATGCAGTTTTCTCGCTAAATTGATAGCTACAGTTGAGGCTACCTGACTCATAATTTGTTTATCCAGTTCTCTAAACCAGCAAGCTGGTTATATGCAGTTAAATCGACGGTTAGCGGCGTAATGGACACGTAACCTTGTTCAACTGTACCAAAGTCAGTATCTGCGCTTGCATCTTGTTCTTTTCCTGGCGGGCCAAGCCAATAGATATCACGCCCTGCAGGATCTTGGGCTTTGATCATTCCTTCAGCTTTATGTCTTGAACCTAAACGAGTGACTTTCATGCCCTTTATTTGCTCTAAAGGTAAGTCAGGAACATTCACATTCAAAATCTGATCGCTATCAATCGGGTGTTCAAGTAGTCCTTGGACAATTTTAGCGGCATATATTGCGGCGCTTCGATAATGGATAAGTTCTTTACCCACAAGGGAGACTGCAATAGCAGGTAACCCCAAGAAACGACCTTCAGTTGCTGCGGCAACAGTGCCAGAATAAAGGGTATCATCACCCATGTTAGCGCCAGCATTAATACCTGAAACAACAATATCAGGCTCAATTTCGCACAGCTCTCTAATCGCTAAATGAACACAATCAGATGGCGTTCCATTAACTGCAATATAACCATTCTCTAAGTTATTAATTCTTAATGGATTAGTCAAGGTCAAAGAATTACTTGCGGCTGAACAATTACGATCAGGTGCGACAACCGTAATATTCGCAATTTGGGCTAATTCTTCAGCTAACGCTTTAATCCCTGGTGCTGTTACACCGTCATCATTACTGACAAGTATATTAATCACGAGTTAGACTCTTGGTTCGTTGCTGTAGCTTCGGCAAGTTTTTGTTGCTGTATCAGTGCATTTTGCTCAGCAACCATCTGTTGACGTTGCACTTCTTGCACATCTTGATAATCCAGTAACTCGCGAAGAACGGATGTCGCGTAACTTCCTGCAGGTAAAATAAATTCGATAACTAAACTGTCCTGTTCAAATCGATACTTCATTGCTTGTGGCTTAAGCAATAATGGGCGGCGTTCCTGTTCTAGACCTGCTTGTTCAAGACCGGTTAAATCTTGGGTTAGCTCTGCTAATGCAGTTTGTTCTACTAACGCTGCATCAGCTTGAGGAAGTACCGAGCCTCGTCCCCACAATGGCGCAGATAATTGAATATCATTATCAGACAAACGCTTTAACGTTGCTGGATCCCACTTTTCAGCCACAAAAAAGCTTTTACTACCTGCAAGCATAACGCAATCTCCCGTAAGGGGCGCAACACTGTGATGGTGTAATCGATAAGAAACTACCTGATTAAATACATTCGATCTTACAGCCGATAAATAGATACTACGCTTTTTGCGATCCTTCACTTTTTTACCAGCCAGCATTTGTTGACCAAAGATTAAGTTTTTACCTTGATGGCCAAAACGTTGTTCACCAAAGTAATTAGGAACGCCAGTTTCCATGACTTGTTGAATGCGCTTTTCAAGGGCATCTTTATCTGACACATTACGTAATGTCAGCTCAAAGCGATTACCTAATAATGCACCGATGCGTAATTTTTTACTGTGTCGCTGACTAGACAGAATCGTCAATCGAGTTTGATTCTGATGAGTTTCATCATTGACATTCCCAACAGAAACTTCATCAACAGGCGTTGATAATGATTGCCAATCTGGGGTTTCTTTACCTGGTATGCGCACACCAAACCACTGCTCAGTCACTGCATTTCTGTCTTTTTGACCTGCATAAGTCACTTCTTTTTGATGCACTTTGGCAAACTTTGCTAGAATTTCAGCGACCTGATTTGTATTCAGGCCTTCTTTGCGAACATGGATCATATGATGCTCACCTTCGCCTGTTGGGCTAAAAGGCAGCATTTCCTTCACGATAAAATCACTATTAAAAGTGCGTAAATCTGCAGTGCAGGTGGGTTTATCAAAAAGGTAATGTAAGGAACTCATGTTTTATTCTCAAAGTATGAAATCAATTTATAGTAAGCGGCTAACTCATCAAGCAAATGGCTAACTTACACAGATAAAAGTTTAAAAGGTAAATCTTAACGGGCAGGTTTATACCAGTTTATTCATTAAGACGACAGACTCAACCGCTATGCCTTCTTTACGGCCTGTAAATCCTAACTTTTCTGTAGTCGTGGCTTTAACGTTAATATTTTCAATATCGGTTTCTAAATCTTCTGCTAAACACATTCTTATCGCTTGAATATGCGGTAACATTTTCGGTGCTTGGGCAATAATAGTGACGTCGAGATTACCAATAACAAACTGTTTCTGTTTGGCTAGATTAAAACAATGCCTTAGTAATACACGGCTATCAGCTCCTGCAAATTCCGCATCGGTATCAGGGAAATGCTTACCAATATCCCCCATTGCCATGGCACCGAGAATCGCATCTGAAATAGCGTGCAAAACAACATCACCATCAGAGTGGGCTATTAAGCCTGTCTCATACGGAACTGTAACGCCGCCAAGAATCAGTGGCTTATCACCACCAAACTTATGTACGTCAAACCCATGGCCAATTCGAATATTCATTATCTTAGATTACCGTTTATTATATGACTGTTATTGCACAATATTTTTATGAATTAACTATTATTAATTAACTCAGCCTATTCAAACCGACTGAATGTTGGCTAAAAACAACTTTGCCAATTGTAAATCGTCAGGATGTGTAACCTTTATATTATCAGCTCTACCTGATACTAACCCAGGATTTACACCCGCCCACTCCATAGCACTGGCTTCATCAGTGATTTGTACACCTTGCTCAAGTGCTGCAGCTAGGTTGTTCTTAAGTTGCTGACAAGGAAATAACTGTGGTGTTAAGGCATGCCATAGGTTGTCTCGACACACAGTTTCTGCAACTTGAGCTGAGTTGGCCTCTTTAGCAACGATACTTCTTTTCATCGTATCTCGAACTGGCATGGCCAATATTGCACCTTGAGGGTGATGATCGCGAGACTGTAGAAGCTTATCGATATCAGTTTGAGTCAGGCAAGGTCTTGCTGCGTCATGCACTAACGCCCATGTATCACCCGTTGCATTTACTTGATTAACGCTTAGTTCGTTTAAGGCTGCAAGAACAGAATCAGCACGTTCATTACCACCAATCACGGTCATGACTTTCGCATGATTAGCTTGGCTAAGGTTGGCAAAAAACTCGTCTTCGGGATGCAGTGCTACAATGACTTTACTGATATTTGGATGCGAAATTAAACTGTCTAACGTGTGGGCTAAAATAGTTTGTTCACCGAGCATTAAATATTGTTTGGGAATAGATGCGCCCATTCTGGCGCCAATACCTGCAGCAGGTACAATTGCTACAACTGATTGCTTTGCAGAATTCATATAAATTACTGACCGAAAGTTGAATTATTACGAGGGTTATTTCCAACAACGCGATAAAAAGTCTCACCTTCTTTGACCATACCCAGCTCGTTACGAGCACGCTCTTCAATGGCTTCGGTGCCACTTTTTAGATCGATAATTTCGGCTTTAAGCACTTGGTTACGGGCGATGAGTTTATCGTTGCTTTCTTGCTGACTGGCAATCTGCTTTTGCAGATTCATATACTGGGAAAGATTGTTCTCGCCTAACCAAAGTCGATACTGCAACAAGCCTACTAAGATAATCAGTAATAGTAAAAGTCGTTTCATAAATCGGTTATCAGCGATAATTATTAGTAATAGTAACGCTATAGTACAACAAAAAAGGCCACCTAGTGGTGGCCTTTTTAAGATTTAGTAAAGATTAAGCTTGGCCTTTCACTTCTTTAAGACCGTTGTAAGGTGCTTTTTCACCTAATGCTTCTTCGATACGAAGTAATTGGTTGTACTTAGCAACACGGTCACTACGGCTTAAAGAACCCGTTTTGATTTGACCTGCAGCAGTACCAACAGCTAAATCAGCAATGGTTGCGTCTTCAGTTTCACCACTACGGTGAGAAATAACAACAGTGAAACCTGCATCTTTAGCCATTTTGATTGCTGCTAAAGTTTCAGTCAGTGAACCGATTTGGTTGAATTTAATTAAGATTGAGTTAGCAATACCGTTATCGATACCACGTTTTAAAATCTTAGTGTTCGTTACGAATAAATCGTCACCAACCAATTGGATTTTGTCACCCATCAATTTAGTTTGATGTGCAAAACCTTCCCAATCTGACTCATCTAGACCGTCTTCAATAGAAACGATTGGGTATTCTTTCGTCAAATCTTGTAAGAAGTAGTTAAACTCTTCTGAAGTGAATTTCTTACCTTCACCTTTAAGATCGTAGATATTGGCTTCTTTATCAAAGAACTCTGATGCAGCACAATCCATCGCTAAGGTGATGTCTTTGCCTAGCTCGTAGCCAGCATTAGCAACAGCCACTTTAATTGCAGCTAAAGCAGATGCATTTGATGGAAGGTTTGGTGCGAAACCACCTTCATCACCCACAGCTGTAGAGTGACCATCAGCTTTAAGTACTTTCGCTAAACTATGGAATACTTCTGCACCCATACGTAAACCTTCGCGGAAGTTAGCTGCGCCAACAGGTTGAATCATAAATTCTTGGATATCTACGCTGTTATCAGCATGCTCACCACCATTGATGATATTCATCATAGGTAATGGCATAGAGTAAACACCTGGAGTGTCGTTTAAGTCAGCAATATGTGCGTATAAAGGAACTTTCTTTGAAATTGCTGCTGCTTTAGCTGCAGCTAAAGATACTGCTAAGATAGCGTTTGCGCCAAACTTAGCTTTGTTTTCAGTGCCATCTAGGTCAATCATGATTTGGTCAAGTTCAGCTTGAGCCAATGCATCTTTACCTTTTAGCGCTTCTGCGATTGGGCCATTAACGGCTTCAACCGCTTTTAATACACCTTTACCTAAGTAACGCGCTTTATCGCCATCACGTAATTCTAACGCTTCACGAGAACCAGTAGATGCACCTGATGGTGCTGCAGCCATACCGATAGAACCATCTGCAAGATGCACTTCAGCTTCAACCGTTGGGTTACCGCGTGAATCCATGATTTCGCGACCAATGACATTAATAATGTTAGCCATAACTTCCTCGATAAATGTAAGATAAAATTAAAATAGAAAATCAATACCATTAATCAGCAACATTCTTAGTATTGAAGATTGATTATTGGTATTTCACTTTCAGTTTGGTAATTAACTGTCAATTCGATGCATAGCATAGACCTATTATCTTGATGCTTCAACTATCAAAGTACCAAGTTGGAATCTGCCATGAAAAAAAAGCCATTGATGGAGTCATCAATGGCTTTCGTTATTTAGCTTGCTTCACCTTTTTGATGCGCTGCAGCTGCTGCTACAAAGCCTTCAAATAAAGGATGACCATCACGTGGTGTTGAGGTGAACTCTGGGTGGAATTGACCTGCAACAAACCAAGGGTGGTTTGGTAACTCAATCATTTCGACTAGCTTGCGATCAGATGATAAACCACTGAATATCAGTCCCGCTTTCTCTAAACGCTCAACGTAGTTGTTGTTCACTTCAAAACGGTGACGATGACGTTCAACACAAGTATTCGAGTTATAAGCTGCAGCAGCTTTTGTGCCTTCAGCTAAATGACATAGCTGGGCACCTAAACGCATTGTGCCGCCTAAGTCAGATTCTTCATGGCGAGTTTCAACATTACCTTCTTCATTGATCCACTCAGTGATCAAACCAATCACTGGGTGCTCAGTTTTAGAGTTAAACTCAGTTGAATGGGCATCTTCAAGTTTAGCAACATGACGAGCAAACTCGATAAGCGCAACTTGCATACCTAAACAAATACCGAAGTAAGGAATGTTGTTTTCACGTGCGTACTGAGCTGCAAAAATCTTACCTTCAACGCCACGTTCACCGAAACCACCAGGAACCAAAATGCCGTCTAAGCCAGTTAAGACTTCTGCACCTTTGGCTTCAACAGTTTGTGAGTCTACATATTGAATGTTTACTGTAACGCGGTTTTTTAGACCCGCATGCTTTAATGCTTCATTAACTGACTTATATGCATCAGGTAATTCAATGTATTTACCCACCATACCAATGGTGATTTCACCAGTTGGGTTAGCTTCTTGGTAAATAACATTTTCCCACTCTGATAAATCAGCTTCTTTACAATCAATGCCAAAACGCTTGATCACTAATTCATCAAGGCCTTGTGAGCGAAGTAAAGCTGGGATCTTGTAGATACTGTCTACATCTTTTAATGAAATAACCGCTTTTTCTTCTACATTACAGAATAACGAGATTTTCGCTTTTTCGTTTGCAGGAATTGCGCGGTCACCACGACAAACTAAAACGTCTGGCGCGATACCAATTGAGCGTAACTCTTTTACAGAGTGCTGTGTTGGCTTGGTTTTAATTTCACCCGCAGCGCCCAAGAATGGCACTAAGGTTAAATGCATGAATAAAGTGCGATCACGTCCTAGCTCAGCACTTAATTGACGAATAGACTCTAAGAAAGGTAGTGATTCAATATCACCCACTGTGCCACCGATTTCTACGATAGCAACATCATGGCCTTCACCACCTTCAAGCACTTTTTCTTTAATCGCATTAGTAATATGCGGGATGACCTGAATAGTTGCGCCTAAATAGTCACCACGACGCTCTTTACGAAGCACTTGCTCATAAATACGGCCTGTAGTGAAGTTATTACGACGATTCATTTTGGTGCGAATAAAACGTTCGTAATGACCTAAATCTAAATCAGTTTCAGCACCGTCTTCAGTAACGAAAACTTCACCATGCTGAGTTGGACTCATGGTTCCTGGATCAACGTTAATGTATGGGTCCAGTTTCATAATGGTTACATTGAGGCCACGCGCCTCTAAAATTGCTGCTAGAGATGCTGCTGCAATGCCTTTACCTAGTGATGAAACAACGCCACCAGTTACGAAGATATACCTTGTAGTCATGCTGAACCTGAGAATGTGAGTTTGAAAAATACGTGCTTGTAAGAAAGCACTAGGACGGGGCGACATTCTACCAAATTAGCCCGATAACAACAAACAATAAACTCATAAAATTGCGTTAATAACGTTTAATTAGCCAACAGCTTCATTCAATGCGATTTTTAGATTAATAACATAACCGCAGTTATCGCTACAATGCGATTAAACCAACTAACAATGAAGTCACCATTAGCATCAGCTTTACTTTGCAAAAGTTATTTTGCTTTTTCCTGCTGTTTAACCTTCTCCCAGTATGCATCTAGCTCTTCTAAAGAATGTTCATCGATTGATTTACCACTTTGCTCGGCAGACGCTTCTACGCCTCGAAAACGTCGTTCAAATTTTTGATTAGCTTGTCTTAAGGCTTGTTCTGGCTCTACGCCTAAATGCCTTGCCATGTTTGCAACGGCAAATAACAAGTCGCCCATTTCATCAACCACTCGCTCGTGGTACTTTTCTGGCTCAGTATTAAGGTGCTTTGCTTCTTCCATCACCTCATCTATTTCTTCGTGCACTTTCGCCACCACAGGCGCTAAATCAGGCCAATCAAACCCGACCTTGGCGACCCTTTTTTGAATCTTAATTGCGCGGTTCA
This sequence comes from Shewanella sp. 2_MG-2023, assembly GCF_030548905.1. Taxonomy (NCBI): domain Bacteria; kingdom Pseudomonadati; phylum Pseudomonadota; class Gammaproteobacteria; order Alteromonadales; family Shewanellaceae; genus Shewanella; species Shewanella sp. 2_MG-2023. The sequence goes on from NZ_JAUOSO010000003.1 coordinate 19,612, forward strand.
TTGCGGGTAGAGTGACAGGAATATCAGCCAATAATGAAAACTGCTGTTTTTGCTCTCGCTCAGACTGCTTTATCGCATCCCAAGATTGTTTAACCTTTTCAGCACTTACAAGAGCAGAATCAGTATTATCAGTAGGAAACACATGAGGGTGTCGCCTCGTCAGCTTGTCACAAATCTTCTCGACCACGGTTGAAAAGTCAAACATGCCCTGCTCTTTCGCTAACTGACAATAAAACACCACTTGAAATAACAAGTCACCTAATTCATCAGGTAAGGAGTCAAAGTCAGCTTGTTCGATTGCATCTGTAACTTCATATGCTTCTTCGAGGGTAAAAGGCACTATCGTCTTAAAGTTTTGCTGCTTGTCCCATGGGCAACCAGTTTCAGGATCTCGCAGCCTTTCCATGATGGTTAAAAGCGGTTGGATAATATTGTCAGTTTTCGATTGGCCTTTTGGCATGGGGAAATATCCAATTAATGAGCGGGATTAAACAAAAAGGTGGTAAACCTAATGATTTACCACCTCAATTAACAACGAGCTTATTACAAGCTTTAATCTTTATAGACGTCTTGCTTCTATTACGCCTTCAATTTGGCCAAGCTTAACTAATATACGGGACAAGCCATCGAGATTATAAAGTTCAAGCTCCAGATCTACCGCTGCAGTTTGATTCTTTTCATCTGATGTAGAGCTCATCGCCATCACATTCGACTTTTCTGCTGCCAACACGGTAGTCACATCACGTAATAAACCGCTTCTGTCATGGGCACTGACTTGAACTTTAATCCGATAACCACCAGAATAATTCTCGCCCCACACCACTTCAACACTTCTTTCTGGATGAGCGCGCATTAACTCTTTCACTTGTGCGCAATCACTGCGGTGAACCGACACGCCGCGTCCCATTGTTATATAGCCGAAGATTTCATCACCAGGAACTGGTTTACAACAACTGGCAATATGGCTGAGTAGATTACCCACACCATTCACTTCAACTTGCCCCTTACCTTTACGAGGCGCTCTGGTATGCGAGCGTTTAATGATTTCTTCAACAATTTCTTGCTCTGAATTTGGCTCTTTACGCAAGCTGGTTTCAATAAAGTTAACCACTTGATTAAGACGTAAATCGCCACCGCCAATCGCTGCTAACATGTCATCCATACTGTTCATGTTAAATCGTTCTACCGCGACTTGAGCATCTTTAATTTTTAACGATACTCGCGTCAATTCAGCTTCAAGTAATTCTTTACCTGCAACCATATTTTTATCGCGATCTTGTTGCTTGAACCAATGTTGGATTTTAGAGCGAGAACGCGACGACTTAATGTAGCCTAAATTAGGGTTTAACCAATCACGTTTTGGGTTAGGGTGCTTTGAGGTAATAATTTCAATGCGTTCACCCGTTTCGACTTGATAAGTAAACGGCACGATACGACCATCCACTTTAGCGCCAATGCACTTATGTCCCACATGCGAGTGAATATAATAAGCAAAATCAAGCACCGTTGACCCTAGCGGTAAATCAACCACTTCGCCATTAGGGGTAAAAACATATGCTCGGTCCTCAAAAACCTGACTACGTACTTCTTCAACTAAATTACCGGTTTCAGCAACATCTTCTTGCCAGAGTAAAATTTTACGTAACCAGTTAATTTTCTCTTCATAGCCACTTTGCTTACCACCAGCAGTGCCTTCTTTATACTTCCAGTGCGCTGCAACGCCAAGCTCAGCATCTTGGTGCATGGCTTCTGTACGGATTTGGATTTCGACCGTTTTACCTTCAGGGCCTACGACGACGGTATGAATTGACTGGTAACCATTGGGTTTAGGATTAGCCACATAGTCATCAAATTCACGTGGGATATGATGCCAAAGCGTATGAACGACACCTAATGCGCCATAACAATCCTGAAGTCGGTCTGTGACAATACGCACTGCACGTACATCAAACAGTTCATCGAACTTAAGATCTTTGCCTTTCATTTTGCGCCAGATACTGTAGATATGCTTTGGACGACCATAGACCTTAGCGCGGATCTGATCAGCATCTAATCGCTCTTGTAACTGGGTCACAAATTTATCGACAAATACTTCTCTGTCGACACGCTTACCGTCGAGTTGTTTCGCAATATCTTTATAGACAACGGGGTGAAGATAGCGAAATGAGATATCTTCTAACTCCCATTTAAGTTGACCTATACCCAATCGGTTTGCCAATGGCGCATAAATATCTGCGACTTCACGGGCTACAAGCACACGCGTTTCTTCATCGACATTTTTAATTTCTCGAAGTAAACGCAAACGCTCAGCAAGTTTTATCACTACAGCACGAACATCCTCTACCATTGCCAAAAGCATTTTTCGGATATTGTCTATTTGCGGCTCAGCAGTACGAGAATCTTGGCTGACTTTTAATGCCCCAATCGCTTCCATTGTCACCACACTGGCGACCAGCTTACTTAAATTTTTACCGAATTTTTCTTCAATATCTTCAATCGACAAAATGCCTTCATCATGCACGATGAATAACAAAGAGGCTTGGAGCGTTTCGATGTCCATGTTTAAAGGCGCAAGGATTTCGACCATTTCGCGAGCACGATCTAATAAACCGCGATGTACATCAGGTGAAGGAGTTGGCAGCGCATCTAACTGTTTAATAAGATCCAGCAACATTTGGGCTTCCTCGGCATTATCAATATAACGCGTCACCCATTCGTCGATATTGAAATCGGCTGAATTAAAATGTGCTTCTCGAACTGAGACCATAATTAACTTCCTTATTGGTACCTAATTGCTACCAGTACTAACAAACCAGCTTAAAAGTTCAATAAACTGGTTATTGCAGATGCGCTCTACATTATTACAAAAGAATCATCTTGAATGTTCAGTAATCTATGTCAAATTATTATTAATCATTTTACAAATTCTTACTTAAAAAACCGATATCAGTACAATGTTTCATCGTTTTCTAGTTAAAACAAGATTAGCGTATATCTGATATCAATAATAAAGCATCAAGTTACTAACGAATGTTCTACAGGCAACACATAGTACACCTAAGCGATGATTCACTTTATTTCGAACAAAGCCATGGCTTCAATATGATGTGTTTGAGGAAACATATCGAGCATCATCAATTGTTTTAGTTTATAGCCTTGATCTATCAATACTTGACTGTCTCTGGCTAAACTTGCTGGATTACACGACACATAAACGACCTTCTTAGGCTTCATTTTAGAAAGCCATTGTAAACTTTCATATGCCCCTGCTCTGGCAGGATCAAGCAGTAACTTATCGATACGTCCAAGCCACGATGCTTCTGATAAATCAGCGCTCAAATCGGCATGAAAGAAACTTAAATTGGTTAAATTATTATCCAGTGCATTTTGTTTTGCTTGAGCCACCATTTCAGGTACGCCTTCAACACCAATAACATCTGCAGCTTTGGTAGCCAGTGGCAAACTAAAGTTACCAACACCACAAAATAAATCTAAAATACGCTCATTCGCTTGGGGGGCTAGCCATTCAATAGCTTGCGCAACCATTCGTTGATTAATATCGGCATTAACCTGAACAAAATTACCTGGGCTAAAGCGGCAATCCACTTGCCCATCAGCTAAACTGTATTGCGGCAATTCAATTCCTGCTTGGTCTGATGCTGTATCATCTGAAACTGTATTTGACGGCACTGAATATAACCCATGAACTTGACTATCATTATCTTGCACAAGCAAGTTAATGTTATGCGATGCAGCGAAATCAATCAGTAATTGCTCATCAGCGGGTTTTAATGCTTTAGTTATTCGCAATACAGCAAACAAACCGTTCTCAGCTTCTGTGAGTTCTAAATGGCCTAAGGTCGTTTTAGCCTGTAATTGATTGAGCAGTTTTGTAAACGGCGTAATTAATGCTGATAGAGGCTTAGCAAGTACGTCACACTGCTTAATTTGAACAATGTCACTGCTATTAGCAGCCCGAAACCCTAGTTGTAATTTCTTGGTTTTTTTATCAAATAATGTCGCTAAACGAGCACGACGTCGATAATGCCACTCTTCACCGATGACAGCGTCAGCTACCATCGTTGAATCGACATTAATGGCCAATTTACTCATTAAATTGGTTAACGCTAATTGTTTATGGTCACGCTGTGCTTCTATGTCCATATGCTGTAAATCACAGCCTCCACATTGCTGATAATGTGGGCATTGAGCGTTTACGCGATGAGGTGCTGGTTTATCAACCTTAAATAATTTGGCCTTGGCATATTTTTTCTTTTGCTCAGTCAATTGAGCTGTCACTGTTTCACCAGGAAGCGCACCCGGTACAAACACGACTTTCCCGTTATGTTGTGCAATACCTGCACCGAGGTGATCGAGTTGTGTTACCGTTAAACTCAACTTTGCTGATAACTGCTTAGTCTTGTTTGGTTTTGCTTTAAAAAATTGCGCCATTTTGGCCTCTGGTTTTGAATAAATCACTAGTCAAGAGTGCTGTATTTCTGGCAATCTAGACAACATAATGAATAAAAGTCTTTAGGAATAATAACTTCACGATGAATACTGCTAACAACATGACCAAATACAGCCTCCGTTCTTGGGTGCTCGTACTTGCGTTAGCGCCTACTGTTATGGTGGGTATTCTACTTGGAAGTTACTTCACCATAAACCGTTTTTATGAACTTGAAGAAACCTTAATAGCCCAAGGTCGAAGTATTGTCGAACCTTTGGCCATTGCCAGTGAGTTTGGCTTAGCGACTGAAGACAGAGAAGCCAGCAAACGATTACTGGCAGCATCGCAGCTGAGTAACTCATCTTTAATTCATTCAATTGCGATTTTTGACAATGATAACCAATTATTCGTCACCTCCCATTATCACAAAGATTTTGAAAGTATGCGCTATACCAGAGCGCTTGAGTCACTGATTGCTAGTCAGTACGAAACCATTGATGACACTATGGTGATCCGTGTACCCATTATTTCCCATACTGGCATCAATCAACAAAATACCAATTATCTCGCTACTGCTTCTCCAGCAAAAAACGTCCCCCCTACGATAACCAATGCTGAAGGTCAGCAGATCTTGGGTTATATCTCGATATTGTTGAATAAGGAAAACGCCTTACTCGAGCAGCACCGCGCTGCGATAGCGGCATTTGTCATCGTTTTGATTGGTGTGCAGTTGAACTTATTTTTCACGTTTAGATTAGTAAAACACGTTAACTACCCTATTACTGAAATGGTACGAGTGGTGGCTAAAATTCGCGAAGGCAAACTGGATACTCGATTAGATGGCCAGCTTATTGGCGAGCTTGATTTATTGAAACGTGGTATCAATGCCATGGCGAGCTCCTTATCTGAATACCACGATGAAATGCAGCAAAATATCGATCAAGCAACTTCTGATTTACGTGAAACCTTAGAACAAATTGAAATTCAAAACGTTGAATTAGACTTAGCTAAAAAACGCGCATTAGAAGCCAGCCGAATAAAATCAGAGTTCTTAGCTAACATGTCTCACGAACTACGCACACCGCTTAATGGTGTGATTGGTTTCTCTAGGCAGTTAATCAAAACCCCTTTGCATTCAAGTCAGCTTGACTACATCAAAACCATTGAGCGCAGTGCCAGTAACTTACTCGGTATCATTAACGACATTCTTGATTTCTCTAAACTTGAAGCGGGTAAAATGGTGCTTGAGAAAATGCCATTTGCATTAAGAGAAACCATTTCTGAGACGGTCAGTATTGTATCGGGTAGCGCTCAAGAGAAAAAAATCGAATTAGTCATTGATATAGATGATAACGTACCAGAAAGTGTCAGTGGTGATGCCATGCGTGTTGGCCAAATCATGACAAACTTAATCGGCAACGCGATTAAATTTACCGACCAAGGTAGTGTGGTGTTAAAGATTCATCTTGTTGGCCAAAAAGATGAAAACATTACCTTACGTTGTGAAATCATAGATACCGGCATCGGTATTGATGAAAGCCAGCAAGAATATTTATTCCAGGCATTTGGTCAAGCTGACTCTTCAATCTCGCGACGCTTTGGCGGAACTGGGCTTGGGCTCGTCATTACCAAGCGCTTAATAAACCAAATGGGCGGTCAAATTGGGTTTACATCCACGCCGAACAAAGGGTCCACGTTCTGGTTTATGCTGCCGCTAGAACTTAGCCAATTCCATATTGGAGAAGTACTTCATTTAGACTCCCTTCGTGATAAAACGCTATTGTTGTTTGAAGCTCGTGAATTGACCCGAGATACGTTCAATCGTCGCTTTGAGGCATGGGGCTTACATTTAACTTCTGTAGGTCAAGTTAACCATTTAGCGTCAACACTTTCGTCAAGCAAAATTCATTACGACTATATTTTGATTAGTTGTCATGGCTTTAATGATAACGAACAATTACTCGAGTTCTTAAAAATTGCGAGAGAAAAAACGGCTTGCTTAGTTTTGCTCCATGACTGCATAGAACAACAAGAAATACTCAATCAGGCATTACGCCCTAATACTGATATTTTGATGAGCATGCCAATCAGTGACTATGATTTAGCCAATCAGCTTATCCATCCGCCAACCCAAACGGCATTATTAACAGAAGTTAGCCAAGAGGTTGTTTTCGAGCGCAAGAATTTAAGCGTGCTCGCTGTTGATGACAACATTGCCAACCTAAAACTCATCGACACATTGCTAAAAGAAATTGTCGTTAATGTCATTTCTGTCAATAACGGTGATGATGCGGTCAAATACGCTAAACAACAATCCTTTGATGTCATCTTTATGGACATTCAAATGCCTGGCACCGATGGCATTACTGCAACCAAATATATTCGCCAAGAGTCACAAAATAGAAATACGCCAATTATTGCGGTCACAGCTCACGCCATTGCGGAAGAACGTGAATTGATTTTAGGTAGTGGTATGGATGGTTATTTGCCAAAACCGATTGATGAAGCAGCGCTAAAGGGCGTGATTAATCGCTGGATCAATAAACCTAAGTTTACCCACTTTGATATGCACACCTTGAATTGGGAACTATGCTTAGCTCAAACCAATCAAAAACCAGACTTGGCAATTGAAATGCTGCAAATGCTTGTGGACTCATTACCTAGCACTATCATAGACATCGAAACCGCCATCAAAAATGCGGATCATCAACTCATGATACAAACGGTACACAAGTTACATGGCGCCAGTTGTTACTGCGGCGTGCCCAATACCCAAAAGCTTTGCCAAGAGATAGAATCATCACTGAAGAAAAAAATCAGCCTTGATGATCTAGAACCGGAAATACTAGAGTTACTTGACGAGCTAACTAAGGTAGAATCAGCAGCAAATCAAGTGATATCACAGTTATCAGCGGATGTTCCCAATGAGTAATCAACCCGGCTTTTTTAAACGTTTAAAAGCGTTATCTTTACCTCAAAAGCAATTATTTGCGACCGCACTTTGTCAGCGTATGCTGCCAAACTACCAACTTTTTTCTGAAGTATGTGAGTTTGGTGAGCCAAAAATGCTCAGCACTGTATTAGATTTGCTTTGGCAATCTCAGTACGATAAAAAGTTTAAATTTAACTACGATATCCATTTACAACGTCTTGAAGACAACACGCCTGAGCCAAGTGATTTTGAAGCATATGGTGTCTATCCAGCAATGGACGCAGCTGTGGCATTAACAACGCTTCTAGGCGGCATTCAAGGTAAAATAGAAGAAGATATTACTAACATCAGTAAGCTGTCTTCAAGCACTGTAGCCAATTATATCGAAGCAATCAGTGTTGAAGAACTTCAAGACGAGCTAAACGAAGAAGTAGTCGAAGAGTTTGTTTTCAATCATCCTGTTATGAAAGAAGAGAAAGAGCTTCAAGGGATGTTGTTGGATATTGTTGAAGCTAATCCAAAAATATCTGCTGAATTTATTAAAGAGTTACGCAAAGAAATTGTCGATGCTGGTGTATCAAATATTGGCATTAGCGCTCAGTAAATAGCTAAAAGTGACGCTGTTTAATCAGAGTTAATAGTGGGAGTGATGCCAGCAACACTCCCTTTACTTCTTTGAAGGTTTTTATCATCTAAAGTAAGACCTTAATCGCATTTTCTTTTACGTTATTTCAAGTAGACTCATTTAATAGAATCGAAATTAAAGGCTATGACTCATTCAACTTACAGCCAAAACTTCTTGTATTACCTACAAGCTATTGAAGGTTGCGCTCGATTAGTTTCACCTTAATATTTACAACATTATGATTGAGTATTTTATGCTTGAATCGCAAAACACTCACGACTAGCGCCTATCATTATCACTTTACTCATTAACAAGGATTGAGGGATGCCCAGTATTCTTACCCCTCTTATTGCCGTTTTCGGAATCATGCTTTTAGGCTTTATTATACAAAAGCTTAAAGTCTTGCCACATGATACTGACTTTACCCTTAATGAATATGTTTACTATGTTGCCTTCCCTGCAATACTGTTTATTGCCTTAGCCGAAACAGACATTGATGAAATTTTGCAATGGGGGTTTATTGCATCATTTGGCATTACAATGCTCGTTACCTATTTTGTCACTGCTGTCATCTCGTTATCAGCTGATAAGAAGCAACCTGCATTAGCTGCTATCAGGGGGCTTAATACCAGTTTTGGTAACACAGCCTTTATCGGTATTCCTCTGATGATGATGCTCTATCCAGGAAACAACCATGCAATTACATTAGCTGCGATTGCCAGTTTATTATCAATTGTCATGTTTGCCTTTGTGATGGTAAGCATGGAGCTGGCCATTAATAAGCAGCAAAAACGTCATCCCATTATTATCATGCTCAATGCGCTCAGCAGTAACCCAATTGTTATTGGTTGCGCCCTGGGGGTTGCAGCCTCCGCTGTTAAGCTTCCCATACCTGATAGTCTAAGCGTGATGATGCGACTTATCGGTAATACATCTAGCCCGTGTGCGCTGTTTGCAATCGGTATGGTGTTAGCCAAAGCCATGCATGGCGGCGAAGAGTCTTCAGAAACTAGACACCACATTGCTATCGAAATGACCGTGCTAAATATGTTAAAGCTGGTATTTCAGCCCATTATCGCATACGCCTTGTTACGGTATTTTAATGTTGATACTGAGTTGCTTATCATGGGCGTTATTTTGGCGGCGCTTCCTACTGCAGCGAGTGTTTACTTACTTGCCCAACGCTATCAAACCTATGGTTTAGCCAGTGCTAAATGCATTTTAATCAGTACTATCGCCACATTTATTACACTGCCTATTATTGAGAAGTTACTCCACAACATAAACTGAGCCAGCTTATATTATTGTTTACATGGAGATTAAAATCCTTATAACAAAAATCAACAACCAGTACTTTACTGTATAAAAAAACAGTGTAAACTGTTTATAAATACAGTGGTTTGATGATTATTCACACAAGGATTGATTATGCTTTGCCAATTAAGCATTAATAATTTCGCGATTGTACGTTTTCTTGAACTCGACTTTAAAGCCGGCATGACCAGCATTACAGGTGAAACAGGTGCGGGTAAATCGATTGCAATAGACGCCTTAGGTTTATGTTTAGGTAATCGCGCTGATGCCAATACAGTGAGACCAGGTGCCAACAAAGCTGAAGTGAGCGCACGCTTTACAATAGATGATGTGCCATTTGCCAAACGCTGGCTTGAAGATAACGATCTTGATGTCGAAGATGAATGTATATTACGTCGAACCATCAGTGCCGATGGGCGTTCTCGCGCTTACATTAATGGTAACCCTGTACCACTTTCGCAGTTAAAAACACTTGGGCAATTATTTGTTGGGATCCATGGGCAACATGCACACCACGCAATGCTAAAAAGTGAACATCAACTAACACTGCTCGATAGCTACGCCAATCATAAGTTATTGCTTGATAGCGTGACTAAAAGTTATCAGCGCTGTAAAAATGTTGAAAATGAACTCAAACAATTACAACAGAATCAACAAGAGCGTATTGCTCGAAAACAACTGGTGCAATATCAAGTTGAAGAATTAGATGAGTTTGCTTTAATACCTGGCGAGTTTGAACAAATAGAGCAAGAACATAAACGCTTAGCAAACGGCACCGACTTAATTGAAAGTTGTCAAAGCGCACTCCAATTGCTCAGTGAAGATGACGAACATAATATTGAATCTTTGCTTAACCGCGCTGTGACAGTCGCTGACAGCTTACAGAGCTTTGACCCTACACTTAAAAACATTGCAGAAATGCTCAATGAAGCTTTGATACAAGTCCAAGAAAGCACTAGTGAAGTGCAGGATTATCTCAGTAGAATTGAGTTAGACCCTGAACATTTTGCCTTTCTTGAGCAGCGAATATCTAAAGCAATGCAACTGGCTCGCAAGCATCATGTGCAGACCGAATATCTAGCTGAGCACCACGGGCAGTTAAAAGCTGAACTATCAGAGCTCAGTAGCGATGCAAGCCGTCTAGATGAGATTCAGCAACAATTAGATGACAGTAAACTCGCTTATATTAAAAACGCACAGAAACTCAGCCAAAGCCGCCAACGTTATGCCAAAGAGCTCAATAAACTGGTAACTCAGTCAATACACGAGCTAAATATGCCTAAAGGCAAGTTCAATATTGCGGTTAACTTTAATCCTGAGTCACAGTCATTAATGGGCAGCGATCAAATAGAATTTCAAGTAACCACCAACCCAGGCCAGCCCTTACAACCTATTGCTAAAGTGGCATCAGGTGGTGAGTTATCTCGAATAGGCTTAGGTATTCAGGTCATCACGGCTAGAAAAGTTTCAACCCCAACATTAATATTCGATGAAGTTGATGTGGGTATTTCTGGCCCGACAGCAGCGGTTGTCGGTCGAATGCTTCGTAGTTTGGGGGAATCGACCCAAGTTATCTGTGTGACTCATTTACCGCAAGTTGCCGGTAATGGTCATCAACATATGTTAGTGAACAAGTTTACCAAAAGTGGTGGCACTGAGACTCAAATGAAACCGCTTGATAAAGAGCAGCGCATCAGTGAGTTAGCAAGGTTACTGGCGGGTGATGTTATCACTGAAAATGCACTCGCAAATGCGCGAGAGCTTTTACACTGATTAAGCCAATCTTGCTCGATAACAAGCCGCAATCGGCACTTATTTATCAAACAAAAAAGCCCACTTCATGTGGGCTTTTCTAGTTTTACTTATTGAAACGAAATTTTAATTTACTGAAAGTAACGTTGCTTTCAATAGCTGTTTAGATGGCTCTATACGAAATAATAAATCGCCTGCAAACAAACTAGAGCAAAGATACCAGCTAAGACATCATCAATCATAATCCCAAATCCGCCATGAACTTTTGCGTCTAACCAACGGATAGGCCAAGGTTTAAGGATATCGAAAAAACGAAACAATGCAAAACCGATGACAAGCCATATAAGCCCAGCAGGCGCAGCTATCATGGTAATCATTAAGCCTGCAACTTCATCCCAAACAATGGCGCCATGATCATGTACGCCCATATCTTTTGCAGCTTTATCACAAATATAAAAGCCCACCAGCGTGCTGACGAGAGTTATAATAATAAAAGCTGTCAGACTTAAGTGGCTCATTAAATAAACCAATGGCACAGCGGCAAGGGTGCCAAATGTACCCGGTGCTTTCGCAGCAAGACCACTACCAAAACCCAGCGCTAAGAAGTGTACTGGATTTTTTAAAGACAGCTTTAATACTGCCGGATCAGTAGATAAAAATTTCATTAAAAATGCTCAAAGTTTTTCGCGTCTAACTCAAAAGGTTGTCCATCAGATACAAGTCGTAATTTATCACCGGCACAAATTTGGCCTATTTTGACAAACTTAACCCCGGCGTGGAGTAAGGCTGTATCTAATGCGCCTCGCTGGGCTTCTGGTACTGTAAATAATAGCTCATAATCTTCACCGCCTGTGAGTGCGTAATTAATTGCTTCATGTTTACCTACAGACTCAATAAGTGATTTGGATAAAGGCAATTCATTGACATCAATAATCGCACCGACATTGGAGGCTTTTAAAACATGCTTTATATCTGAATTTAATCCATCAGATAAATCAATGGCACTGGTAGCCAATGAACGCAGAGCTTGACCGGCAATAATTCTAGGCGTTGGATGATAATGTCGGTTTATCAAAAATTCTTTATATTGCAGATCAACTTCTTTGTTGCCCAGCAATACATCTAAACCTAAGGCTGAATCGCCTAACGTGCCTGTCACATAAATCCAATCACCGATTTTTGCGCCACTACGGGTTAATGCTTTACCGGTAGGTACTTGACCGTGAATAGTGATGTTAATACATCGAGGGCCACGAGTGGTATCTCCACCAATTAAGCTGACGCTATAATATTCTGCAGCTTCAAATAAGCCCTCACTGAATTCTTGTAACCATTGGTTATCAACATCAGGTAGAGTGAGCGCTAATGTCATCCATGCAGGGTCTGCGCCCATTGCGGCTAAATCTGACAAATTAACAGCCACAGATTTATAGCCTAACTCGTGAGCTGGCATGGTTGGCAAAAAGTGAATATTTTCGACGAGAGTATCGCAAGAGATCGCGATGGATTTATTTTCTGCTGGTTGCACTATGGCGCAATCATCGCCAATACCGAGATGAACATCACGGCGCTGTTGGCCTTTATCACGGAAAAATTGTTCAATAATTTGGAATTCTTTCACGATAAATCTGGTACGGTTGCCCGCCCACCTATATGTTTTATAGAAGTATCTGAGTGATACAAAAACGGTATCCGAAGATACCGTTTTCATTTATTACTTGCGAGTAACAAGCTTATCTAGCATACCATTGACAAACTTATGGCTGTCGTCGGCACCAAACGCTTTCGCTAACTCAATACCTTCGTTGATAGCCACTTTATATGGCACATCTTTACGATAAGTTAATTCATATGCAGCTAAGCGCACAATGGCTTTTTCAACTGGAGATACATCTTCAATATCACGATCTAAGTGAGGTTTTAGAAGATCATCAAGTTGAGTTGCTTTCGTGGCTACACCTGATAGCAATTCACGAAAATAAGCTACATCAACACCGTTAATGTTTTGCTCAGTTAAAAATTCATGTTCAACATCAGCAACGTTATTCTTGCTTAATTGCCACGAATAAATAGCTTGAACAGCTAAACGGCGTGCCTTACGGCGCTCTGAAGGCTTCATTACTTTTCCTACTACTATACCAACTGTTGTTCTAATTCTTGCAGAACGTTAACCATTTCAAGTAGGCCAAGGGCAGCTTCTGTGCCTTTATTACCTGCTTTAGTACCAGAGCGCTCAATTGCTTGCTCAATAGTATCTGTGGTTAACACGCCAAATGAAACTGGGATATCAAACTCTAAAGCAACTTGAGCTAGACCCTTGTTACATTCACCTGCAACTAAATCAAAATGCGGAGTACCACCACGAATCACTGCACCTAGTGCAATGATACCGTCAAACTTTCCACAAGCAGCAACACGACGTGCAGCAAGTGGTAATTCAACAGCGCCAGGAACACGAACAACAGTAATGTTGTCATCTTCAACCTGACCAAAACGTTTTAGTGTATCTATTGCGCCATCAAGCAGACTTTCAACTAAAAAACTGTTGAAACGCGACACAACGATCGCCACTTTGGCATTTTTTGCTTCGATATTACCTTGAACTACGTTCATTATCTTACCTAAATTAGCTAAAGCACCCAGCTCTGGGCAAAAGTGGCGCTATAATACCACAGCAAAATGCCCTGAGTCCTGTGCAATTAATGATAAATGTTAACTTCACTAAATTAGTGAATTATTCTGCAATGTAATCAGTAACTTCTAAACCAAAGCCTGATAACGAATGGTAATGTTTCGGCGAGCTCAATAGACGCATTGTGCTAACACCAAGACTAGATAGAATTTGTGAGCCGATACCGACTTTACGAGAGGTTCCTTCCCATTTAGCCGCTGTGGGTGCTTGACCATTATCTTCAGCTTCAAAGGCTTTGACTTTGGCTAGCATTTCACTTGAATGTTCTTCATGGCCTAACAAGACTAAAACGCCGCCTTCTGAAGCTATACGTTCCATGGCCTTATCAAGTGGCCAACTGCGCTTTTGATCTCGTTCTGAATGTAATAAATCGTTAAACGTATTCTGTAAATGAACGCGTACTAAACAGTTCTTTTCAACATCACCTTTAACTAACGCATAATGTAACTGGTTATCGATGGTATCTCTGAAAGTCACCATGTTAAATTCACCAAAGCGTGTCGGCAATTTACATTCTGCTTCGCGCACTACTGTGGTTTCTTTGGTATTACGATATTCAATCAAATCAGCGATAGTACCCATTTTGATACCATGCTTTTCACTGAATACTTCTAAATCAGGACAGCGCGCCATAGTGCCATCATCATTGAGGATTTCAACAATCACTCCAGACGGCTCAAGTCCGGCCAAACGTGATAAGTCACAGCCAGCTTCTGTATGACCTGCGCGAGTTAACACGCCGCCATCTTGTGCCATCAATGGAAAAATATGTCCAGGTTGAACTAAGTCAGCCGCTTTAGCCTCTTTAGCCACTGCCGCTTGAACTGTCACTGCACGATCGTGAGCTGAAATACCTGTTGTTACACCGGTTGCCGCTTCAATTGACACGGTAAAGTTTGTCGAGAACTGAGCGTTATTATTGGTCACCATTAATGGCAAGTTTAGTTGCAGGCAACGCTCTTTAGTCATAGTTTGACAGATTAGACCACGGCCGTAAGTCGCCATAAAGTTAATTGCTTCTGGCGTTACCTTTTCGGCAGCCATAATCAAATCGCCTTCATTTTCTCTGTCTTCATCGTCCATCAAGATAACCATTTTACCTTGGCGAATGTCTTCGATGATCTCTTCTATACTATGTAGTGCCATGTTAAGACCTTTGTGTTGTTATTCCCGATATTTGCAATAAAGGGTAAAAATAGGGTTATCGCATAAATCCAGCGTTGGCGAGCATTTCCATAGTGACCCCACCACCTGAAGTTGTTGGCTTTTCAGGATTCATTAAGCGCTCTAAATAACGAGCAATCAAATCAACTTCAATGTTGACCTTATCACCCGCTTGTAATGCTGTAAGTGTTGTTTCAGATGCTGTATGCGGCACAATCGTTAATCGAAAGCGGTGCCCATCTATTTCATTCACTGTCAGACTAACGCCATCGATGGTAATTGAACCTTTATGAGCAATGTAATGAGCAAGCTCAGCTGGCGCCGCTAACCAAAATTCAATCGCTTTTCCGCGGACACTTCTTTGCTCAACAGCGGCTATGCCATCTACATGACCACTGACCATGTGACCGCCAAGGCGAGTTGTCGGCAATACCGCTTTTTCTAAATTAACTTTTTGACCAACGTGATAATTAGCAAAGCCTGTCAGTGCCACGGTTTCTGCCGAAATGTCAGCAACGTATCCGTCAGCAAGGCATTGGACCACGGTTAAACACACACCGTTAGTGGCAATACTATCGCCTAATTTCACATCAGATAAATCCAGATGACCACTTGCTACGTTTAGGCGTATATCATCACCTTTACGCTCGATTTTTCTTAATGTGCCTAAGGCTTCAATAATGCCGGTAAACATAATGACTCACTTGTATTAATTTCGGTTCAATTTAATCAACTTGGCCAGTGCTTGCTTATGCCAGCAATTACAGCCTATTTAAGCAAGTTGATTCTGCTAGAGACTAAATATCATACGTTGATCTGCACCTATGCGGCGCGAATCGACTAATTGTAGCTCAGGAATTTGTTCCATACTTTGATAGTCATTCAGTTGTAATAAATTACGCCCGTGACTACCTAAAATTTTCATTGCTTGATAAAGGTAGAGTTCATCAGCAAGCTTTGCATCTAACACGCTACCCGCAAGGGATGCGCCTGATTCAATCAAAACTGAGTTGCATTGTTTACCTAAGTAAGTAAATAACGCATGTAAATCAACGCGTCCATCTTCATTTGCGGCAATAGTGATACAACTAACATGATTGTTAAATTTTTCTCTTACTTCTGCGGCGTAGTCGACACAAGAAACCAACAGGATAGGCGATGGGATATCAAATAATTTGAATTCACTTGTTAGCCTTGCGCGGCTATCTAAAATCACCCTTAGAGGTTGTTGTAGATCTGCGGCCGAAACTGAGTTTTTCAAGCTGCCAAGTTGTTCATAACGCACATTCAATGATGGGTCATCAGCCAATACCGTTTCAACGCCTGTCACTAAGGCACAATGACGAGCGCGAAGCTTTTGAACATCAGCGCGCGCATCAGGTCCAGTGATCCATTTGGAAACACCATTTGAAAGCGCTGTTTTGCCATCAATACTGGCTGCCAGTTTAATCGTAACTCTAGGCAGGCCCGTGGTCATTTTCTTGGTGAAGCCTAAGTTTAATAGCTTAGCTTGCTCAGTTAGCAAACCTATGTCGACTTGAATGCCCGCTTCTTTTAATAAACGGATTCCATTGCCAGCCACTTGTGGGTTCGCATCCACTTCAGCAATCACAACCCGTTTAACCCCTGCCTCGATTAAGGCTAAAGCACAGGGCGGCGTTCGGCCATAATGACTGCACGGTTCAAGGGTGACATAAGCAGTAGCCGATGATAGTTTTGTTTGATTTTGCTTCGTCTGTACATCTTGAAGCGCATGAATTTCAGCATGTGGGCCACCCGCTTTAATATGGTACCCCTGACCAATAATGTGATCGTTTACAGCAATGACACAGCCAACATTTGGATTTGGACGCGTGGTATAGCGCCCTTTCTCTGCCAATGAAATGGCAAGGCTCATCATTTCAACATCAACTACTGACCACTGAGACATAGACACCTACTTGAAATAGCCGCAGCAAATGGCCTCTGCGGTATAAAAAATGGAAACAGGAATTACTTTTGTAATTTAGCGATGGCTTCGCCAAACTGTGAAACGTCTTCAAAGGCGCGATAAACAGACGCAAAACGTATGTACGCTACTTTATCTAATACCATCAATTGTTCCATCATCAGGTTGCCAATCATTGCAGAGTCAATCTCGCGCTCACCTGTACCACGTAAGGTAGATTTAATCTTAGATAGTGCTTGTTCAATTTGATCAATCGATACCGGACGTTTTTCAACCGCACGCAGCATACCGCCACGTAGCTTATCTTCATCAAACGGTTGACGGGTGCCATCTTGTTTAATGACCCGTGGCATGACTAATTCTGCACCTTCAAAGGTGGTAAAGCGTTCATGGCACAATGTACATTCCCGACGACGACGGACTTGATGGCCATCAGCCACAAGACGAGAATCAATCACTTTGGTATCTGTCGCGCTACAAAATGGGCAATGCATATTCGCTCCTGAAATAAAAATAAAATGGCCGTAAGCACAAAGTACTTACAGCCATTAAAGTTTATCCTATTTACTTTATAAGGTTAACCTTATCATTAAGATTATCCTACTTAGTTCATATGGATGATATGTCTAAGCTGATGTTGAAATGCTTGCTAATATTATTAAACAACATACAAGCATCTTTGCTAGACAAAAATGCAGCAGTACTCCTGTTAACAGCACTGCCTGTAAACAGTATTACCCGTAAACAGGATACTTAGCACATAACTCAAGCACTTGGTTTTTAACGCGCTCGATTGTACCTTCATTAGTGATATCATCTAACACATCACACATCCAGTTAGTCAGCTCAACAGATTCAGTTTCAGTAAAACCACGACGGGTGATTGCTGGAGAACCAATACGTAAACCAGAAGTAACAAATGGTGAACGTGGGTCATTTGGTACTGAGTTTTTGTTAACAGTGATGTTAGCTTTACCTAGCGCAGCATCGGCATCTTTACCTGTCATATCTTTGCTGATTAGATCTAGCAAGAATAAGTGGTTGTCTGTACCACCAGAAACCACATCATAACCACGCTCAATGAAGGTTTTTGCCATCACTTTAGCATTCGCAACAACTTGCTCTTGGTAAGTGGTGAACTCAGGATCTAGTGCCTCTTTAAATGCAACCGCTTTAGCAGCAATAACGTGCATTAAAGGACCACCTTGGCCACCAGGGAATACTGCCGAATTTAACTTTTTGTAAATGTCTTCATCATTCACAGCTGAAAGGATCAAACCACCACGAGGACCAGCAAGCGTTTTATGAGTTGTCGTTGTAACGACGTGAGCGTGTGGCAGTGGATTCGGGTAGATACCTGCAGCAACAAGACCAGCAACGTGCGCCATATCGACAAATAAGTAAGCACCTACTTTGTCAGCGATTTCGCGGAATTTACCCCAATCGATAATACCTGAATAAGCAGAAAAACCAGCAATGATCATTTTTGGTTTATGTTCAACGGCTAAACGTTCAACTTCAGCGTAATCAATCTTACCTGTGGTTTCATCGATACCGTACTGAACAGCATTATATAACTTGCCAGAAAAGCTAACGTGAGAACCATGAGTCAAGTGACCACCATGGGCTAAACTCATACCTAAAACAGTATCACCACCTTGAAGCAGTGCCATGAAAACAGCTGAGTTTGCTTGAGAACCAGAATGTGGTTGTACGTTAGCGTATGTAGCGCCGAATAATTCTTTTGCACGAGAAATAGCTAACTCTTCTGCAATATCCACATGCTCACAACCACCGTAATAACGCTTACCAGGGTAACCTTCTGCATACTTGTTAGTTAGCTGTGAACCTTGAGCTTCAAGAACACGTGGGCTGGTATAGTTTTCTGATGCGATTAATTCAATGTGCTCTTCTTGGCGACGAGTCTCATCTTCAATTGCTGCAAATAGTTGTGGATCATAATCTGCGATATTCATAGCTTTCTTTAGCATTGCTCACTCCAGCTGTTAATTCTTATAGTAGGGTTGCGCGGTATGATACAGCGCAATTGATCACAATCCCAGCATTTGAAACATGAAATTACTTGCAATTCATTATGAGTACCATTTGCCATCTATAAATTTTCAGCTGCAGCAGCTTTCAGTAATTGTATTTCATAGAAAAATCCAAATTAACTCTTAGTTTCATAACCTTGTGACAATTTTAAGAAAACTCTTTTCTAAAATATTAATCAGCAAAATATTTAAGCTCTACAGCTCAATTTATCACAAAAACTAGATAGTCTAATCTATGATACAGGCAATGATTTATCGGCTAATATTGATAAGTAAAGTGAATACTACTGCGACTTTCTGTTTCATCATTTCGATTGGCAATGGCCAAGTTTTCAATTCCGGTTAATGTGCCACTTCGATCGATACGTTCATGGTGAATACTGATACTCATAGTATTCGTTAAAGGAACATCGAGATAAACTTCATACCTATCACGTGCATCTTTAAAATCTAGGTCACTGACGTTTGGATTCCAATCACTGCTTCGATTAAACTCATTATCATCTATAGAGTCCCAGCGTTGACTTTGAAACTTAACCCCGAGCAACAATTGTTTATAATTCGCCTCTAGTGCTAATTTGGCAGTATGGCCTAAAGCATATCCATAGCCACCTTCCCAAAGCACCGATTTTGTCCCCCAAAAATGGCCTCCATTTTGGCGATAATCTTTTGTTGCAAAGGGTTTCACCATACTAAAATCACCAAACAGGTCGCCTCTGATACTTATCGAAACATCATCAACAAACCATTGCGTTCCAGCAGATACACCAATCACATTGATTGCAGCGTAAAAATCTTCCTCTTCATCTTGACCCAGACTGCTATATTCCAGCCCCATGGATGGGCCAATAAACCAAGTCTGGCGTCTATTTTCAGAATCTAATATGGTATTAACATCGCTCGTCCAGCCACCTAAAAAAATCGAAGAATCCATTTGCCAATCTTCAATCCCTTCGTTAGAAACCCCCAGTTCCATGTTTAAATCGACCTGGCTAGGTGTCGCAGATAAAGCATCATATTTTCCTTGAACGCTATCAACACTCGCCTCTAATCCCAATATTAAAGAAGTCGTAGAAATATCAGCCTGCTTTTTGCTGGAGTACATTGCACCTGTATAGATGTTGAACGTATCCTTGGCGTATGTTCGATTAAACCGTTGTGGGTTATCATAACCAAACCAACCTTTAATGGTTTTAGCCGGATTAAAAACACTACTAAAAGCCGTTGGAACCCAACCTTGTTTTGAATCTAACATTTCAGATATTTGAAATAAGCTTTCACCCAATACTGCACCACCAAATGTTGTAACGATTTGATCATTCACACTTACCACTTCTTTATATTCAGCAAAGACTTCCCAGACTGCCGATGCGATAAAATTACCCGCCATAGATTCATAATAATTAAAGTTATAATTACGAAACGCTTGATAATACAGTGCGCCAGCATAGGTATGCCCCCAATTCATGCCTACCTTGTTGTCATCAAGTTTCCAAGCATCAGTTGTCACAATTCTATCTGCAAAATATTGCCCTGCATTGCCTTCAATTTCGTAATCAAAATCTCCTTCCATACTTTCTTCACTGGTCAGGTAAAGTACCTCGCCAATGACTAATACCGTAGAAATTTCAATTAATGCTCCCCACCAGTCTTTATCTATTAGCTCAGTATCTGTGATAAGAGTTTCACCTTTTTGTAAATCAGGCCCACTAATACTTCTAATGTCTTTTCCTGCAGTGATAGAGCTTATGACTAAACCTGATGGCTCATAATTAAGTTGATTAACTTCATTTGAATATGATTGATTAACTGCTGAATAAAAGGATTTATCTGAACTTTCATCTTTGCTGTTAATGGCGAAAACAGCGGTTGGTTGGTCTTTTTCAATGAATAAAGACCTGTATTCTTTTGCTTGGAGTTCTTGGGCATTAACTTGACTACACAAGCAGAATATTGAAACAGAAAACAACGAATTACATAGTAATATTCTCTTTAAAGCCTTCCTTTGTATCGTGCTCACTTTAATCCCTTAACATATTTTGAAAAATTAACCTGATATCACCAACAATCAGTGATTGTCCCTCTTTCTATCCATAAATCGGGTTGTTACAACTATGTTGTAGACGATTATTACTTTATTCGGTTGTTTTTGTTAAGTAGTTTTTTGACCTATCGGTGTGGAATAAACCTTCAATGACAAAAGTTCGATTTTCAGTTACGGCGAGATTGAAGTAGAATTAATTAAATTTCCTAGTCCGAATCTTAGTCAAAGAGATATAAATATGGCTCAGTTTGTATATAGCATGCTTAGAGTGGGCAAGATTGTTCCACCTAAAAAACAAATCCTTAAAGATATTTCCCTTAGTTTTTTTCCTGGCGCCAAGATTGGTGTTCTGGGTTTAAACGGTTCAGGTAAATCTACTCTGCTTAGAATCATGGCAGGGTTAGATACTGAAATCGAAGGTGAAGCTCGCCCGATGCAAGATTTAAAAATCGGCTACCTTCCTCAAGAACCTAAGCTGGATGAATCTCAAACCGTCCGTGAGGCTATCGAAGAAGCCGTAAGCGAAGCTAAAAATGCGCTTACACGTTTAGATGAAGTGTATGCACTTTATGCTGAACCAGATGCCGATTTTGATGCGCTTGCAAAAGAGCAAGGGCAGCTTGAAGCAATTATTCAATCTCAAGATGCTCATAACCTTGATGTGGTATTAGATAGAGCAGCCAATGCACTGCGTCTGCCTGATTGGGATGAAAAAATCGAAGTACTTTCGGGTGGTGAACGTCGCCGTGTCGCGATTTGTCGCTTACTACTTGAAAAGCCAGACATGTTGCTTCTCGATGAACCAACCAACCACTTGGATGCTGAATCAGTCGCTTGGCTTGAACGTTTCTTACAAGACTATACTGGCACCGTTGTGGCTATTACCCATGATAGATATTTCTTGGATAATGCTGCAGGTTGGATTTTAGAACTCGACCGTGGTGAAGGTATTCCTTGGGAAGGTAACTACTCATCTTGGTTAGAGCAAAAAGATGCTCGTCTACAACAAGAATCTTCCACAGAAAGTGCGCGCCAGAAAACCATTCAAAAAGAATTAGAATGGGTACGACAAGGTTCAAAAGGTCGTCAATCAAAAGGCAAGGCCCGTATGGCTCGCTTTGAAGAGTTGAACACCAATGATTACCAAAAACGAAATGAAACCAATGAGTTATTCATTCCTCCTGGGCCACGCTTAGGTGATAAGGTTATTGAAGTAAATAACCTGACCAAATCATATGGTGACCGAGTATTGATTGATGACTTAACTTTCGCAGTTCCAAAAGGCGCAATTGTCGGTATCATCGGTGCCAACGGTGCAGGTAAATCGACACTATTCAAGATGATTTCAGGTGCAGAGCAACCGGATAGCGGCAGCATTGAAGTCGGCGAATCAGTGCAAATAGCCTCAGTTGAACAGTTCCGTGATTCAATGAATGATAAGAACACAGTTTGGCAAGAGATTTCAGACGGTCAAGATATCATGCGTATCAACAATACTGAGATCCCGAGTCGTGCATACGTAGGCCGCTTTAATTTCCGCGGTGGCGATCAACAAAAAATCATTGGCACTTTATCAGGCGGTGAGCGTAACCGAGTCCATCTTGCTAAATTATTGCAAGCTGGCGGCAACGTATTATTACTCGATGAACCAACCAATGACTTGGACGTTGAAACACTGCGTGCATTAGAAGAAGCTCTTTTAGAGTTCCCTGGTTGTGCCATGGTTATTTCACATGACCGTTGGTTCTTAGACAGAATCGCAACCCATATTCTTGATTACCGCGATGAAGGACAAGTTAACTTCTATGAAGGTAACTACACTGAATATACAGCTTGGTTAAAAGAACACTTAGGTACCGAAGCCATTGAGCCTCATCGCCTGAAGTACAAGCGCATCGCTAAATAAGGCATCACAAAAAGTGCGCAATTTAATTGTTGTAAATTGAGTTGTTCATACGATATTAAAGCCCCATGTAATAATGCTCTCTCGCTCGAGGTATTGTTAAACAGGGGCTTTTCTATGTTTAGCACAAAAATCAGGCTGTAGCGGCTAAAAATATAAGTTCAAATAAGGCAATGTCATAAAAATGACTTTTGGCGTTAAGTTAACATTTTTGCTGCAATCACTCATTAACCTCATGTTTTAGACCTTGAACTCACTCCTATCATGCTCAAGCTATAAACTATTCTCACCTTGTATGATAAAAATAAAATATACTCAACATTAATAGTTACTTAAGTAACATTTAAAGGTAACGACCAGCATCAAGCGAGTGCCGTAACTGATTCATCTTGCAAAACAGTTTGAGGGGGTTGTAAAAAAGCGTCAAAAATCCACAATCTATTTGTAAAGACAAATTAACTTAAGTACTATAAAATTATTGACGGATCACCTAACTGTTGACCAATTGTTATAGCGTAAGCTATACACCAAAAAATCAATTAAAAATGGAGGAATCAGTGAGATATAGTCAAATTACTTTTATTTTATTATGTTTTTATGCAAGTAGCTCATTTGGTTTAGAGATCATTTCTAGTAGTGAGACGCAAAAACTTCAAGAAATTGAGCAAAAGTATAATATTGATAGTTTACTTATTTCTGCGAACGATAAATTATCGACTCATAAGAAGAAAGAATCTGATTATCATGCATTGAGCGTTGAAATTAAGAGTAAGCAAACAGAATATGAGCATTTAGTTTCTAAACTGCCAACAAGAATTTTATCTCGCGCTAATCTCGATTCCTTTTATAAAGAGCTCGAAACTTTAGTCCTTAAAGTCGATCAACTTGAAACTAAGTATGATATTGATGGCAAGTCTCTAAAACGAGAGTACAAATCAATCATGGCTGAGTACGATATCATCAACAGTACTCGTACTAATAAAGACGAACAGCTAGCCGCACTCAAAAGTGAAATAACCAAACGTGTTATTGCAGATGTATCTAAGCCAGATACTGTGCAATCTGTCGATTTAGATGGTTCAACTTTATGTTCTAAGTTTCAGTCTATTAACGATTGTTTAAAAGACTCAGAAAATTACATTGTGACCAATACAATTAAAACCGACCCGTTTTTAAATGAACGAAGTGTGCTGTTGTCCTACGATGTTGTTGATGCCAGCATGAATATGAGTGGCAATTTAAATTACAAAATTAAAATGGCATTCAAACCATCTTATAACAGTAAAATCGACTCATTAATCAATGAACAACTTGGGCTCAAATCTGCGATGATAACCTTGGTCAGTAATGTTGCTGCCGATTGGTTTATAGATGGGGTTAAAATTGGTACTGGTCGTGAACTGTTTCATGAAGTGCCATTAGGCCAACATGGCATTTTAGCTTCTTATCATTCTGAAGATAAATCCAGTGTTGAGTTTATTCAGGGCAACGGTGTGTTTAGCTATAACTTTAATAGCAATTCTCATAATAGTGACATGGTTACTTTGCCTGATAACGAGCATAAAAAGCAAACCATGAAGATGAAGCCAAAGCAGCCTAGCTTAGTTAACAATCAAGCTAACGCTACTGTAAATAAACCTAAGAAGACCCTACAAGACAAAGGGTATGAGTACTTCATGGGAATTGAACCAACAACGACAGAGCAAAATAAAAGCTTTGATTCAACGCCTTCTGAGAAACTGTAAAAACCAGTTACTAGCATCGAGCCACCTTATCTAAAAGGTGGCTTTTTTATTGGAAAAAATAAATTACTCATTACCTTTCAAACACGACTTATTGACTAAAAAAAAGATTCAACTGTATATATTTGGTAACAAGTAAGATCGGCAAACAACATTTAAGATCATTTTGATAAACACTTATGTTATCAGCATGTTTCCTTACAATCTTATATGTTTAGCTTTACATTCCTTTACCCTTATATGACTTTTTTTCATTAAAATAGACCCTAATTCAGCAATCGGTCTGTTGATCTTTCTTAGAGTCAAAAAATGAAAAAACTGGCATTTCTTATCATAGTAAGCAGTCTTATCGCTGCTGTTGTGTCTTTTAGTGGTTTATCTCAAGCAGATAAAGCCAAGCCTCATGCAAAGGGAAAAGCCCAAAAAACTATTCCTGTTGTGACTGGTATTGTCGATCAACATGAACTATCACAATCACTGTCGTTAATTGGCAAACTTGATGCTGAACAATCTGTTTTTATTTCTTCTCAAGTTGCCGGAAAAATTAGTGACATTTTGATAAAACCCGATCAAGACATTCAAGCTGGACAAGTCATGGTTCAGCTAGACGATTCAAAAGCCAAAGCAGCAACAGCTGAAGCAGCCGCTTATCTTGCTGATGAAAAAAGAAAGTTAAAGGAATTCCTTAAACTCATTTCAAGCAATGCCATTACTCAAACCGAAATTGATGCTCAACGTGCCAGTGTTGATATTGCTGCGGCAAGATTGGCTGCAGCCCAAGCTGATTTAGATTACCACTCACTTAATGCCCCATTTTCAGGCTCTGCAGGCTTAATCGATTTTAGCGTTGGCAAGATGATTTCTGTCGGTACCGAATTACTGTCTTTTGACAACCTTTCAACCATGAGACTCGACTTACAAGTTCCTGAGCATTACTTATCATTATTATCTAATGGTATGAAAGTGTCAGCACAAAGCCGTGCATGGCCATCTCATGAGTTTAACGGTGAAATAGTCGCAATTGATTCGCGTATTAATCAAGACACCTTAAACTTACGTGTGCGAGTAGAATTTGCTAATCCAGATAACAAGTTAAAACCTGGCATGATGATGGCGGCCACGCTTAGCTTCCCTGCGGTTTCTGAACCTGTCATCCCAGTTCAAGCCATTGAATACTCTGGCACCAAAAGATTTGTGTATCTTGTTGATAGCCAAAACATTGCTAAGCGCACTGAAGTCAATCTCGGCGCCCGTATTGATAATGAAGTCCTGATCTCTGAAGGGTTAAGCGTTGGTGATATTGTTGTCGTTCAAGGTTTAGTTAATATGCGTGATGGCGTCTCAGTAGACGTATTAGAGCAACAAGGTACTGCGGAAAAGCTAGCCCATGAAGAAGATGATTCAATTGTTGATTCAGACATGCATTCAGAAAATGGATCAATCTTAGGATCTTTGAGTAACCCAACAGCTGAAGTTAAACAGGAGAAAAGTTAATGTGGCTTTCTGATGTATCAGTTAAACGCCCTGTTGTTGCGATTGTTCTGAGTTTGCTATTAGGGGTATTTGGCCTTGTTTCACTGTCAAAATTATCAGTGAGAGAAATGCCAGATGTCGAAAGCCCTGTCGTTACAGTCATGACCACATATAGCGGTGCTTCGGCAACGATTATGGAAAGCCAGATCACCACTACCATTGAGGATGAACTTACAGGTATCAGTGGCGTTGATGAAATTGAATCTGTCACCCGCAACGGTATGTCACGTATTACAGTGACCTTTTTATTAGGCTGGGATTTAACTGAAGGCGTCAGTGATGTACGTGACGCTGTTGCGCGCGCTCAACGCCGATTACCTGATGAAGCAGACGATCCTGTCGTATCAAAAGATAATGGCTCAGGGGAGCCGTCTATTTACGTCAACTTGAGTTCATCCACCATGGATAGAACTCAGCTGACGGATTACTCTCAGCGAGTACTAGAAGATCGCTTTAATTTAATTACAGGTGTGAGCTCAATTTCATTATCAGGTGGCTTATACAAGGTAATGTACGTACAGCTAAAACCTGAGCTAATGGCGGGTCGTAATGTTTCGGCCAATGATATCGTCTCAGCACTTAATACTGAAAACGTAGAAACCCCAGGTGGAGAAGTACGTAACGACACCACTGTAATGACAGTAAGAACGGCAAGGCTTTATAACAGCCCCGACGATTTTGAATATTTAGTGGTTCGCACTGCCGATGACGGTACGCCTATTTACTTAAAAGATGTTGCAGATGTATTTATTGGTGCAGAGAACGAAAACTCAACGTTTAAAAGTGATGGTGTCACTAACATCAGTTTAGGCATTATTGCTCAGTCTGATGCTAACCCGCTTGATGTAGCCAAATTAGTCCATAAAGAAGTGGATAGAATCCAAGACTTTTTACCTGATGGCACAGCTTTAGTGGTCGATTACGACTCCACCATTTTTATCTCTCGCTCAATTGATGAAGTTTATAACACGCTTATTATCACCGCCATTTTAGTAATTTTAGTGTTATATATTTTCATTGGCCAAGTACGTGCGACCTTAATCCCAGCTGTAACAGTGCCAGTGTCACTTATTTCAGCCTTTATCGCAGCAAATACCTTCGGTTTTTCTATTAACCTATTAACCTTAATGGCCTTAATATTATCCATTGGTTTAGTCGTAGATGACGCCATTGTCGTCGTCGAGAATATTTTCCATCATATTGAAAAAGGCGAACCGCCAATTTTAGCGGCCTACAAAGGCGCGCGCGAAGTTGGGTTTGCAGTCATGGCAACCACTGCTGTACTAGTAATGGTATTTCTACCTATTTCCTTTATGGAGGGCATGGTCGGGTTACTATTTACTGAGTTTTCGGTAATGCTGGCCGTATCAGTGCTATTTTCCTCGCTTATCGCCCTCACCTTAACCCCTGTACTTGGCAGTAAATTACTTAAAGCCAATGTTAAACCTAACCGTTTTAACCTTTGGGTTGATGGAGTATTTGATAAGCTTGAGCAGCAATACCGCGCTATCGTCTCAAAGGCAGTTCAATACCGTTTCGCGGCGCCTGTTGTGATTATTGCCTGTCTTGTAGGTAGTGGCTGGTTATTGAATCAAGTTCCAGCTCAACTTGCCCCACAAGAAGACCGTGGAGTGATTTTTGCCTTCATCAAAGGCGCAGAAGGCACCAGTTATAATCGCATGGCTGCCAATATGGACATTGTAGAGCAAAGATTAATGCCGATGCTGGGTAATGGTCTTATTAAGTCATTCAGTACTCAGGCGCCCGCTTTTGGTGGTCGTGCTGGTGACCAAACCGGCTTTGTCATTATTCAATTAGAAGAATGGAAAGATCGCTCTATCAATGCCCAACAGGCACTCGGTATTGTAGCTAAGTCTCTTGAAGGCATTCCCGATGTGATGGTTCGCCCTATGCTGCCTGGTTTTAGAGGTAAATCTAGCGAGCCAGTGCAATTTGTTTTAGGTGGTTCTGACTACAACGAACTATTTGACTGGGCACAAAAACTGCAACTTGAGGCCGACTTAAGCCCAATATTAGAAGGTGCAGATCTTGACTATGCAGAAACAACACCTGAGTTATTGGTCACCGTTGATCGTGAACGTGCAGCAGAGCTTGGCGTCAGTGTTACAGAGGTATCTGACACCTTGGAAATCATGCTAGGTGGCCGCAGTGAAACGACTTTTATTGAGCGCGGTGAAGAATATGATGTTTATCTTCGCGGTGATGAAAACAGTTTTAACAGCGTCGCTGATTTAAGTCAGATATATATGCGCACAGCAACAGGCCAGCTGATCACCTTAGATACCATTACTCAAATTGACGAAGTCGCTTCAGCACAAAAATTAAGTCATCTTAATAAGCAAAAATCGATCACTCTAAAAGCAAACTTAGGCGCTGGACATACTTTAGGTGAAGCATTAGATTTTCTTGACGCTAAAGCCATTGAAATGCTGCCAAGTGATATCACAGTGTCATATACCGGTGAATCAAAAGACTTTAAAGAAAACCAAAGCAGCATCTTTATTGTATTCGGCTTAGCCTTGTTAGTCGCTTATTTAGTTCTTGCTGCGCAATTTGAGAGCTTTATTAACCCATTAGTGGTTATGTTTACCGTACCAATGGGAATATTTGGTGGATTCTTAGGCTTATACCTAACTGGGCAAGGCCTTAATATTTACAGCCAAATCGGCATGATTATGTTGATTGGTATGGTGACTAAGAACGGTATCTTGATTGTTGAGTTTGCCAACCAGCTTAGAGACAAAGGTCTTGAATTAGAGCAAGCTATTATTGATGCTTCAGCTAGACGTTTAAGACCTATTCTAATGACCGCATTTACCACCCTTATTGGTGCAATCCCATTGATTATGTCAACAGGTGCAGGGTCAGAAAGTCGAATTGCAGTCGGTACAGTAGTGTTCTTTGGAATGGCATTTGCTACTCTAGTGACCTTATTAGTGATCCCTGCCATGTATCGATTGATATCTGGTGCGACTCACTCTCCAGGGTTTGTTGAACAACAACTCAATGATGCTATTGAACTTCAAAAGCAAAAAAGCGCGTAGTGAATTTTAGGTTTGCTAACGACGAGATCCGAGCAATCCCTGACTAGTCAGCATTTATAACGGAATAACAGGTGTAATAATGGAAAAAATCGCGGTATTTGTTGATGTACAAAACATCTATTACACCTGTAAACAGGCTTATGGTCGCTCGTTTAATTATCGTGCGCTTTTTAAAATGCTGAGCCAACAAGCTCGAGTAGAGTATGCTTTTGCTTATGCCATCGCCCCAGCAGATGATGGCCAAGTCAAATTTCAAGATGCACTGAGGCACATTGGTTTTGAGGTTAAACTTAAACCTTATATTCAACGTAGTGACGGCAGTGCAAAAGGCGATTGGGATGTCGGGATAACCATCGACGTTTTAGATTATGCTGAGCACGTTGATAAGGTCATTCTGCTTTCAGGTGACGGTGACTTTGATTTATTGATGGCAAAGGTAGCGCAGAAATATGCTTGCGATACACAGGTGATCAGTGTCGCTGCTCTTACAGCGAAATCATTGCTGGATGTGATAGGCAGTCATATCCCGATCGAATCAAACTTATTGCTCTAGTTTTCTGTTAGTTAATTTCAGGTTTAATTTGCATGATATGAGTCCAAACATTGAAGATATATTGCTTAAGCTATTGAATAGTATTTAAATCATCATTAAAAATTTAACTATAAAATATTTCTTTTAAAATCAGATGTTAACATCAAGTTAACAAAGCCAGTTCGAACAAAGTCATCTGCTATACAGGATTCCATAGAGCATTTTTTTATGTAACAATTACGTAATAGTAATCACCCTAAATAGCAGAGAAGTTGATGTTTCTACGGGCAAGCAACCTACATAGCTTTATCATTGCTATTTGTGTCAATTTCGGCATATTTTCACTAGCCTACGCTGAGCAATTCCAGCTTGAAACCCTCAATGTAAGTGATGGCTTACTTTCCTCTAGTATTACTACTATTCACCAACAACGAAGCGGTTATATGTGGTTTGGCACTGACAGTGGTGCAAGCCGATACGATGGTATCAACTTCACTCATTTTCAGTTTTCGCCTAATGAAAAGAATCACATCTCAAACAACTATGTCACCGATATTTATGAAGATAAAGCCGGCAATATTTGGATCGGTACTGAAGATGGACTCAATCAGCTAACACCTGCTAATGAAATGGTTTTGCACAATATGCAGACCAGTCAAAATAATCTTGGCTCTAGTTGGGTAACGCGAATATATGAAGATAAGCATGACAATATCTGGATAGGTACAGGTGCAGGAATTAGTCTATATAATTCGCAAACAAACACCTTCACGGGTTTTTCACTTTTTGACGAAGATGGTCAGCAATACGATACTTCCATTTACAGTATTTTTAGTGATTACAAAGATACACTATGGGTTGCTACAGACTATGGACTCACGACAGTCAACATGGACACCCAGCGGTTAGATATAGTCACATCTTTAGATCCTGATACCAATAAGATTATGACAGGATCAATCAATGCCGTTGAAGTGATATCTGACGAGCAAGTTTGGTTAGGAACTTATCAACAAGGTTTAATCGATTTCAACCCTAAAACCATGGAAGTAGTTGCCTATGTAATCGATGAAAATAACCCTTCTATCGATCAAATTATATCAAATACGATATATGACCTCACCCTTGAAAATGACAATACCCTTTGGCTAGCCCATGACAAAGGCGCTACAAAAGTCACATTAGACACAATGAGCTATACCCACCTACAACATCAAGCCTACAACCCTAGTTCTATTGCAGATAATATTGTCGGTGAATTGCAGATTGATCAATCAGGCGGCATTTGGTTCGCCACAACAATGGGGGCATCGTACTACTCCCCGTTTAAGCATGGCACTCGAATTTTTAGACCCCACCCATTTTCACCTGAATTATCTAGCCCTTTCACTTATTGGATTAATACCGATAAAAGCAAAGATGTCTGGGTAACAACATCAGAAAAAATAAATCTCATCAGCGATAAAACAGAAGCGATAAAATTAAACCCAATTGAAGACGCATCAATTTCGTCGCCATACAGTGCAATTAAAGACGATGAAGAAAACCTCTGGATTGCCAGTGCAAATGGTTTGTCGGTATTTAACACACTTAATGAAACCTTAACCCACTATAGTAACGCGCTAGATAATCCTCATGACTTCCCTAATAGTCCTTTCTATTTGGCGCTGCCTGATAATAACGGCGATGTTTGGATCACGGGTTACTTAGATGTGGGGCTGATCCTGTTTAATCCTCAAGAAGGAATTAAACAGCAACTACTGACAGAACATGACTTTTCTTATGCCGCAGGAGGCAACTTCACTTTTGATAAGCAATTTATCCATAATGGCGAGCTATGGTTAGCAACAACCAATGCCATTTACAGAGTGAATCCTGAGACTTTCGAGGTTAAGCATTTATCGCTTGGCTCAGAAACAGAAAACATAAGAACCGTTAAACTTTATCAAGATGAAAATAACCATATTTGGGTTGCCACCCAAGGATTGGGCCTCGCACGTATCGAAATGGGAGAAATGTGGCAAGATCCTGTTGAAATTAAATACTTCAATAAAGAGCAAGGGTTTACCAGCAACACCTTAAGAGGAGTTACCGGTAATCGAGATGGTTTTGTCTGGGTTACTTCGCAATCCAAATTCGCCAAAATGAATATTGATACCTTTGAAGTAACACAGTACCCAAGTGCGACTAACGAAAAAGGCAGCTCATTTACTGATTCTGCGATAGCGATGAAAAACGATAATTTATACCTAGGCTCTAATAATGGCCTGTATAAAATTAACACTAAAGCCATCAAAAGTAATCGCTTCAAACCCAAAGTCCATATCACTTCTGCGCTGATTGCCAATGAACAGTTTTTAGGCCCTAACAGCAACCAAAAAATCGGTGATGTTCAATTAGACTATGAACAAAATATTGTCCAATTCTCCTTTGCATCAATGGACTTTACCGCCCCGTATAGGAATCAATATCGTTATCGATTATTGGGTTTTGATGACGAATGGATCTATGCAGGCAGTCATACCTCAGCGACTTACACCAACCTTAATGCAGGTCACTATTCTTTTGTTGCCCAAGGCAGTAATAGTGATGGTCGCTGGAGTCCAAATGTCGCTTCGTTTGATTTTAAGGTCAAACAAGCTTGGTGGTCCTACGCCATTATTATCTTAATCATTATTTGTGCTTTCCTCGCGATTCTTTATCTATATACCCGTTATCAAAAAATTACCGAACTCAGTAATCGAGCCAACTTTGACAGTTTAACTGGCCTATCAAATCGTTTCCGTTTTAATGCCAAACTCGAATTAACAGTCAATGATATACAAAAACCTGCGGCAGTCGTGTTCATAGACTTAGATTATTTTAAAGAAGTGAATGATACTATGGGCCATGATATTGGCGATGAGTTGATTATTGAAGTCAGTAAACGTTTATCAAACACCCTTAAAGAAGAGGATTTACTGGCAAGATTAGGCGGGGATGAATTTGCTATCATTATTCAACATCCTGGCACTCAAGCTAAACTCATCAATATTATTGAGCAGATCCGCTCCAGCATTAATACAGGTTATCAAATAAAGGAACACTGGATAACGAGCTCAGCAAGCATAGGGGTCGCCTGCTTCCCTGAAGATGGCGTTGACTGTAAAACATTGTTAAAACATGCAGACACAGCCATGTACGCCGCTAAACATGCTGGCCGCAATGGCGCTTATTTTTTCAATGAGTCGTTATCACAAGCACTACTTGAAAAAACCACCATTAAGCAGCAATTGAAAAATGCTCTCATCAATAAGCAGTTTCAAGTTCACTATCAACCTAAGGTCAATATGGTTAATGGTGAAGTCTGTTCGTTTGAGGCATTATTAAGATGGTATCACCCAACGGAAGGGCTCATATCACCAGTGAAGTTTATCCCTGAAGCTGAAAGCAATGGCCAAATTATTGAAATTGGCTATTGGGTACTTTTACAAGCGTGCACGGATGGGCAAAAATGGCATCAACAAGGATTATTAAAAGATAATATTTCAGTCAATATATCGCCAATACAACTCTCTCAACCAGATATTTGTGAGCATATCGCCGAAATTTTAGCTCAAACGGGGTTTCCAGCTGAAAAACTCGAATTAGAAATAACCGAGTCCTTATTGATTGAAAACTTCGACACCGCTGAAGTCGTGCTTAAGCAACTCAAGAAACTCAACGTACGAATTGCTTTAGATGACTTTGGCACGGGGTTTTCATCATTAAATTACCTTACCCATTTCCCGATAGATACCTTAAAAATTGATCAGGGTTTTCTCAAAAATTTATTAGACAACCAAGCGACTGAAATAGTATTAAAAAATATCATTCAATTAGGTATTGAGCTTAATATGGATATTGTCGCAGAAGGTATTGAAGCTGACTTGCAAAGAGCCAAGCTTATTGAATTAGGCTGCCTGACTGGTCAGGGATATTTATTTAGCCCTGCGGTAACCGAGCCAACAGCTAGCGAAATCCTCGTCAATAGACGCAGCCTAAACTAAGTCATCTAAACTAAGCCACCAAAACTCGCGGCTGTGGTCTGATGAGGTTGAATGACAACAATCCTTATTAATTAGCGCTATAGAAACCGACTCAAATAAGCGACAATAGTATTAATAAATTCTGACATTGCAATGATGATGACTAAAAAAACAATTGAATACAGCCCTACCTTCCATTTCCCTGTGCAAATATATTACGAAGATACTGACTTTTCAGGGGTGGTATATCATCCCAACTTCTTAAAGTATTTTGAACGGGCCAGAGAACATGTCATTGGCGCTAATGTGCTCAATATTTTATGGCAAGAGCAGCAACTAGGGTTTGCAGTTTATCGAACAGATATGCTTTGCCATGATGGGGTTGAGTTTGCGGATATTATCGATGTCAGAACTAAATATTACTTTGAAAGTAAATACCGCACTGTGTGGCAGCAAGAGATTTGGCGCCCTAATGCGAAGAAGCCTGCGGTGACAGCAACCATTGAAATGGTTTGCATGAATCAGCAGCGTCAAATGGCACCAATGCCAATCAAGTTAATTGAACAACTCACTGAAAATTTTAGCTAAAATTAAGATAAATTACGCTAAATGACGTTAATAACTTTGATGATATAAGCTCAATAAATCGATTAATGGGTGATTGGAGCTGTCACAAAAGGTTTTTGAATGAGCTGCGAGAAACGCAGCTCTAATTCAGAGGCAATAAGAGGTTTACTCACATACTCACCTTGAATGGTATCAGTACCAAATTCAATCAAGGTATCAAAAACATCTTTGGTTTCAACCCCTTCTACCGTCACATCAAAGCCAAGGCTTTTAGCTAAATCAATACTTGTTTTGACGATTTTGTTCGCTTGTAAATCACAATTAAAATCATCTAAGAAAGCTTTATCAATTTTAACTTCATCGATGGGTAAGTGACGTAAGTAGGCTAATGAAGAGTGGCCAGTACCAAAGTCATCAATAGCAATTTTAACTCCTAACTCTCTAATTTCTTTTAGCGTCTCAATGGTTCGAGCTAAATCAAGCATCAAGGCACTTTCAGTAATTTCAATCATCAAGTTCTCTGCTGGCACCTTATACTGCATCAGCAAATTACTTATATCGATGGGTAAGTGTTGATTCTCTAAATCTTTGGTCGATAGGTTAACAGCGACTTTTATATTAATCCCTTGCTGCAGCCACTTAACTTGTTGCTGAAGTACCTGCTCTAATGCCCACTGACTGATTAAGTTGATCACGCCTGTATGCTCAGCTAGTGGGATAAATTCCGTTGGTGAAATATTACCTAAACCTTCATGTTCCCAACGAATTAACGCTTCAACTTGCGAGCAATTTCCCGTGCTAATGTCGAGTTTAGGCTGATAAACCATATGGAGCTGGTTCTGCTTTAAACTTTTAGGGAGACTATTAATGATCATTAATTCGCGATACTGCGCTTTATCATCATCTTGATTATAAAAGGCAATGTCTTGGTGGCTAATTTTGGCTTTTTTTAGTGCTAAATCTAATCTTCGAAGCATCAAGCTCACATCCGCATGGTGCTCATGTAACTCAAGTACGCCTAACTGAACTTTAATGCTAATGGGGGTTTGCTCGATCTCAAACGACTTTTGTAGATGCTGTTTGACGTAGTTTAATTCAGAAATGGAAATGGCTTTAGGATAAAACAGTAAAAACTCATTACCGTTCATACGCGAGACAAACAGAGGGGGGTTAGGTAACTGCTTAATTCTTCTGGCAAAAGATTTCAGTAACTGGTCACCAAAAATAAAGCCGAATAAATCATTCACAAACCGAAACTGCTGGATATCCACCAGCACTAACATCCCTTCTGTCGCTGGCATTTTGGCAAACATTTTTCGTTTAAAGCCAACCCGATTCGATAGACCCGTCAGCTTGTCTCGCTCAAGAGTAATAGGATTACTTTGCTGAAACAGATTCAGGTTACGTACTAGAGGTTTAAATGCTCTTGGGGTATGTTTGAAATTTAATGGTGAATGGTCAGCAGAATTAGATTCTAAGGTTTGGGTTAATTCAGCAATAAACTTTCCTTGCTGAAAATAACCGCCTAACACAACTCCTAATAACAGAATAAGTGCAATAAAAAGCACAATGATAATTTCAATGCTTAACACAATTTACCGCTCCTTATATAAGTTATTGTTAATAGTCGAGTGTATCGCTTTTAACTAACACACGTAATCGCTTTTTTATTGATAGCTTTGCTTAATGGAATGATAAACTTCTAAAAACTCATCACTCTCTAAATCTTCTGGCGTCACAGGTAGCCCACGAGTTGCGAAAATATCTAAACGCTGCTCAAGTTCCACCCCTGCTCTTAATTCACCAGTGTAATATGCCGCTGAGCGAATAAAGTCTAAGTAAGTCACATTCTCTGGCATGTAATGTAAATCAGCCCAACGCTCTACGACCTCCATGACCTCAGGGGCAAAATCCCATGTTTTTAAAATTGCACGCCCTATAGGTCCTTGCATTTTCCGCACTAACCCACGTAATTGTTCAATACTGGTAAATGCATCAGGCTTGGATTCAGCTTCCGACAACACAGGTAACGCACCAATATTATGAACAAGGCCAGCAAGTGTTAACGTTTCAGGATCTAACTTCTTAGTTGGATTGCGCTTATTATAAATCGCTAACATTGCCCCTGAAGATGCGGTCACCTCGATAGAGGTTTGCCATACTTCATCCATCACTTCCCAGACCATTTCATTGGTTGAGATAAATAACTGCTCAAGTGCCACAGAAGTCACGATAGATTTAATTTGTATCAAACCAATTCTATTCACGGCTGCACTGATATTTTCAGCTTTGTTACCTCGGCTATATAAGGCGCTGTTAGCTACTTTAATAATACGAGCTGAAATAGCAGCATCTTGGCCAATAATATCGCCAACTTGCTTCAAACTTGAGTCTGGCTGCGCTACAACTTCCTGCACCCGCATGGCCACTTCAGGCAGTGTTGGAAGCACAAGAGCGTCATCTTTAAGCTTCTTTAATAGCCCGACCAGTAGTTGGTGTTCCGTTGTCATGCATACCGCCTGTAGTTTTTTTGTTATTGCTTTGTGTGGAGTATATCAGCTATGTAATTTATTAGAATAAAGAAAAAGCACTAATCTTTATAATGCTTGTCAATTGTTTAGCCTTCCTTAATTTAGACAAACCCCACAATCACAGAGGAATTATTTGCATTAACCAACCATACTTAAGTAAAATGCCGCCCCCCGCGCTATGCGTGAATTTCCATCAAATTGAGAGTGATTATGTTTAGACCAGAGCTATTGTCTCCAGCAGGAACATTAAAGAACATGCGTTACGCCTTTGCCTATGGTGCAGATGCGGTTTATGCAGGTCAACCTCGCTATAGCTTACGCGTTAGAAACAATGACTTTAAAATGGAAAACCTCGCGATGGGGATCCAAGAAGCGCATGCATTAAATAAAAAGCTATATGTAGTGAGTAACATTGCTCCACATAATGCAAAGCTAAAAACCTATATCCGCGATATGGCACCAGTGATAGATATGAAACCCGATGCGGTCATCATGTCAGACCCAGGTCTTATCATGATGGTTCGTGAAGCCTTCCCAGATCAAACCGTGCATTTATCTGTTCAAGCCAATGCGATTAACTGGGCGTCAGTTAAATTCTGGCAGCAGCAAGGTATTAAGCGCGTTATTTTATCTCGTGAACTCTCTCTTGATGAAATTGAAGAGATTCGTCAGCAATGTCCTGATATTGAATTAGAAGTCTTCGTTCATGGTGCCTTATGTATGGCTTACTCAGGCCGTTGCTTACTCTCTGGTTACATCAATAAGCGCGACCCTAACCAAGGCACTTGCACCAATGCTTGTCGTTGGAAGTACGATGTCCATGAAGCCAAGCAAACTGAAACCGGTGACATTATTGCGGTAAACCCACAAGGGCTTGTTGACCAACATGGTGTGCAGTTAGAGACGCCGCCAACATTGGGCGCAGGTCAGCCATCAAGTGAAGTGGTGTTATTGCAAGAACCAGGACGCCCAGGCGAATATATGCCTGCTTATGAAGATGAGCATGGTACTTATATTATGAACTCAAAAGATTTACGTGCCATTCAACACGTTGAGCGTTTAACCAAAATGGGTGTCGACTCATTAAAAATTGAAGGCCGTACTAAATCTTTTTATTACGTAGCGAGAACCGCACAGTTATATCGTCAAGCCATTGAGGATGCTGTGGCAGGTAAAGATTTTGACCGCACGCTAATGCATAACCTTGAAGGCTTGGCGCATCGTGGTTATACCGAAGGCTTCTTACGTCGTCACGTTCATGACGAATACCAGAACTATGATTACGGCTACTCAATCAGTGATACCCAACAATTTGTTGGTGAATTTACCGGTAAACGCAATGATGCCGGCGCAGCTGAAATTGACGTTAAGAACAAGTTCTCTGTCGGTGACAGTGTTGAATTGATGACCCCGCAAGGCAATATCACCTTAACCATTTCAGAATTAGTTAATCGCAAAGGTGAATCAGTAGAAGCCGGGTTAGGTTCAGGGCACTTTGTATTCTTAGCTGTGCCGGCAGAAGTCGAGCTGGATAAAGCAATTTTAATGCGCAATCTGCCTCAAGGGCAAGATAGCCGCAATCCACATCAAGCGATTGAACCCGTTACCTAGACCTGCTACATAAGTCAGTCTAACCAGGGGATGGTTATCCGTTTTCAGCTGTTGCAGTTATTGCCTTTTAGGCCATAACTGTGACTGTTGAGAAAGTGTTTACCCGCCAATGCAATACAAGCCACCACTTTGACTCAATCTCTACCTTTGACTCAATCTCTACCTTTGACTCAATCTCTACCTTTGACTCAATCTCTACCTTTCACTCAACTTCTATCACCTACTCAACTTCTATCACCTACTCAACTCTATCACCTACCCAACTCTATCGCCCACTCAAGATCCAGCCTACTACATATAAAAACTCATGACCTATCATTTAGTCAGTTATCACCTATCATTTATTTATTATTGGCCAAGGTTGGCCAAAACTTGAAGGGTTAGACCCTTCAAATGTGAGTTCCTCTAATCTATGCTATTAATTAATATCAGTAATAAGTTTTACAGCGGCAAAATTTTATCATTAACGCAATATCAGTAACAAACTCAAAGCGATACGAGCAACCGAAGCTAACAAAGCCGTAACCCTAAGCCCTGAAATATTTATTATTCGCCCCCAAAGACACGATTGCGCAACAAAAGTATCAAAGTGTGCTGTACATTATCCAAATTTAGAGCAAAGCTGTTTAAAGTAGCTTTTATGGTGCTTGCCGTTTCACATGTTGCCAGTTTTTACTATTTTTATTGCATGAATAAATGAGGATAAAAAATGAAAGACGATACCAAGCTAAATGATTTAACCACTAACAATGTCGACCAGTCAAAGCGTACTACGCTAACTAAGCTTGCAGCGGGTGCTGTTGGTACTGCAGCGCTTCCATTTGCCTCAGTTTTGCAAGCCGCATCAGACAAACTCACTGAGCAGCAAATTAAGCTAATGGCCAATGAAAAGGGCCCATTTGATATTGTTATTGAAAATGGCCGGGTCATTGACCCTGAAACTAAATTAGATGCCATTCGTAACGTCGGCCTTAAAGGCAATCGTATTGCCGCCATTTCAACAGATAAATTACAAGGCAAAAAAGTCATTGATGCCACAGGCTTAGTGGTTGCGCCGGGCTTTATTGATATGCACGCGCATGGTCAACAGCTTCCGGCTGCACGAGCACAAGCATTTGATGGTGTAACCACCGCTCTTGAAATGGAGTCGGGGTTGCTACCTATTGCTAAATTCTATGATGACACAGCCAAAGAGGGCCGCCCTATTAACTACGGCGCCTCTGTTGCATGGACTTATGCTCGTATCACGGCAAAAGAGCCCACAATGCCACCAGCAGACGGTACGATTGTTTGGTTTCAACAAGCATTTTCTAAAAATAACTGGCAAAACACCCTTGCGACAAAAGATGAGCTTAAATCCATTTTAAACTATGTTGAGCAAGGCCTTAAAGAGGGAGGTTTGGGCATTGGTATTAACGCTGGCTATGCACCAGGTTATGGCCATAAAGAGTACTACGAATTAGCAAAGCTAGCTAAACGCTATGAAATGCCTACTTATACCCACGTGCGTTACTTAAATAGCGCAGAGCCTAAATCAAGCTTTGAAGCCTACCAAGAACTGATCAGTTTATCGGCAACCACCGGTGCACACATGCATATTTGTCACCTTAACAGCACCTCAGTGCAAGATATCGAAGATTGTGCTGATTTAGTTCAAGATGCGGTTGATGCAGGCTTATCGGTGACAACAGAAGCTTATCCTTACGGTGCTGGTTCATCAGTGATCGGCGCAGAAGTTTTCCGCGGTGATGATTGGCTAGAGCGCTGGGGAGTGCCAAGTGCAAGCTACATGGAAGCAAATGGTAAAGCCTTAACACAAGAAAAAGTCACTGAGCTTCAAGCAAATGCGCCAGGTACAGTGGTAGTAATGCACTTTTTAAAACCTGATGAAAGTAAATCCGATCGCCATAAAATGGACCGCTCAGTATTATTTCCAGGCGCAGCCATTGCATCCGATGCAATGCCATGGATGAATCCTAAGGGGCAATTAATCGAAGGTAATGTATGGCCATTACCAAGTGATGCTATTGCTCATCCAAGATCGCTTGCTTGTTTTACTCGCTTTATCAGTAAATACCTCAATGAATACAAAGCAGTTACACTACTCGAAGCGATGGAGCGTACGAGCTTAAATGCGTGTCGAATATTAGAAAACAGTGTTCCTCAAATGAAAAACAAAGGCCGTATTCAAGTGGGTAAAGATGCTGATTTAGTCTTATTTAAACTTGACGAAATCAAAGTGCTAGCGACCTTTGATGCGCCTAATGCACTCTCAGAAGGGATGCATCATGTGATCGTAAATGGTACACCTATTATCGAAAATGGTGAATTGCATTTAGATGTAAATCCTGGCTTAGCAGTTCGTAATCCAGTGGTTGCATGACCATTATGCCTAAAATCATAAAGCTCGGGTAATACCGAGCTTTTTCGTTAAAAAGTAAATCATATAGAGAAACGTCAATGAATAAAAAACCTATTCCAGTGACCATTTTAGCGGGTTTTTTAGGTGCCGGGAAAACCACCCTGTTAAACCATATCCTAACCAATGCCGATGGCATGCGTATGGCCGTTATCGTAAATGACTTTGGTTCAATTAATGTCGATGCAGAGCTAGTAAAATCCCAAAGCGACAATATGATTAGCCTCGAAAATGGCTGTGTGTGTTGCAATCTTGCCGAAGGTTTAGTGGTCTCAGTGATGCGCATACTGGCACTTGAAGAGCGCCCTGATCATATTATTGTTGAAACCTCAGGTATTGCCGAACCTAAAGAAGTGGCATTGCAATTTGAAGATCCTGAACTACAAGCACACGCGCCATTGAACGCGATTATCACCACTATCGATGCTGAGAATATTTTAAGTTTAGAAGGTTCAATGGCCAGCTTGTCAGAGCAACAAATACAAGTCGCCGATATCGTGTTAGTTAATAAAGTTGATTTAGTGGCAACTGAGCAGCTGGAAAAAGTTAAAGCATGGTGCCAAACCCAAGCCCCTTTTGCCAAACTGGTTGAAATGGAGTTTGGAAACGTCGCACTACCGATTTTATTTGATGTACCTGAGCGGTTAGTAAAACTTAGCCATGAGCATACTTGTCAGCACCAAGGTGCAGACCATGACCACAGCCAATGCAACCATCATGACCATGTAAACCACAGCTTTGATACTTTTAGCTTCGAAACCGACAAGCCGCTGTCTTTACAAAGCCTCTATCCGCTATTACAGCAGTTTTCAGTCGATGCCTACCGCATGAAAGGTATTTTAAATTTATCTGATCGACCTGATCATCGCTGTATATTTCAATGTACTGGCCAACGCGCCAATGTCACTGTTGGCGAGCCGTGGGAACACGATGAAGCAAGAGCAACCCGTTTAGTCTTTATTGCCCCCAAAGGTGGCATGGACGAAAAAATAATGCGTGAAAAGTTAGCTAGCTTAGTGGTTTAAATATAAAACGACTATGCAGTAAACGGCCCACTAAAGCTGTTAATGACAAGCTGTAAATGCTTGGCTGATAATTAATAGCATGATAATCAAGGATATTGGCGAGAAAGGAGCAAATGATGTCCGAGTTAAATCAAGATGACAAATTAACCGCTGAAGTTGATCAAACCAAGCGCGATACCATGAAAAAACTGGCTATTGGCGCCGCTGCAATAACACTTTCATCGACTGCCACAGCAGAAACTAACAAGGGTCCACAAAAGCCAGAGTTAATGCCAAATCAAACAGGCCCGTTTGATGTAGTGATTACTAATGGCCGTGTCATTGATGCCGAAACGGGTTTAGATGCCGTACGCAATGTAGGCATTAAAGACGACAAAATTGCCGCTATATCGACAGAAAAGCTCACAGGTAAAAAAGTCATTGATGCCAGCGGGCTTGTGGTTGCCCCAGGCTTTATCGACCTTCACGCCCATGGACAACAATTACCCGCAGCCAGAGCTCAAGCCTTCGATGGTGTCACCACCGCCCTTGAGTTGGAATCAGGCCTATTACCCATTGGTAAGTATTATGATGACACCGCTAAAGAAGGTCGCCCAATAAACTACGGCACCTCAGTAGCTTGGACCTATGCCCGCATTATGGCAATTGAAAGTGAAATTTCGCCCGCAGATGGCACCATTACTTGGTTTCAGAATGCCTTTAGTTTAAAAAATTGGCAAAATGATCTCGCCACCGACGCACAGCTAAATACGATATTGTCTGATGTTGAACAAGGCTTAAAAGAAGGTGGTTTAGGGATTGGTATTAATGGCGGTTATGCTCCCGCCTATGGCCATAAAGAGTATTACGGCTTAGCTAAACTGGCCAAAAGTTTTGATGTACCGACCTTCACCCATGTACGTTATGCCAACGGCATGGAGCCCAGATCAAGCTTTGAAGCCTATCAAGAGTTAATCAGTTTAGCCGCCACCACTGGGGCACATATGCATATTTGTCACCTCAACAGTACCTCGGTGCGAGACATTGATGATTGCGCCGACCTAGTGCAAGAAGCTGTTGATTCTGGTTTGCCGATTACCACTGAAGCTTACCCCTATGGCGCAGGCTCAACACCTGTGGGCGCGGCCTTATTTGCTGGCCCAGAATGGATTGACCGCTTTGGCGTTCCCGATGCAAGTTACATGGAAGCCAATGGCGTACCTATGACCCAAACCAAAAT
This sequence comes from Shewanella sp. 2_MG-2023, assembly GCF_030548905.1. Classification (NCBI taxonomy): domain Bacteria; kingdom Pseudomonadati; phylum Pseudomonadota; class Gammaproteobacteria; order Alteromonadales; family Shewanellaceae; genus Shewanella; species Shewanella sp. 2_MG-2023. Next base: position 62,741 of record NZ_JAUOSO010000003.1, read on the forward strand.
CGATGAACTACGAAAAACCAACCCTGGTGAAGTGATCGTTATTCACTTCTTAAAGCCTGACGACAGTAAAGAAGACTTACGCATGATGAAGCGTTCGGTGTTGTTTCCTAACGCCGCTATTGCCTCTGATGCCATGCCGTGGATGGACAGCAAAGGTAAATTGATTGAAGGTGATGTATGGCCATTGCCTAACGATGCTTTTGCTCACCCCCGCTCGGTCGGGTGTTTTGCCCGCTTTGTAAATAAATACGTGGTTGAGTATAAAGAAGTCAATTTAGTCGAGGCAATGAAGCGCACCAGCCTCAATGCGTGTCATATCATCGAAGATGCTGTGCCGCAAATGCGTAACAAAGGCCGTATGCAAGTGGGTAAAGATGCTGACATAGTGGTATTTGATCTCAATAGCTTTAAAGATATGGCCTCATTTACTGAGCCCAATAAGCTTTCAGTGGGTATGCAGCATGTACTAGTCAATGGCCAATCGATTATTGATAAGGGACAATTGCTTATGGATGCTAAGCCTGGCAGAGCAATTCGTCGCGATGTGACAGTCTAATCGATAATCAAAAAACGTCGACAAAACATGACAACTAAAAAGCGCCATTAGGCGCTTTTTTCATGTGTTTAGTTTTTCTCAATTAATATCGATTAGTTGCGTTTATGGTTAAACAAAAAGCGGTCATTGAAAATAGAATAAACCATGATCTGCCCTGCCATAATCGAACAAAACATCAATAATGCTGACATACCAATACTGGGGATAGGCAATATTGCAGTGGCAAAGAATGACTCACTGGCACCAACGATGATCCGGCTTCCTGGCACTAAAATGATCACCCCTTGGATAATATACACTAACGCAGGCACTTTACGTGCTTTACCGGCTAACAGCCCATAAAAAGTGATAATCATGGTGCTAATCCAAGTGCCGATAACCCAATCAGAGGTAAACCAATGTGGCCCCCACATGCCAACTGCAGCAGCGGGCAGGCCAATAATAATGTCTTGCCAACTGGCATTAAAAATCAGTCCAATCGCAACCGATATGCCAATTAACGCCAGAATATGCAAACCTAAAGGGATTTCATTAATAAATGGCGCAGCGGCTACATGGCCGACAAGCAAGTTTGATAAGCCTAAGCCCATCACCACGCCAATGAATATTTTTATTACCACCAAACTACTTTGGGCCAATAACTCTATGCCTGAGCGAAAGTCATTTAAGGCAAGACTAGCTAAACCATTGGTGACAGTAAGTCCTGGAATAAACAGCACAATGGATGAGATGCATAAAGCTAACACCGGTAACTCAGGAAATTGAGCGGCTAATATCCCCACCACAAAACTGGCAATAAACGCCACAATGAACTCAACCAGCATTGCTCGCTGCCCGGTGCACATTAGTTGAGCTAACCAGGCGATTAACCCTAAAAAAACCGAAATCATTGCCGCAAGATACGTGCTCCCCACCAGCATCAAATAGCAAGGCGGCAGTAATAGGTTGGCAATGCCTAAAGTAAAATTTGAGTAACTCGGCACCCCTTGATAGTTTTCTTTTGAGTGTATTGCCTTTAGGGTTGCCACCAAATTGCGTAAATTGACTGACGGTGGATTTTTAGTTTGCATCACCATTTTTTGAGTGGGTTGCTCGAAAATGGTCACAATTTTAGTTGGAGTAACATCAATGGCGATATCTATCTGATGATGAGCCGCATAAGACTGAGTATATTTCGCCACTGAGTATGGTGCGCACCCTGATTGATGTAATCGATCTGAAAATGATAAAACATCATCATACTGTTGCTGGGTTGGGCTTTTATCTTCCATTTTTTATTCTCGATAAGTCAGCAAAAAGTGGTTCTGAGGGCTTAGTTAAATCATAGTAGCTAAATGATAATTGCTACATAATAGTAGCGAACTCATTCACTCCATAATCTGAAATAGAGGGTCAAACCCTTCAAAAATGAATCCTTTCATTGAATTAGCAGTGGTCGCGATAATCTCCACTGCAAAACATGCGCTAGCCGGTGAATTTCTCGCTTAACCCTAGGCGGGCTATCTCTGTGTGATATAATCATCGATTGAAAGATTTATAGCGTGTTAAAACGCATTAGATCAGCGCAGTCATTCAACGCTTATTAAGTCTTTGTCTTCATTCAGGTCATTATTCATGGTTAAGTGCATGAAAATCCGCTGTATGAATCATTGAAAGTCGGGACAGGGTAATTTTTACCATTATAAGGAATATACATAAGCAATTGTTACAGATGAATTTTATAAGGTATATGAACTAGATGGCATTACTAATTGACGACAGCTGTATTAATTGCGACATGTGTGAGCCAGAGTGCCCAAATGAAGCCATTACTATGGGTGAAGAAATATATGAGATAGACCCTGCGCTTTGTACCGAATGTGTAGGGCATTATGACAAGCCGACTTGTATTTCGGTTTGTCCGATTGATTGTATTGATCCTGATCCTGCTCATGCAGAAACGCCGGAAGAGCTTAAATATAAGTACCAAGTCATTACAGGTAAGGTTTAACTTAAACTCGCTCAATTAATCTTGACGGCGAAACAATTTCTCCAGCATTAGATACAAAAAAAGGCGCTTAGATAGCGCCTTTTTATTGCTCAAATTTTATCATTTATCATTTATCGATTGGTTCGTTTTATGCAGTTGCAGTGTTGCTGCCATCAGAATAGCTTTGCAAGGTTTGCAAAGTAATGGCTAATTTTTCAATGCTTACTCTCACAGGCTGAGGCAGGGCTTCTAACTCGATACCTAATAATAAGTTCTTCACTTCTAAGCCTAGCTCGGTATCGCCTTCAATCCGTAATTTGCGCTGAAAAAATAAGGTATCAGGATCTTCTTTGGCTGCTGCAACCAGTAATAACTCAGGAACATTAGCAGTAAATGTAACATCAGCCTTAGTTAATGAACGTAATAATAATTGGCCATCAAAACTGAGCTCAAAATGTAAGCCGATGTCTTGCACTGAAATCGCAACCCACTTTCCTTTTAAAAAGTCTAATTCGCCAAACTTAATTTGCTCAGATAACGTCAATGTTAGCAACTTAGCTAACACATCCATTTTGAGTTTTTCAGGAACAATTGATAATGATTGAGTGGCCACTTTGGGTGCTAAACCAAGTACATTTTTCGCGAGCTTACTTGAGAAACCGAGAGACATTAAAACTCCTACACTGCCTAGATTTAAATTTAAGCTAGTTTACTCACATTTTATCAATTGAAACCTGTTTCAAATCAATTCATGTGACGTCATTCAACTTTACACTCCCTTGCAACAGCAATTTGAGAGAGAGAAAATGGAACTCTTGTGCCCTGCAGGAAATTTAGCTTCATTAAAAGCCGCTTTTAGAGCTGGTGCAGATGCGGTTTATCTTGGTTTAAAAGATGATACCAATGCCCGCTCATTCGCGGGACTAAATTTCACCCCTGAACAAATAAAACAAGCCACTAAACTGGCACATAGCCAAGGTAGAAAGGTATTTTTAACATTAAACACCTTCCCAAAACCTGGTGAAGAATCCCGTTGGTATCAAGCGATTGATTTAGCAGCCAACATAGGGATGGATGCGCTGATCACTGCCGATATCTCATTATTGGATTACGCCAGTCGACGCTACCCTCATTTACCCTTGCACCTGTCAGTTCAAGCCAGTGCAACCAATCTAGCCGCATTAGACTTCTATCAGCAGGCTTTCAATATTGAGCGAGCAGTGTTGCCACGGGTGCTATCCATAAAGCAAGTTAAAGACTTAGCTAAAAATAGTACCGTTGATCTTGAAGTTTTTGCCTTTGGCAGCCTATGTATTATGGCCGAAGGCCGTTGTCACTTATCTTCATATGTCACAGGTCAATCACCCAATACGGGTGGTTCGTGCTCTCCTGCAAAACATGTGAGATGGCAAGAACAAGGTGATAAATGCTTAACACGCTTAAATGAAGTACTCATTGATACCTCTGATGTTGATCAGCAATTAGGTTACCCAGTTGTGTGTAAAGGTCGTTATATCGCTGAAAATCAAACACAAGCCAAATACTTACTTGAGTCACCTACAAGCCTTAATACTCTTAGCTTACTGCCACAATTAGCATCAGCAGGGATAAAGTCTTTAAAGATTGAAGGAAGACAGCGCAGCCCAGCCTATGTAGAGCAAGTCACCCGAGTTTGGCGAGAAGCGATTGATAGCTTTTTAACACACCCTGAGTCATTTACAGAGCAAGCTAGATGGAATCAAGTACTCGCTAAAGTTTCTGAAGGGCAAGTCACCACGTTAGGCGCATACGAACGTCAATGGCAGTAAGGTAATAATAATGAAAATATCTCTCGCGCCAGTAAGCTATTGCTGGGATAAGACCTCTATTGAAGATTTCTATCAACAGGCTGCGAATAGCCAGATTGATACTGTTTATCTTGGTGAAACAGTATGCAGTCGCCGCCGCTTTTTAAAATTCAAAGATTACCTTGAATTGGCACATATGCTCAAAAGCCATGGCAAAAACGTAGTGTTATCGACTATGGCTTTAATTGAAGCACAGTCAGAATTAACTGAACTTAAAAAGCATATTGATAATGGTGAGTTTAGTATTGAAGCCAATGACATGGCAGCCGTACAACTTGCTAGACAAGCTAATATTCCTTTTATCTGCGGCCCTACGATTAATAACTATAATCGTGCCAGTTTAGACATTTTACAAACCATGGGTATGAAGCGGTTTGTCATGCCTTATGAATTATCAAAAGCTTGGTTAGAAAGTGTCATTAGTGAGCCAACCAAGGCAAGCTTCGAAGTCGAAGTCATGGGCCATGGATATATTCCACTCGCTCATTCGGCTCGTTGTTTTACCGCAAAACATTTTGGTTTGAATAAAGATAACTGTGAAACAATTTGTCAGCAGCACCCTAAAGGGATTTTAGCTCAAACCCAAGAACAACAAGCGCTATTAAGGTTAAATGGTGTACAAACTCAGTCGGCTGCTAATATTGATTTGACCCAAGAGATAATATCGATGCAGCAAATGGGGGTCGATTACTTTAGAGTGTCGCCAAGTAGTCTTGCATGTCTTGATCTTGCCAATGAGCTAACAAACGCACTATCTCATGATGTGGTTGACGATAAATACGAACTGCCTTTCAGTCATATTAACACTCAACAATGTAATGGCTACTGGTTCGGTCAAGCTGGATTAGCGCAAGTGTAATAAGCGCTTAATCGTCAACAGTATCAATTAGCCTTCATTTGTCGGTGGGGTAGAAAATACCACCGGCAAATACTCAACATCCATAGCCACATCATCACAATACTGCACCAAAATAGGATTGATAACCACCACACTTCTGGTTTAGGTGATTGAGACACTATCGCTTGAAACAACATGCCATCAGATATGGGCTTAGCACCTAGACTTTCACGCCAATACTCATGGGATAAAATGGCGCCATGGATCAGTAAAATAATACCGCTGAATATAAACGGCATGCTCAATGCGGCTTTTCGTTTTATAGCACATTCGATAATACATAAAGCCGCGCTGAAAAATCCAAAGTAGATATAAATAGAAACAGCTTGGATGTGTAAATGATGCACATTGAGAGGAAATAAGCCGATAGCCGCAAGAGAAATGAACGTGATAATTAAGGATAACCATAATAAGCCACCACTTAATCGCTGGCTCATCTGTAAACCGAATATGCAGCTCATGGTTAAACTCAAACTGCCAAAAAACAAACCGCCATTAATCAATATCGCAGTGGATGAACGATTATAAGTACCGAGTTCACTCAGAGAAAACTGCAATAAACTATACTTATCACCGTACTGTATGTATTCAACTAAAACCGATATTACAATACCCAGAAAAAGACCGAACAGACCAAGCAAACCAAATAGGTAAGCTAATCTAGCAATCTTTTCCGTTTTATTTATTATCACAACTAGGTAAGTTCCTTGTAAATTCGGCTCTATCATACTTAATCATAATTGATAAAACCTCTATCCACGTCTAATGTTTACTAACTTAATTTAATAAAATATCGTAAATCTGCCGAAGTTGAAAACACTTCAAAGTTAAAATAACCGCGTCCAACCTAAATAACACCCACAAAACCAACACAAAACAACACCGCAACATTATGATTACAAAGGAATTAATACGTGCATTTACCAACAAAAGCTATAGAATATAGATAAGCAAAATAACTCAATAACTATTCGTTAAAGTGAATAGTTTTACATAGGCTAGATAAGCAGGTAACCTTGCCTCGCTTAACGCATCTTTGAATGGACATTCAGCAGTTTCCCCACCGGACGGTTAGACATAATCAACCATAAAAATTTGGTCAATGGGTAAGGCATATATAAAGTGACTCAAGAAAAACAAAAACATAACATAAAGACAATACTGACCTTTATCATTCCGTCACTGATCGGTTTGTTATTATTCATGACACCGATAAGCTATAACGACGCAATTACGATTCCAATTGCTATCATGTCTAAAGCGGTTCAGAGCCAATTTGCCGAGATTTTACCGCTGATTGTCACCTGTATCGTCGTGTTTATGGCAATCATATCGGTACTTTGTAAAATCATTAAACCTAAACTGGTTCAAGAAAGCGCCTTTTTGAATACCCTACTCAACGTGTCGCCATTTTGGTTAATCGTACGTATTTTGGGTGCTGTATTTATTGTACTAACCTATTTAGAAATCGGATCTGAGGCAATCTATTCTGCTGATACTGGGGCATTAGTACTGAACGACCTTCTTCCAGTGCTATTTTCCGTATTCATTTTCGCTGGAATGTTATTACCTCTGTTACTGAACTTTGGCTTATTAGAGTTTTTCGGCACTATGCTGACCAAGCTAATGCGTCCTATCTTCAACTTACCAGGAAGAAGTGCTATCGATTGTATGGCGTCTTGGTTAGGTGATGGCAGCGTTGGTATTTTAATGACCAACAAACAATACGAAACACGTTTATACACTGAACGTGAAGCTGCCGTTATCGGTACGACCTTCTCTGCTGTGTCAATTACCTTTAGTTTAGTCGTAATTTCACAAGTTCAGCTTGAACATTTATTTGTGCCTTTTTACTTAACGGTTTGTTTAGCAGGTTTTGTTGCGGCCATTATTGTGCCTAAATTGCCTCCTTTATCCTGGAAAAAAGATTTATACATAGATAACACGCCTCGTCACCCTGATGATGAAATGATCCCACAGGGACATGGGGTAATGTCTTGGGGCTTTGAGCAAGCACTCAATAAAGCATCTCGTGCTGGTGGCGTTAAACATGTTCTACAAGAAGGTGTTAAGAATGTCGTCGATATGGTGTTTGGTATTATTCCTGTGGTCATGGCCATTGGTACTGTTGCCTTAGTTTTAGCAGAAAATACGCCTATTTTTGATTATTTAGGCATGCCATTTATCCCGTTACTTGAACTGCTACAAATACCTGAAGCTGATGTGGCTTCAACCACCATCGTTGTGGGTTTTGCAGATATGTTCTTACCATCAATTTTAGCCAGTTCTATTGAATCTGACTTAACCCGCTTTGTGATTGCTGCCCTATCTGTTACTCAGCTAATTTATATGAGTGAAGTTGGCGCGTTATTAATTGGCAGTAAAATCCCAGTAAACTTCTTTGAGTTGTTTGTGGTATTTATTCTGCGTACTTTAGTCACACTGCCAGTGATTGCATTGTGTGGCCATTTGTTAGTTTAGTGGTTAACGCCATAATTGACTCAGCTCAACAATCAAATTGAGTATCAGCTAAACACCTTGCTTTAGATAATTAGCAGACAAAAAAGGAGCCTTAGGCTCCTTTTTTACGTTTGCAATAAAGCGGCAAACGAGCCATTTGCCTCATGACTATGTTCCAACATAGCGCGTTAACTAAGTCATTATTGGCATTCATTTTTAGATAGCGTATTCTTTATAAATCAAAACAAATTACTGATGACTGTTTACTTCAGCATCTACAATTTGTGAGTTCAGTAAGTGGGTGGAATGTTTTATGGATGAAAGAAGAAAGTTCACACGTACATTATTTGCGGCTACAGCTTCAATCAAGATTGAAGATAAAAGCTATCGTACAGATATTCTAGATTTAAGTATCAAGGGTGCCTTAATTTCAACACCTGATGGACTCGATGCAATAAAGGGGCAAAAAGTGGCATTAAGCTTTTTATTACCTGACTCTGATATCGTGCTAAGCATGGACACGCTCCTTGTTCATAAAGAGGCCAAGCATTTAGGGCTTGAATGCCAGCACATTGATCTAGACAGTATTAGTCACCTTAAACGCATTATTGAACTTAATATTGGCGATGAAGAATTACTGCAACGAGAGCTTGCTCAGCTTGTGAGCATATAACTCAAAAGGTCCAGCAGATGACTAAGCTTATCTATAACCACCAGCTCGTATCTATTTGTTCTGTCTGTGGGTAATCTTGGTTATCAAGGTAAATAATTTGCCGCTCAGATAACCTCGCTTTCAAAATAGAGTCACTGTAATACTTTAAAAATAACTCTTGGAAAGACAAATCATCCGTGGCTTTATTCAGCCCTTTCTCAATTCTTTCAGCTAATTCTGGTAGCTCTTTATTCACAAAGACATACACTGGTAAGTTATATACAAGCGCAATATTCGGTTCAATCATTAATTCCGGCAACTTACTACTTATGCGTTGTTGCTCTTGCCATACTTCATTGATTCCGCGAGGAAAGTAATCGAAACGTTTGGCATGCAACATTCGATGTAAGCTACTTGCAGTGCCAATATCCTGTGTCGGTAGTGCATTATGACGTAATACATCGATATCAGCCCAATGGCTGCCAAAGCCTGCGACAAATGATTCACCTAAGTCTTGAGTGTTTTTTACCTGGAGAAATTTTTGTTGATTATCTTGATGAATTAACAAAAGCCTGTATCCAAGTAAGCCTTTCAATAATGGAATTTTAACCGGAATAAAGGTTTGTTCACGCTGTTTGCTGGACGCTAGAAAAGCCACATCGACTTCACCCTGCTCAAGCATTTTTAAACCGCGACCTTGAGTGACCTGCTCAGTGAATTGCAAACTTGCTTCAGGATAATCGGCGGCAGTTTTATCAAGTGCCATTTTAAGAAGTTCAATATGATACTGAAAATGGTAATCAGTTTGATATAAACGTAATACTTGGGGAGAAGAGGATTTGGCAGAGGCTTCTGTAACAAAAAAGCAGATAAGCGCAATCAACAATAATTTAAAGTTAAGCAACAACATCATAATCCATTAGTAAAGTATCCCTTCACGAGTATTCGTTTTCTCAATTGCTATGTCATCACAATTGCTTGCTCCCCCTAAAGAGCATGTGCTGAACATGCTGTAACAAGATCAAATATGATTTAGACAACAAAAGCTCACGTCCTAACGGGTACAATAATTAGGCAAGGAATAATATCGTTTCTGATGTCGCTTGCCTAGTTAAAATTCAAACAAGTGTATTAATTTATCAGTTCAAGTAATTCATGAACCGTTTTAATCGGGTGAATTTTAGCCCCTAAGTTTTCCATCGACTTATGATAATTTCGATGAGGAATATAGATTTCGGTAAAGCCATGTTGCACTGCTTCCTTAACTCTTGGAACACCGCTATCAATTGGCCTGACATCACCATTTAAACTTAACTCACCCATGATACAAGTGGTTCGTGGTACGACAAAATCATTCAGACTGCTTAATAATGCTGTCACAAGTGCTAAATCGATACAGGTCTCTGACTCATCAATTTTCAAACCACCCACAAGGTTAAAGTAAGTATCATGAAAGATTTTGGTACGGGTATGCTTTCGAAGCACCCCTGTGAGCATTTTTATTCGGTTCATGTTCAACCCAACACAGACACGCTGTGGAAACTCGCCTTCAGTTTCAGTGGTCAAACATTGAATCTCTAACAATAAATTACGGTTACCCTTTCGAATACAGGTAATTGCGGCTCCAGGTGACTCAGTACTCGAGCCCGAAAGAAATATTTCACTGGGGTTATCGACACTTATCATACCGCGCTCTGTCATCTTAAAAATACCGACAGTATCGACATCGCCAAAACGGTTTTTATTAGCCCTTAAGGTTCTTATCTGGCCGTCATTGCATTCAATATGGGTGAGACAATCGACAATATGAATTAAGGTTTGCGGCCCTGCGGTTTCATTATTTTTGTTAACATGGGCAACCAAAAACATGGTGACGTTATTTTGTTTACAGTATTGAGTTAACGCTTGGGCACTGCTTTTAACTTGTGATGGTGAACCTGGACTACCATTGGCTAAGTCTGAGACCACTGCTTGGATAGAGTCAATAACAGCAAACTTAATTTGCTTGGCTTCTAACTCTGCAATAATGGCTTCAACATTGGTTTCCGCCATTAGATATAAGTTATCTTCGTTATAATTAAGCTTTAAGCGATTCACACGATTTTTAAACTGCGATAGTGACTCTTCAGCAGTACAATAAAGCGATGGCATAACTTGAGACATACGTGCAATCAAATCAGATAAAAGCGTTGTTTTACCTGCGCCAGGATCGCCAGAAATAATATTCACTGAACCCGTCGTTAACCCGCCACATAATACTCTATCGAGTTCGCCAATCCCGGTTAATCGCTTTTGCGCTTCAAACTCTTCAACCTCGGCTAATTTTTTAGAGCCTCCACCTACAGAGCCAGCATAGCCAGCAACAGAAGTTGATGATGATTTCACAGCAGCAATACGCACCTCTGAAATCGTATTCCATTCTTGGCATGCACTACATTGTCCTTGCCAACGAGGAAAGTCTTGCCCACATTCATTACACACAAACGCTGTTTTATTCTTTGCCATGCTTCACTGTCATTAAATTAATCAAAAGAAGAGTTTTAGGTCAATAATCAACCAAGCCACATTAAAATGGTATTTTAATAGTTTTATTACTTGCTTTAACAGACACATAAATTAAATTTGTATAAAGTAAGTATTTCGCTAGCCGATAAGACTACCAGTCAGACTTATATTTAGCACCTAGTTCTCGCACCAAAACTGAAAAGAGCCAATGAGCATAGAAGACCATAGTCAGCTAATAGAACAACTCAAACCGCTACTGATGGAACCAGATTTCAAAGATGTCTTTGAAAAGCTGACTATCGACGAATCTAATTCGACTCGATTTTTGCTCAAAATGGAACTGAATCGCCTTTCTGCTATATGTACCCGAATAATTGATTTACGCGATAAAACAGAATTGCACTGCGAAGAAGTCAGCGTGGCTAAACAGCGTCACTTTCTTGATGAGCCTGCAAAAGCTTCATTAGCCCAAGCACTACAAATTTATCGTAACAAGTACACAATCGGTGTTTATGAGCACGTACTTAATGAACATAGACATCGCAAAGAACAATTACGCCTAAATAAGCAAGAACCTGCCATAGAGAGTTCAGAGTTAGTGGTACCTGGTGTTGTCATGGGAAGTTACTTTAATCGCAGTGAAGAACGAATGAACTACTCTATTCGTATCTCAGCTTCTCAAGATGGCGGTGCAGACGTTATCGGTGCGAGCTTAGATCTATCCGTTGGTGGAGCCAGAGTTCGACTGCCAGCTAAGCATCGCTTTGACCAAGACAAACCACTGCGAATTAAGCTATTAGAACTTAACGAAGAATTCTTTTTTGAAGACCTGCAAAACGGTGTCGACTATCAAATTGTCGATATCCAGAATAAAGATGACAGCGCTATTATGCGTTTACGGCGCATGGGTGATAGCGTTGAATTAGATAAAGTGCTCACCCAACTTATCCGTGGCTATAAGTTTCGGTATAAAGTGGATGTTAATGATGTCATCGTTAATGCTACGGGATTAGGTTTTGAGCGTCACTACTTGCCTATGCTGGCACACATGCCGCTGTATATATCAGTAGCTGACGGTAAGCCTTTTATCAGTCACAAGCTGCTAAGTCGTGGCAACCAACCCATTTTGCAGTATTTTCTTGACGAAAAAGAAGTGAGTCAACTCCCCAGCATGTTGACCAATAATCGATTAGTTAACCTACTTAAATACCCCGAAGAAACTGACCACAGTTTATTCTTTTGCTTTACCCACCAAGCCAAAGGTGTGACCCAGTATTTTTCAGCTTCATTGCATGAGCTGAAACAACATAATGCCATGCAGCTATTCTTTGGGTTTGGCGCAGCAAAAGAGAGCTGGCGGATCTATAAGGTCGCGCAACAAAAGGTTGATCATAAATTAAATTATAAAACCTCTACCCTTCCTGGCGATGAAAGCCAGTATTCGGCATTGACCGAACAACAATTGGCAAGGTTTAGTTATATCTTACAGATCGTTGATTTAACTAATGAAGATGTCAGGCCTAATTATCGTGCATGGTTTAATGAAGGCGACAACGTCAATTCGCTTAAAATATTTAATCAGCTAAAACTGAAAAAAAATACCGTTAAGCGTTTATCTATGCCATTTAGTGAGCGTAGAAGAGAAGGTCGTTTTGCATTTAAAACCATTATCGAAATTGAGCAAGAAGGCAAAAAGAGCCGTGGTATAACCCATGATATATCCACTCGAGGTTTGCAGTTTACCCTTGAAGATAATACTCAATTTACAAGTCCTGCTGAAGTCAGTCTACACTTTCCAAAGCTGCAAGCTATCGCGGGTAAAACAGAATTAAAGAACCTGCCATATCAATTAATCCGTAGTCGTAATAATCATCAAACATTACATTTATCAGCCATCGTTGGCCACGAGCCTCATGCTGGTGTTGAGTTTATCAATAAGCTTATTAACCACAACCGAGATAAGTTTGAGCAACTATCGGATGATGAAGGTGAGCTTAAAGAGCTCGCTGACGGAATGAAAAATTTACTATTAAGACAACTTGTTGGTGTGCCTTATTTCGTTGAAAAAACCAAAAAATCGGCACAACTGGCTTGTATTGGTATTGGTACTAAAAACGATGAAATTAGCCACCTTTTTGCTGCAGGTTCGACGCAACCACTTAGCTTTAACCTCACACCATTATTTGATGAAGCCCAGTTTAAACAGCACATTATCGACCCTATCAGAGCCATGAAGCCTATTGATGGTGTGGAATACTTTGAAATATTCATGCAAATATCTCGTCAAGGAAGAGGTGCTATTAATATTCAGTCGCAACTGATGAATGATTTTAATAGTCGCAATGCACAAATTAGTTTCATTCACCATGCCCAATCAGTTGGACGTTTTATGGCATTACGCGTTTACTTCGGTGCTACAGAAAAAACCGATATGAGCTATATACGACGTGAAATGGAATATATCACTATCCATGCAAAACATAGAGCTAAGCAGCTTGAAGAGCGCCTATGGCAGGTCATCGGCAGCGGAGAACTATTAGATATTACCGCTGAAGTAGAGGTTCGCTTCCCTGAGCTACATATAGAAAATTCAGTTAATAATTAGACTTAACGATTTCTAAGTGTAGCTAAGCTCTGCATAAAGCCTTTTAAAACTAAAAACGGTTATACCAATCACTCACGAGCGGAAAGTGATCTGTCACAGCAGATTTATCGGTGAGCATTCCTGCGTGGGTGTAATCCTGTTTGAAGCCTTTATCCTTGGCAAGCAAAGTATAGTCAGCATGCTCCAGTCCACACTCACTCATCATGTCTTTAACGTCTGATGGATTACCCAGTACAAAGTCTTTTTTACCTGCAATAAACCAGCTTTTCGGCCACTTAATATTTTGTACCGCCTCGCTATAATTAAACTGATCTTCTGCATCAACCCAGTCACCTCTAACCCAATCAATAGTTTGCAATAACGATAACCGGCTTTCATTATCCATTCCCAGGCGATACTTATCGGCTGCAAGATAGCCTTGATACTTAGTCATTAGCGGCGCGAGGCGATTCCAAAACAAATCTACCATCATGGTTTTTCTAAATGACGACACTTTAATGGTTCTTTTACTACCGAATGTAACAAATGACGCCACTTGATCGCGCAAAGCAGCTAAACGAATATAACTACTAGCCATTAACACCCCACCCCATGAATGGGCACACCAATGCACCTTTTGTGCTTTAGCATGCTGCAGCACGAACGTGTGGGCAATGGGCAACTGCTCTAGAATCACTTCTGTTTGTCCCATGTGATAATCAGCATCAATTCTTGGCTCGCTCGCCCCTCTACCCGCTGTATCCAGTACATAAACATCATAGCCTTGCTCAGCAAGATAACAGCCTAATCCTTTACCTGAAGGGCTATAAAAAACGCGCCCATTAGACATAGCACCATGAAGCATCAAGATGGGGGTACGACTATCGCTACCCGGCTGAGATAAAGGGCTTGCTTTGATATGGCGAAGATGAAGTTTTCCATTTCGGTAAGGAAGGTAATGAGAGTGCTGCATACAAGTCTTGATATATCCGTCATCATGAATATAACCACGGTAAACACAGCGAGTGTTAATTACAAGTAAATTAGAGTAATAAATCTAATCAGCCAAATAGATTTAATCAAATCTATTTGAATAAGTCGCTCATGCTAGAGAGCGACTTCACCAGCAAGAGCACACCAGTTTTCCTAACAAACTCATTGCCAAGCAAACCTCATCACAATAAAAAGCACCATCGCGACAAGTTCAGTTTATTGTTTAGTTTATTGTCTAGTTTATTGAATAGCTTAGCCTTGTAAGTAAAACACTAAACAACGTAAGTCTAGTTTTTGAATACTGGCATCAGCGGCCGCAAGCAGTTTAGGTTTAGCATGAAAAGCGACCCCAAAGTCTGCTGCATTAACCATTGGGATATCATTTGCGCCATCACCAATTGCCATTCGTTGACCTGCCGCTATTTGCCACGATGCGCAGCTTTTATCAATCACATCGGCTTTATATTGCGCATCTACCACTTCACCAGTAACTTCACCCGTTAACTTGCCGTCTTCTATCACAAGCTCATTGGCATAAGCAGCATCAAGCTTTAAAAGATCTTTTAAGTGGCCCACAAAAGGCGTAAAGCCGCCAGATGCTAATACTAACTTCCAATCATTAGGTTTAAGCTCAGCAACTAAGCTTTCAAGCCCTGGCATTAATGGCAAGTTCTGACATAGTGTCGTTATAATCTCTTCACTGGCACCAGCAAGTTTACCGACACGCAATCGCAGACTTTCTTCAAAGTCCAACTCACCCTGCATTGCTCTTTCTGTGACTTCTGAAACAGCATCGCCCACACCCGCCATTGCTGCAAGTTCATCTATGCATTCAATTTGAATCGCCGTTGAGTCCATATCCATGACCAATAAGCCCGGCTTAAAAAAGCTTGGTAATGCTTGAGTCACTTCAAGTATCTCGGCATTTATGTCAGCAGGAAACTGTTCAATTAATTGGGTTAATCGAGAAGATGAAGCAATCTCAACTCCTTTCAGGCTGTTGTGGCGCATTAACACCGCAATAGAACAATCTTGTTCTAAACCTTCAAACCACTGACTAATCCCATCAAATGCCGACTCATCAAATATCACCCGAAATCGATGCGGCTGTTTTATCTGAATATTATTAATAAACTCATCTTCAAAATAACGAGTCAGTGTTATATCACTATGAGTAAAAGACGCATCAAACCCTGAGAATAACCAAGTTAAAGCTTGTATATTTTTCTGACTTTCCATCGACTGCATTTCCTCAATGATTGCGACTATCTACTATTAAATATTTCGATTAGTATTAATTAAATAGAAAAAATACCAAGGATTAAAGTGATTTTTGTTAAAGGTCTTAAGAAAAGTCAAAAAATCAGTAGGCTAATTCAAATCATCCTGGCGATTATTTTGCTGATAGGGCTAACACACCTGTGGAAATCCAGTCTCAATAACGGCCAGCAATTGCTTAATTCGCAAACCCAGATCATGGCAAGGCTGCTAGCGCAACAGGCTGCTAACGGAGCTGCGCCAGCAATGTTTTTGCAAAATGATGAACAGCTTCAATGGCTTGCTAATGCACTGATTGATGACCCTAAAGTCATGTCAGTTAATATATATGATGCCCAAGGCGTTAGACTCGCCTTTGCTCAATCTGTTTCAGAAGATGACTTCGACGCCGATGACAAGGAACTTAAGCAACTTCTCTCCCCTTACCCGCCACTGATTGAAAACGTGCTTCAGGGCGAAAATAACTTAGGTTATATTGAGGTTCGGTTAAATCTGCGCATTTTCTTTGACGAAATTAAAACCTTGTATCAAGAAAATATGAAGTTGCAGCAAACAATGTTGATTGTAGCGGGCATTATCGGCTTATTACTTTCAAGAGCCTTATCTTTTAAACGTGCAGACTTTGATCGCCGTAAAACCAGAGCTAAGCAAGGGCGCAAAAATAGCAACTTGCTACAAAATAGTATGATTGAAAATACCGCTGAAGATGAGCTAAATGACACTGACTTTAATAACAGCGGCTTTAATGAAGCTGACTTAAATGAAGCTGACTTAAACGACAGTGACTTAAATGACAGTGGCTTTGACAAGAATGACATTAGCCAAGACGAAGCAGTAAAACTAGAGTTTAAAGAGCTATCTGACATCAAAGAAGAACAAGCTGAAGATACCAGCAGTAAGAATAAATCTAAAACTCAATAGCCTGTATTAAGTTGGATAGGATACAAACTTTAGCTAAGTATCAGGGTATAGCTTAAAAAGAGACATCAAAAAAGGGATAACGCTGACGTTATCCCTTTTTAGTGAGCAAAGACTCTACATTAAAGAGTAATTGCTGCATCCAATGTCATAACAATCATGTCATTGAACGTAGTTTGACGCTCGTCAGAAGAGGTCTTTTCGCCAGTTCTGATGTGGTCAGAAACAGTTACGACACATAATGCTTTAGCACCAAGTTCGTGTGCTACGCCATAAAGGCCAGCAGCTTCCATTTCGACGCCTAAAACACCCATTTTTTCCATTGTGTCGAACATAGAAGGATCTGGAGTGTAGAATAAATCAGCAGAGAAAACGTTACCAACACGGATGTTAGTACCATGAGCTTTAGCTGAATCAACAACAGCGCTCATTAGGCCATAATCTGCAATAGCAGCAAAGTCTTGACCTTTGAAACGTAAACGGTTGGCTTGTGAGTCAGTACAAGCACCCATACCAATAATTACGTCACGTACTTTTACGTCAGTGCTAATCGCGCCACAAGTACCAACACGAATCAGGTTTTTAACACCGTATTCTTTGATTAACTCATGAGCATAGATTGAACAAGAAGGAATACCCATACCTGAACCCATAACAGAGATGCGAGTCCCTTTATAAGTACCAGTGTAGCCAAACATGTTACGAACATCAGTCACTAGCTCAACGTTTTCTAAGAACGTTTCAGCAATGTATTTTGCACGTAATGGATCGCCTGGGAATAAAACTGTTTCGCCAAAAGCACCGTCAACAGCATTAATATGTGGTGTAGCCATGAAAAACCCCTATATTTTTATCTTAAATCTTTAAAATGAGTAATTAAGTCATCCCCTTAATTACTCAAACCGATTCTACTATATTTATTAACAATAATATCGTTAGAAGACAGTAAGTTTCATTGTTAAATGAAAGATTCACCATATTCCATTGGCTCAAGCTCAAAGTAACTCGCAATTGACTGACCTATATCAGCAAAACTATTACGACGACCTAATGAACCTGCAGCTAAACCAGCGCCTAATGCCAACACAGGCACTCGCTCACGAGTATGCTCAGTACCTTGCCAGCTTGGGTCGCAACCATGATCCGCTGTAAATACAATCAAATCTTCAGGATTCAGCAAGGCCAATAGTTCAGGTAAGCGTTGGTCAAAATACTCTAACGCTTTGGCATAACCTGCTATATCACGACGATGGCCATAATGAGAGTCAAAATCAACAAAATTGGTGAACACGATAGTGTTATCACCTGCACGCTTAACTTGTTCAAGCGTTGCATCAAATAACTCTTCAAGCCCAGTGGCCTTAAACTTTTGCGTAATACCGCTGTTGGCATAAATATCGGCAATCTTACCAATACTCACCACTTCACCACCGGCATCTTTAAGTTTATCTAATACTGTTGGAGCAGGCGGTAATACCGCATAGTCATGACGGTTGCCTGTTCTAGCGAAATCATCAGGGCCAGTACCCACAAATGGACGCGCAATTACACGGCCAATATTATAAGGCTCTAACTCTTCACGAGTGATTTCACACAAACGATAAAGGTTTTCTAAACCAAAAGTTTCTTCATGACAGGCAATTTGAAATACCGAATCAGCAGAAGTGTAAAAAATTGGCTTACCAGAACGCATGTGTTCTTCACCAAGCTCTTCAAGTATTGTAGTACCTGATGCGTGGCAATTGCCTAAAAACTCTGTTAAACCAGCACGAGCTAAGATTTTATCAGTTAACTCTTGTGGGAATGAGTTTGTTAAGTCAGAAAAGTAACCCCATTCATATAGCACAGGTACACCCGCCATTTCCCAATGACCACTCGGTGTATCTTTACCAGAGCTTAGTTCATCAGCATGACCATAGGCGCCGATAACCTCGACATTATCGCCAAACGCATCAGCAAATTTACCCGTGCTTTCAAAACCTGCATGGCCTAAGCCAAGCTTGGCTAAGTTAGGTAGCTTTAATGGTCCTTGACGACCAATATCCGCTTTACCTTCGGCACATGCTTGAGCAATATGGCCAAAAGTATCTGAACCAACATCACCAAATTTATCAGCATCCGTTGCAGCACCTACACCGAACGAATCCAACATCATAATAAATGTACGTTTCATAATCTCACTCCCTTATAAATCTGAAGCGCGGATATAGCGATAAATTTCAGGCGTTTTCTCTGGCGCTGAATCTTTAATGTGAATCGCTTTTTGTACCGCGGCTGAAGCTTCTTCAAATGCCGCTTCAGATTGTGCATGTATCATGGCGATAGGTTTATCAGGTGTAATCTGATCACCTAAAGCACAAACTTCTGTTAAGCCAACACTGTAATCTAATTTGTCACCAGGCTTTCTGCGTCCGCCACCAAGTGTGACAACGGCTAAACCTAACTCACGAGTATCCATACTATGGGCAAAACCTTGTTCGGTTGCATACACAGGACGAATGATTTGCGAATGAGGTAAATATTTATCATATGACTCGATAAAGTCAGTCGGCCCGCCAAGACCTGATACCATACGACCAAATATCTCAGCAGCTTTACCGTTATCTAATACGGTATTTAACTTATTACGTGCATCAGCATCATTTTGGGCAATGCCACCCAATACCAGCATTTCAGCACATAAACCCATCGTGACTTCATAAAGACGTGGATTACGGTATTGACCCGTTAAGAAATTAATCGCTTCACGCACTTCTACTGCATTACCAGCACAAGACGCCAGCACTTGGTTCATGTCTGTGAGTAGAGCGGTCGTCTTAGTGCCTGCACCGTTCGCTACCGCAGTAATGCTGCGAGCAAGCTCTTCAGATGCTTCATAAGTTGGCATGAATGCACCGCTACCGACTTTAACGTCCATCGCTAAAGCATCAAGCCCTGCAGCGAGTTTTTTAGAAAGAATAGAAGCGGTAATAAGCGAGATTGACTCAACGGTAGCGGTATTATCTCGAATTGAATAAAAGCGTTTATCAGCAGGGACTAAATCACCTGTTTGGCCAATAATAGCCACACCCGCTTCTTTAACAACTTTACGGAATAATTCACTAGATGGTTCGGTTTGGTAACCAGGAATTGCATCGAATTTATCTAGTGTGCCGCCAGTGTGACCTAAACCACGACCTGAAATCATCGGCACATAACCGCCACAGGCAGCAGCCATTGGGCCAAGCATTAAACTAATAACATCACCCACACCGCCAGTGCTGTGCTTATCGATGATAGGGCCATTTAATGACAATGAATCCCAGTTTAATACAGTGCCAGAATCGCGCATGCCTGTGGTTAAGGCAATACGTTCATCCATGTTCATATCTTGAAAGTAAACAGCCATACCGAAAGCGGCAATTTGACCTTCTGAGACAGTATTTTGAGTAATACCATCTACAAAAAATTGTATTTCAGCTTTGCTGAGAGCTTCACCATTACGTTTTTTACGAATAATTTCTTGAGCGAGAAACATACTATTTCCTCCAACATCATGTATAAGCCCTAATCATTTAGAGTCTGTACAATCCGCCTTAACAAGATGGCACCAATCACATGAATGCGATGGTGATCGATGCTATCAATTAAAACCGTTAAAACAAGTTTGGCTAACTAATGACGAGATTAATCAACTTGAAGTCTTTAATTAGCCACTCTCTATTTAGTAGCCTTGTGCGCCTTGAGGAGCATCAGACAGTTCAAGCGTATGCAATAAGCTTGTTAATAAGCTTGAAGCGCCGAACCTAAAGCTTGCAGGGCTAATCCAGTCCGCGCCAAGTAAACGCTCAGCGACACCTAAAAATTCAGCTGTTTGCGCTGCATCACGAACGCCACCTGCAGGTTTAAAACCAACGTTGCGGTTCTTTTCACTGATGACTGTCAGCATGATTTCAGCGGCTTCTAGCGTTGCATTAACAGGCACTTTACCTGTTGATGTTTTAATGAAGTCTGCGCCAGCATCAATTGAAAGCTCTGAAGCTTTACGGATAAGAGCTGGATCTTTAAGCTCGCCAGATTCAATGATGACTTTTAAAATTGCTTCATCGCCACAGGCTTCTTTACAGGCTTTAACAAGTTCAAATCCTAAAGATTCATTTCCTGCCATCAGCGAGCGGTATGGGAAAACAACATCAACTTCGTCTGCGCCATAAGCAACAGCAGCGCGAGTTTCTAATACTGCAATTGCAATATCATCATTACCATGTGGGAAGTTAGTCACTGTTGCAATTTTGATATCTTCACAATTCAGCTCATTTAACGTTTTACGAGCTATTGGAATAAAACGAGGGTAAATACAAATTGCAGCAGTATGGCCAGCAGCTGTGTTAGCTTTGTGGCATAAATCAATCACTTTTTGATCAGTGTCATCGTCATTTAATGTCGTTAAATCCATTAAAGAGATACCTAATTGTGCTGCTTTTTTTAAATCACTCATGTTTGCTCTCCGAAACAAAAACCTAATAAAATCTTGTTTTGGCAATGCGTAAAGCTGGCAGTAGATTAATTGTGAGGCCGGGCCTTCGAGCATTGCCAGTAAATTAATTCATAAGTTACTGAACTAAGTATTCAATATGATAACGAGTACCACGACTTGAATCCTTGAAGACCGGAAGAGGTGAAACAATGACATTGTCCCATCCATTCCGCGAAAAATCCCTTTTAGCGCGCAAATCAATCCAAACTATTAAGTTGAACCATATATGACGAAATCATCAAAAGTTAGTTCAAATAAACCACTGTTTGGACGTTAATATTTATTTAAATACATTCTAACAAACTTTTCGATGTACTTAAGTAAAGACTAACATATTTTAAGATTTTTTTGGATATTTAAGAATAAATTTGGAGCCACTATTTCAGTGGCTCCAATCGCTTACAAGTTTAATTTAGAACTTGTAAGTTGCAGTGAAGTAATGTGCGAAACCTGTAGTTTCTAGGCCAACGATTCCGCCGCCATCTTCAAGTAAGTAAACGTCTTGGTATGCTTTAAGACCGTAACCTACAGCGTAGTTATCTGAATGCCAGTGCAGACCGAAGTATGCAGCACCACCACTAGTAGTTTGTGGTACAAATTCATTACCGTACTTTTCATCAGCACCAAATTGGTAATCTACGTAACCTTGGAATGATACGAAAGAACCATTATCAAAGTTCATAACTGGCTTGAACCAGTTAGCTGAGAACTGGTAACCATTCCACTCTTTTAGGTTCAAGTCGTAAAAACCGTATAAGTTCATGCCAGTTTTACCTAACCATGGAACCATAACGTCAGCACCGATACCAATAGAAGCGTTGTTTACGTCATTTGTCTCATTACCATTCACATCTGTACCACGGATAGCGCCGCCACCCCAGTTAAATAGAGTAGAGATGTAAACTTCTTGAACAGGGCCAAATGATAAATCTTTACCTGTAATTGCGTCTAAAGAGAAACGAGGAGCAAACTTCATGAACATTTTGCTTGCGCCGTTATTCTTATCACCGTAATCGCGGTTTGTGATGTTGAACACATCAACATAACCGTATAAATCAACAACACCAGCGCGACCACCAAATTCCATTTCTAAGTAATCATGGCCATTATCAGTAGAACCATCACGCGGAAGTTCATTTACTGCGTACATTGCATTGAACTGCATCCAACTGTAATCACCAGCACGAAGATCAGTTCTGTCAGCAGCCATAGCAGGTGCAGACATTGCAGCGATAGTTGTAGCAGCTAAAGCTAAAGTTTTAACGTTTTTCATTATCAACCCCATTGATATATTTATTACCACCTTCGAGGGTGGCGATTTTTATAAACGTTTGCATTGTACATCTAATGAATAAAAGCTCAATAAGAATTGGTAAAAATACGAATACTTAATCCCAAAATGTGAACAATATCTCTACTTTTCACTAACAACTTAGAACGTTTATGTCTAATAAACTGCAATTTTTGACTAAATCAATATAAATCACTACTAACTTGTCATAGCAACTGACATGCCAGACAAAATAAAAACAGATTAAACTTTGGTTAAAGTTAGCTAAAATACACAAAAAAAAGCCGTTATTACCTGAGTAATAACGGCTTTTAATGAGCTCATAGTCAAACCTATCTTAGGATTAAATCGCTAAGAATAGACCTGCTAGAGTTGCGCTCATTAAGTTAGCTAGTGAACCGGCCATAACAGCACGGATACCTAGTCTAGCTAAGTCATGACGACGGCTAGGAGCCATAGCACCTAAACCACCTAATAGAATCGCAATTGAAGATAAGTTAGCAAAACCACAAAGTGCGAAAGAGATAATCGCTTTGGTTCTGTCAGTCATCATCAGACCCGTTTCTGCTACTACTTGGTAACCTTCAGCTGATGCATCAAGTAAGTAAGGAGCAAAGTTAAGGTATGCAACGAATTCGTTAACAACAATCTTTTGACCGATGAATGAACCGGCAACAAGTGCTTCGTTCCAAGGTACACCGATTAAGAATGCTAAAGGCATAAAGATGTAACCTAGAATAAGTTCTAAAGTAATACCTTCAAGACCAAACCAACCAGTAACACCACCGATGATACCGTTGATCATTGCAATTAGACCAACGAATGCGATTAACATCGCACCTACGTTAAGCGCTAAATGCATACCTGATGAAGCACCTGCAGCAGCAGCGTCTAAAACGTTAGCTGGCTTGTCAGGATCTTCAGGAAGCTCAGACATTTCGTTCTTAGCTTCTTCAGTTTCAGGATGCATTAGTTTAGCCATCATAAGACCACCAGGAGCAGCCATGAATGATGCAGCAACTAAGTACTCAATTGGTACACCCATCTGTGCGTAACCAGCTAATACTGAACCCGCGATTGATGCAAGACCACCAACCATGATTGCGAATAATTCAGAGTTAGTCATTGTCGCGATAAATGGACGTACAACTAGAGGCGCTTCTGTTTGACCAACGAAGATGTTAGCAGTAGCAGACATAGACTCAGTACGGCTTGTGCCTAATGCTTTTTGTAAACCACCACCGATAATACGGATGATCCACTGCATAATGCCTAAGTAGTATAGAACTGCAATTAGAGAAGAGAAGAATACGATAACTGGTAAAACGTTAACAGCGAAAATGAAACCAACTTTAAATTGGGCTAAATCGCCGAATAAAAAGTTAATACCACTTTGTGCATAGCCAATAACGCTAGAAACAGCATCAGAAACACCTTTTAAGATGTCTTTACCCACTGGAACATATAGAACAAAACCAGCAAAGAACGCTTGGATAGCTAAAGCGCCACCAACAGTACGAACATTAATTGCTTTTCTATTATTTGATAGTGCATAACCGATTGCTAGTATGGTAACCACACCTACTAGACTCATTAGTATATCCATTAATCATCACCCTTATTTATGTTAACGATTTGTATATTTGTTGTTAACTCACCTATTTTCCGTTAATGATTATAACTGAGGAGCAGATGAAAATCGTGGATTAGATCATACTTTTAGAGTTTAATTTCAGGATCTTATGCAACATTAATATTAATTAATAACTGTGTTTAAAAAAAAAGAATTACAGCTCAAACAGTTGGGAGGCGTTTTTATTCAATCGTTCTAAAATAGAAACAGTTGTTTTTTTCTGTAAATTTGCGATCTCTGAAACGAACTTTGGCAAATGAAGCGGCGTATTTCGTTTTTCAAGTGCATTATATGGCGTCATACTCGGTGAGTCTGTTTCAATTAAGAAATGTTTGATGTCTATTTCTGTGATCGTTTTGCGTAATTTTTTAGCATTAGGGTTCATCAATAATCCCCCTATTCCCAATTTATATCCTAAATCAATATAGCGCTTTGCTAGCTCAGGCCCACCATAAAAACCATGTATCACACCGCCTCGAGGGTTGGGGTTACGGATTAATAATTCAATTAACTCTTGATGACATTTTACCGCATGCAATATGACAGGAAGATGAAACCTGACAGACATTGTTAACTGCCCAGAAAGTAACTCTAATTGCATAGGAAAGTGTGGCTTTAATTTATCAAGACCACACTCGCCGAGCGCAACAAAACGAGCATTATCTTTATGTTCGATTATTTTTTGTTCTAATAAAGTTAATGAATCATCAATATTGTTAGGGACATACCAAGGGTGAATGCCTAAGGCGTAGTAGCAATTAAATTCAGCGGCAATCGCAATTTGTTTGCACCATTGCGTTTCACTAATACCGGGTATGATTGCGTTAGTAATGCCATGATCTCGCATTTCGTTAAATAACGTATCGCGATCATGATCAAAATCCTCAAGGTCAAGGTGTGCATGAGTATCAATCATGCAGGTTCTCCTTCAAAGACTCAGTCCCCTCATCATTGTTATTACAATCCAATTGGGTTCTTTCAGGTTTTATTCGATTTTTTTTCATGTAAGCAAGAACATCAACATTCAGCTGGGGCTCTTCAATTCGAGGGGCACAACTTCTTTTATTCTCTAGCGTCAGCCCCATCTTGTCACACCAGCGAATATAAGCCTTCCAAGGTAAGAAAAGGTAGCGCAATAAAATCAGAGTTTTATTTGTGTTCAATGGCATATCGCTCCCTTAGAAAAACTGATGGCATACATTTATTGGCTATTGGCTCACTTATTAAAATTCAGGCAATAAAAAAGGCGGTTACCCGCCTTTAAAATTATACCAATATTGAATTAATGCTTAGTTCTCACGAGTCTTAGCAAATTCAATATCAGGATAACGTTCCATTGATAAATTAAGGTTTACCATGGTTGGCGCAATATAAGTTAGGTTATCACCACCATCTAGTGCAAGGTTAGTACTACACTTACGACGGAATTCTTCTAATTTACGCTCATCTTTACAATATACCCAGCGAGCAGTCGAGACACTGATGCCTTCATAGATTGCTTCTACGTTATATTCACTTTTAAGACGACCAACAACGACTTCAAATTGTAGTACACCTACAGCGCCAACAATAAGATCATTGGTATCAAGTGGTCTAAAGACTTGAACTGCACCTTCTTCAGCAAGTTGCACTAAGCCCTTCAGTAATTGCTTTTGTTTTAATGGATCTTTCAAGCGAATACGACGGAACATTTCCGGAGCAAAGTTAGGAATACCGGTAAACTTAAGCTTCTCACCTTGAGAGAAAGTGTCACCAATTTGAATAGTGCCGTGGTTATGTAAACCAATGATGTCACCTGGATAAGCTTCTTCAACTTGCTCACGATCACCTGCAACAAAGGTCAATGCATCTGAAATACGAACATCTTTACCGGCACGTACATGATGCATCTTCATGCCTTTCTGGTATTTACCAGAAACAATACGCATAAATGCCACACGGTCACGATGCTTTGGGTCCATATTCGCTTGAATTTTAAATACAAAGCCACTGAATTTTTCATCTTCAGCTTGAATCACTTTTGCTTCAGTCGCACGCGGTTGTGGTTTAGGAGCCCACTCTGTTAAGCCATCTAATACATGGTCAACACCAAAGTTACCTAATGCAGTACCAAAAAATACTGGTGATAATTTTCCGCTAAGAAACGCATCTAAATCGAACTCATGAGAAGCACCCACAACAAGTTCAAGCTCTTCACGTAAGATTTCAGCAAGCTCACTGCCAATTGCAACATCTAGTTCTGGATTATCAATGCCTTTCACTGTGCGCACTTCTTGGATCATATGACCTAAGCCAGACTGATACAAAACAGCTTCATCACGGTGAATATGGTAAATACCTTTGAATGATTTACCACAGCCAATAGGCCAAGTGATCGGAGCGCAGGCAATTTTCAGCTCATTTTCAACTTCATCCATCACTTCCATAGGATCGCGAATATCACGGTCACATTTGTTCATGAAGGTCACAATCGGCGTGTCACGTAAACGGGTCACTTCCATTAGCTTACGGGTTCGGTCTTCGACACCTTTAGCGGAGTCAATGACCATCAAACATGAGTCAACAGCAGTTAAGGTACGGTAAGTATCTTCTGAGAAATCTTCGTGACCGGGAGTATCAAGTAAATTTACCAGACAATCGCTATATGGGAACTGCATGACAGAGGTCGTGATAGAAATACCACGATCTTTCTCCATTTCCATCCAATCTGACTTAGCATGTTGCTTAGAGCCACGGCCTTTAACGGTACCTGCAGTTTGAATAGCTTGTCCGAATAAAAGTACCTTTTCGGTAATAGTGGTCTTACCGGCATCTGGATGCGAAATAATCGCGAAGGTACGACGTTTATCGACCTCGACTGTGTGAGCTGACATGAGTTACTTTGCCCTAGCATGATAAAAATGGCGCAAATTATAGCTTTTCCAAGGATAGTTGGCTAGGTAAAGCGTACCCTACATA
This sequence comes from Shewanella sp. 2_MG-2023, assembly GCF_030548905.1. NCBI lineage: Bacteria > Pseudomonadati > Pseudomonadota > Gammaproteobacteria > Alteromonadales > Shewanellaceae > Shewanella > Shewanella sp. 2_MG-2023. The sequence continues at coordinate 89,799 of NZ_JAUOSO010000003.1, forward strand.
AACAAAGTCTATCTAGGTTTATTTTTTTCCCTAAGTATCATGGTAATTTAATATAAATAAGATATTTTTAGCTCAAAAAAACAACTATAATCACTCTTAGGTTAGAGGATATAACTTCTGTTGGTAATTTAACACTTATAGAGGATATGACTCATTCGACTAATCTATGATACTTAGTGAAATACAAAATTAAGACTATGACTATCTATACCTTAACCTTGCTGGGCTCCGACAATATTCAAAATAGAATATTAAGCCAATTTATTAAAGATAACCTTAACCAAGTAGTTCGTATCTCAAAATGTGAATTGCTTTTGGCTCAATCGTGCCCTGAAAACAGCTTGTTATTAATTGATGTCAATAACTTAGATGAAGACGAAACCCTTCACTGGCAAAATATTCTAGCCTCTAACACTGGCAACATTTCAACAATTCTGCTCAATACTGATGATTTCCATGACAAACAAAAAATCTTAAGATGGCCTAATTGCTGTGGCGTTTTTGCCAATAATACCCCTCTTAAAGAGTTTATTATTGGTATGGAAAAAATTCTCAATGGAGAATACTGGTTGCCACGTAGTGTCATGACAGAGCTTTTGCAACACTATAGAACTGACTTTAAACCATCCGCACAACCAACAACGGCACTCACATCTCGAGAGCTTGATGTATTGGCATTACTACCAACTTGCAAATCCAATATTGAAATAGCTGATATTCTTTTCGTAAGCGAACATACTGTGAAATCTCATTTATATAAAGTCTTTAAAAAAATTGATGTAAAAAATAGACTGCAAGCAATGAGTTGGGTCAAAGAGAACTTACAGTAAGCAAAGTTTTATTCTGCAAAACCGCCAGGACTAATATATATATGTATTTCATCAGTATATATACCACCTAATTTATCTTCGGTCTCGCCAATGACAATTTTCAGAGGTAGACGCTCACCTTGACTTACCGTTGCTGAGTTAGCATAAAATTGATTTTCATTATGAGATAAATCTATCTCAATATTGTTCAATGTAAGCTGATAATCAATATCCCATTGGCTTTGTTGATTTTGATGTTTCAAGACACCCTTATTCATAGATTCAAAAGATAAAGAATAGTCAGTCGTACTTTTGACAAATAAATTAGGTGCAGCATTGATTACTTTCCCTGTTGATAAATAACCAAGATCAAGATGATAGGTATTATCTGATACGCCATAAAAGCTCACTTGTGCAGCCTGTTCAATAGAAGCGGCAATCAACTGTTGCAGTTCATCAATTACCTGACCACCGTCAGGTAATTGATGAAGTTTAGCTTCCAATAATGCGTCATAGTTACCATATGTACCAAATTGATGACTTGGAAAGCGTAATTGAAATCTAAAGCGGTCACTTGCGGGTGACACTTTGCCAAACCATCGATTATTCTGCACGCCACTGTCTAATGACTGAGGAACTGGCTCAAAAAATAAACTTTCATTCTTTAAGGAAGTTAATTTAGTTGTTGAATCAAAAGTAGATGCCGAAAAATAAAACAGACATTCCTCCCCTTCTACGACATCTGAAAAAAGCACCTTGGCTTCATATTGTTGAGTTAACCCATATGCTTCTGAAGTAAAAACATCGTAATCATCATAACTTCCAGCTTGAAGGTCTAATGATTGAATCTTCGCAGTGCATGCTAAAGCCGCGACCGGACAACATAGATATGAAAAACATACCAATAACAGATTAAAATTTTTAAATTGCTTAATCGACATAGAGTTTCCCTAAGCGCAATAACGCGCTGCTATCTTCATCAATAACCAGTTCGAAGTATCGTGGTGTAGGTGTATTTAATTTAATCTTATATGTGCCAGGCCTTACACCGGAAATAGCAAAACGACCCGTTCTATTCGTAAAAAATTGTAATGGTTCAAGATCATCACGCCCGATCAAAGCCGCTTTTCCTGCGACTAATGTAATCGGTTGCTGAGTTTCTTTATCAAGCAGTGTCCCCATCAAGGTAATTGCTGCCTCTGAACCAATTTGTAAGTTGTAACCTTGACCATTGCCTGGGTAGACAGGAAAAACACCCGCACCTAAATCATACCCAGCAGGTAAATCTTCAACCTCATAAGAGATAACTTGTTCACTGTATGCAGCAAGATCTGGGATAAGTATTGGGCCTAGCCCATCACTATATGCTCTAGCGCCCATTGAAGAAGGAGAAATTTCTGTTCGGTTATCTTCAATGCTTTTATGCTGCTTTATCACTGCAAAACTTTCTCTAACTGGGCGACCAAAAGCCAATTGACCGCCAGAGAACGCAATACCTGTAGCGAGCTTAGCTTGAGTAACATGATTATTGGTATCTTCTGAGAAATCGCTATAACGGCTGACATGTTGAGCCCTCAAGGTAAAGCGATTAGCATCGTAATCAATACCGACATCACCATCAATATCATTAGTTTCGGAGTGAGTGGCCCCAGCAAACATAGAAATTCCGCCACTGTTACCTACATTTTTACGGTAAGAATATTCTGAACTAATTTCTTTGTTATCGGTTTTATAGCTTGAAATAACCCTAGATTCACTACCAAATGGCCAACTCAAGGTCAGTAGCCCTGAAAACTCGCTACTATCGTCTAAAAACTCTTTGTGGGTAACTCGTGCACTCCAAGTCGCACCTGTATCAAAGATAGAACCAGATAATGAAGGACTCAAAGTCCAGTAGCGTTGAGCGTCATCATAAGCATGAACATAATTGCCAGTAAGTGAAACTTTTAAAAACGGGTTGAATGTATAATTAATACGGCTGGACAAAAAATGTTGATTAGCGTTAATTGGGGCTTCTGGTGTAACCAGAATATCATTCCTCGCACCAATGAAAAATTGCGAGTAATAATCGTAATAAATACTAAACTCAAAAGTACTGTCGGTACTCGCACTACCAATTAAGTCATATCCAACACTTGCTGCAAGTCCTTTACCTAACACATCCTGATAACTGTAAGTTGTTTTAATATCAAAAATGCCAATACCTGTAGCAAATAAACTCCTATGACCTAATTGGTAACTGTTATCCCCAACCTGAAAGTTACCACCTAATGTATAAGCAGGGGTTATGCCGTACTCTAATTCACCATTAATAAGGTATTTTTCTCGTTCATACTCTGGTTCAGCATCACTAATATTACTTTTTATACCGCCATTAAAATTATATTCAAACTCACCTTCTTTTAATAAATCCATCCCTGTAGCGATAGAAAAACTGATCCTTTCTTCTTTTCCTGATGCATCTGTAATGATGAGTTCTAAGTCACTGACTCCTTCAGCTAAAGGAATATCTTGTAAGTTGTAAGAACCTGCACCCAAGGTTAATCGCCGTACCACAACACCATCAACCAGTAGATCTACAGTAGACGCACGTTGAAGGGTGAATTGTCTTGCTGCTGTCGGTCGAACATTTTTGGTTGGAATAAGAGAAAAATCCCTAGCAATCCCTATCCCTAGCATGTCGCCTCCATCTTGAAAAGTAGCACCAGTGGAATAGAAATCTCCGATGGTCAGTCGTGTTCCTTGCTCAGGAAAATCATAATTGATTCGGGTTCCTTGCCTTGAATAGAGTCCTTTTTGATTTTGATAATCATTATAAATAGACTCATATTCTAATACTGCACGCTCATAATTGAAGCCAGCATCGAGTGTGTGACTATACTGCACACCCACATCATTCTCTGGAGTGTTATTCTCGAGTCTTGAAGCTCCAGCAGATAAATTAATATAGCCGCTGAATAAGGAGGGCGTTAAAAATGAACGTTGTGTTGGTTTATCTCCAAAATCAATTTGCCCTACTTTTAAATCTTCAGAGTTTGCATCAAGCACTAACTCCAGCGAAGACATTTCAAAGCTCAACCCTATATTTAGCTTGGTAAACATAGCTTGGCTAATCATGCCATCTAACTGTTGCTCAGACAGTGAACTCAGAACCTCATCCGATAAAGTTGCATTAAGCAATGTGATTGTTGCTTCTGCAGGCATTAAAATGAGCTGTTCTTTGGTTATAGTCACTTCAACTTCACCAATCACAGTATCATGCAACCTTAATAAACTCGTTAAGGTAATATCTCGACCTGTGGGGTTTATTATTTCAGAGCCCATAACTGATGTAGTTAATAAACAAAGCAACATGATTAAAATTGAGATAACGGATGACTTAAACATTCCTAATCTCTTTTTGAATTATTGATTTTGAGTTTAGTACCTTGAACCCATAATTTTTCATAGGGAATAGATACCTTTTTAATCATTTGAGGAGGAAAGAATATATCCCCTAACTGGCTAAAAGCGGCTTCATTTAGTAATGGAGTAGTCGAGCCATCTGAGTTTACTACTGCTAAATGGTATGGTTTTAAATAACTGTAGCGCTGACCATTATTTTTCACATCAAAAACTAGCTTGTGTTCTTGTTCATGGAACGCTATTGAACCTTCAACAACGGCTAAATCAGCTAACAAATCATTAGCACTCAAATGAACAACAGCATTGAAATGCACAAAAACCTTAACTCCACTTTGCGTATTTTCCTGAGAATTTTCCTCTGACATAGGCAGCGATAAACTCGGTTGACTAAAGCGCACGAAATAACTTACTGACTGCTTCACAGCATGTGTCCCTATCCATTGAACTCTTACTGACTTTACTTCTCCTGGCTCTAACACTAATGCAGGGGGAAAAACCAATAACTCACTATCATTTTCTACAGCTAACAGCGAAAAGGAATTACCTGTTGAAGCAGGATTAAATACAATTTTGTTTAAATTTATTTCAACAGGAACCGTCTTATTTGAAGGGTTTCTAACAAAAATTTGTTGATATTGAGGCCTGGAGTCTGACTTTAACTCAAGTGTCAGTGGGGATATTTCTAATGCGAATGAGTGACTCGTCATAAACAGTAATATCACCAAGCATAAAAAAGTGATTGAGGTGGAAAACGTATTAAGGTTAATCATCTCATCACTCCGTTTAGGGTTCATTATTACTGCTCTTGTATTATCTAGATCAATGACCTATTTTTGAAATGCTTGAGATGACAATTACTGTTGTAACCATTTAATTTTTACGCTGGCATTACCCATATCAATTTTATCTATTTGACTGACTGTAAAAATTCGAGACGCATTAGGCATCACCATCTTGCCTACAACAAAGTTCTTAATATTGTCGCGATCTAACGTCACTGAATGATTACCATCTGAAACGACCCACTCCATTTCAGTAATTTTTGCAAAGCGGTTACCACTATTGACAACTTCAATGTTCCAGGTATCTCCGTGAGATTGAAAAGACTTTGCGTTTAACTCAGCCTTTGAATCATCAGGCGTAACATTCAGCATCGTTTTAAAGTTAAATGCGATCCCAAGTTCAGACGCTGAAACATCTTCCATCGCGACAGTAACTTGGTTAATCTCGATAGAATAAGTTTGTGATTGCTCTATCACAGGCTCACCTAAGTAACGAACCATAATAGTTTGTGACTTTCCTGGCTGAACAACCGCTGTCATAGGTATAACGAGTAAATCATTATCTGCAGGAGATAAGGTGTTTTTACCAAACTCATCTTGAGTAACGAGCCATGGAATAAATTCTAATGAAACAGGAAATGAATCGGTATTATCAACACGAAGAGAATACTGTGATTGCTTTCCAACAGGTTTTATTTCAGCAGACATAGGCTGAACCTGATAAGCAAGCGCGTAAGGATTGATAAGAAACAAAGAAGTAAAGAGAATGAATATACTGAGTGTTAACTGTTTATTTGATAACTTTTCCATAAGTTTTATTCCGTAATAATGCGGGAGATGTTCTCCCGCATAGGTTGTTAAAGTCTTAAATTGCTGAGATTTGAATTGTTAACTGATCATAATATGCACCAGCCCAAGCACCAGTACCTGTAGTTAGTGCTCCAAAGTTAATCTCCAATGTTGCTGCTGCGCCATTTAATAGCTGTGCACCAGTAAAGTCACGAGATTGTGAAGCATCATTAGTACCGGTGTTACCACCAGTTGTTAAATCCAAGATTAGGTCACCAAAACCACCTACAGAAAGCGTCGCTACATAAGGGATAACGAGATCTTCTGAGTCAATTCCTTGTAATCCACCTTCAGCACTTGTAATCGTAACTGTCGCACCATCACGGTCATTACACACAAAAGAAAAGCCTGACATTGTAGTCGTTGACATATCGCTAAGTGATGTTTGAGTAGCACTCGCTTCACAGACTTCTTGAATGTTGCCGCTAAGGTTAACTTCTACTGCGCTTGCTGAACCTACAAATAAAGTTGCTACAGCAGCTGCTGCTAAAGTATACTTTTTCATGGTAAAACTCCTTTTTAATATTCAGATTGGTTTTTTGCTACACCGATTTGTTCTCACCAACAAATCGGTGGTTTTCTTCTCTTCATTAGAAGAATTCTTATATTCCGCTATTAACGAAATTCGGATATACATCAATATGCAATGTATCTTGATATTCACCTGCAAACTTCAATGGCTCAAATAAACTCACTTTGATCATTCCAGATGTATTAAATGGAATATCTGCTCCGGTGATAAATCTTTGTTCATCTATTAGCTCTTTAGACTTTTGTTTCAATGAAAAATTTAAAGAGTCGATATTAAGTTCAACTTGGTATTCAGCCACTAAGCTTGTTTCAACTGAACCGTCTATTAACTCCAGTCCGCCATAATCAGAGCGCAATGCTATGAGCATAGGCAAGTTACATTCAATTGATAGATTCGCTGTGTGAGATAGCTCAATGCTAAAATCAAAGGGAATTGAATCTACAATTCCAACGACACAACGTTCTTCAATTACACCGCTCATGCTTAAAGTTAAAGAGTCGTTAGCGTAAACATTAGTTAAAGATGTAAGTAGTGCGATCAAAAAACAGATTACCGCTTTAACACACCTTTCCATTTTTACCTCTAGCTAATAAGCAGTAGAAACATCACGTTTAACTCAACTAGAACTTAATAGTCCTTCAATTTGTCATTAACAAGCTTTGTAAATAACTTGTGAGAATTTTAATATAGAAAATCCAAGCTTAAGTCTGATTTAAGGTATGAAGTATTCAACACACTTGTTGGCAAACTTTTCAGCCACATTCTTTTACTGCTAAAACTTTATTTCCAAAAGCAAAGAAAATTTATCTTTCAAAGTTTGAATGATTGTTCAGATTTTAGTTTCTTGCTCATAACCAAGGTAAAGAAAAAAGCATAAAACACTGATTATTAGTACCTTATTCTAACCCCAACGATTAATGATGGTTTTATAAATTCAGAATAAGAGAAGGTAAATGCAAACTTAACTGTAAGTTTGACATGAGGATAATGAATGGAAGTATGACAACTTTTCGGTGAACGGACTGAAGTATGATCATACTTTGCCTATAAAGTATGATCATACTTTTCGCATTATTAAATGACATAAAATAAAAAAGCTAGCCCCTGTATAGAGACTAGCTTTGTTTCTGACGTTAATACACTGGGTTTAACGCATATAATTAAGGCTGCTTAGCTGCTTGCTCAGCTAACTTTTGCTGTGTTTGTGCAAGCTCTATACGTGCATAGCGATGTTCAACAAAATCATAGATGTTAGTTGCTAGCGTTAATCGATAATAATCAATCGCTAACTCATAATCCTGTTGCTCGACTGCTTTTTTAGCTAAGTAAAAGTAAGTTTCGCATAAACGCTCAGAGTACTCTTTAGGCTGAGATAAGTTCTCTTTCGCTGCCTCAAAGACCTGTTCTTTAGTCAGTGTACCTAAATAGTAATCCACTAATACCGTTGACCAGGCTTGTTCGTTCAATGCTTTTCTGTTTTCAACTAATGCGAGTTGTGCAGTTTCAGTGTTTCTAGGCGAGTCAACTAAGTAAAGCCACAGCGCACGGTAACCATCAGAAGGCTCTTTGCGTAAAAAGTTTTGCATATCTTGCGCGGCTAATTCGTAACGCTCACCGTAATACAATGCAATACCACGATTCAAATACGCATAGTCGTATTCAGGTGATAATTCGAGTACCCCATCAAAAGACTCATATGCACTTTCAAACTCACCTTCTTGGGTATAATAAATCCCTAAGAAGTTATAAGCATCCGCTAAGTTAGGCTGAAGTTTAATCGCTTGATGAAAGTCTATTCGGGCAAGTAAACGCAAACCTACACTATCGTAGATAACACCACGGTCATAATGAAAACGAGCTCGTTGCTCAGGGGTTAACTCCATTGTGCCTAAGATTTCATTTAGCTTAGCCAAGGTGACTTCTAATTTATAATCTGGGACATTCGGTGCAACCATCACCTTACCGCTAGTTGCGCTGTCAGCACTTCCAGATAAAGAAGCACAACCTGACAATAATAAACTGGCACCCACACATAATGCGACGACTGTGGTACGTAATTTCTGTTCCATTTAAATACCTTATCAGGTTCTATAATTTCTTTGCATCATATCAACCTATCTACATTAGGGCTATGCAGATACTGATAAAATTTCATTTACTGAATTTACACTAGCTTCAATTAATATAAAGCGAGCGAAAGTTGCTGCAAAAGCGATTCAACTCGCATTTTGACAAGTGAAGTAACATTAAGTGCCTATCAACATAAAAAGATTACTCTATGTCACAAAACAAAAAAGAGACCCTAAGGTCTCTTTTTAAGTTGAACTGATGTCAGAAGTTATTCTGCAGCAGCTTCTTCTTTCGCGTTAGCTTCTTTGATAGAAAGTCTTACACGACCTTGACGGTCAACTTCCATCACTTTAACGTCGACGTCTTGATTCATTTCAAGATGGTCAGAAACGTTAGCAACACGCTCTTCACTGATTTGTGAAATATGCACTAAGCCATCTTTACCAGGTAAGATGTTAACAAACGCACCGAAATCAACGATACGGATAACTTTACCTTTATAGATGCGGCCCACTTCAACTTCTGCAGTGATTTCTTCGATACGACGGATAGCTTCTTTCGTTGCTTCACCGTTTGAAGATGCAATCTTCACTGTGCCATTGTCATCAAGCTCGATAGTTGTACCAGTTTCTTCGGTTAATGCACGGATAGTCGCACCACCTTTACCGATTACGTCACGGATCTTCTCAGGATTAATCTTGATAGTCGTGATACGTGGAGCGTGGTCAGAGATATCTTCACGTGCGCCACCAATTGCTTGATCCATAACGTTAAGAATATGAACACGTGCGCCGTATGCTTGCTGAAGCGCGATGTCCATGATCTCTTTAGTGATACCTTCAATCTTGATATCCATTTGAAGCGCTGTAATACCGTCACGAGTACCAGCAACTTTAAAGTCCATGTCACCTAAGTGATCTTCATCACCTAAGATGTCAGAAAGAACAACGAAATCGTCGCCTTCTTTAACTAGACCCATTGCAATACCTGCAACTGAAGTTTTAATTGGTACACCCGCATCCATTAATGCTAATGAAGTACCACAAACAGAAGCCATAGAGCTTGAACCGTTTGATTCAGTAATTTCAGATACTACACGAACACTGTATGGGAATTCTTCTGCAGAAGGCATAACAGCGTTAATACCACGCCAAGCTAACTTACCGTGACCAATTTCACGACGCTTAGGTGATCCAACCATGCCTGTTTCACCAACAGAGTATGGAGGGAAGTTATAATGAAGCATGAAGCGGTTAGTACGTTCACCCATGATGCTATCAATCTTTTGTGCATCACGTTCAGTACCTAAAGTACAAGTTACTAGTGCTTGAGTTTCACCACGTGTAAATAATGAACTACCGTGAGTACGTGGAAGTACGCCAGCTAGTACATTCAATGCACGGATCATGTCAGGCTCACGACCATCGATACGTGGCTTACCACTGATGATGCGACCACGAACAACTTTCTTCTCAAGGCTGCCAAGTAAACCATCAACTTCGCGAGCATCAACATCTGGGTTATTAGTCATTAGTGCTTCTTTAGCAGCTGCTTTAACAGCGCCAACTTGAGCATAACGATCTTGCTTAACTTCGATTTGGTAAGCTGCAGTCATGCCTTCTTCAGCTAGCTCTTTAATTTGAGCAACTAAGTCAGCATCTTGAACAGGTGCAGTCCAATCCCAAGCTGGTTTACCCGCTTCAGCTTTAAACTCAGCAATGGCTTGAACAACAACTTGTTGTTGATCGTGACCATAAGTCACAGCGCCTAGCATGATTTCTTCAGCTAAAGACTTAGCTTCTGATTCAACCATAAGAACAGCTGAATCAGTACCTGCAACAACTAAGTCAAGGTCACTTTCAGCAACTTGATCAACTGTTGGGTTTAATAAGTACTCACCATCAATGTAACCAACGCGTGCTGCGCCGATAGGGCCATTGAAAGGTAAACCTGAGATAGATAGCGCTGCTGATGTACCAATCATAGCAACCATGTCAGGCTCAATTTGAGGATCAACAGAAACCACTGTGATGATCACTTGAACTTCGTTTTTAAAACCATTCGGAAATAAAGGACGAATTGGACGGTCGATTAGACGAGCAATAAGCGTTTCGTCTTCATTTGGACGACCTTCACGCTTGAAGAAACCACCAGGGATTTTACCTGCTGCATAGGTTTTTTCTTGGTAGTTTACTGTTAATGGGAAAAAGTCACGGCTAGGATCAGCTACTTTTTTACCAACGACTGTAACTAATACAGTTGTGTCGCCCATGCTCGCTAAAACTGCAGCGTCTGCTTGACGTGCAATAACACCTGTTTCTAAGGTGACGGTATGTTGACCATACTCAAAACTCTTTACTATTGGATTCACTTGACCCATTCCTTAATTATTGACCTTTAAATTACGCGCATAAGTATACTGCAATTTTTTACAATAGTTAAAGCGCATCGCAATATACCGCTAAAAAATAATTAAAATTAATCTTCTATCAGCCGATAAAACGGCTAATCACTCAATGAATAGATAACCTAACAAGATTCCACTGTTTGAAACACCATTTTTGTTTGAACAAAAATAGCCTATTGATATAAGTTGTAACAGCTATAATTAATGACTTTTAATGTTATTTTGTCTACAGTTAGTTGTTGTTGTCCCTAAATAAAAATAACACATTAAATGAGTTCAACATGTTAAATGCACCAGTTACCCATAAAAGCTGTGATTATTTAATAAAAACAAATGGAATCGTTTGAATGACGCAAAGGTTTAAGTCACTGACATGGAAGCAAACAAACTTAGTTGTATTTACTGCTTTGTTTTTTGCGATTGCCATTTTTGTCGTCGAAATTGCATTAGTTGTTGTCACGACTAAGCAGCAACTTACCGCTTCGCAAGAAGAGTTACTCAACTCAGTAGAACAAACTGCCTCTAATGCTGTCTGGGCGTTGGACGATAAACAAACCGAACAAACACTCGAAGGTATTATCAAGATTGATAATATTAGCTCAGCTGTGATTACCCTTGATGACGGCAGTTTATTTGTCACCGCTAGCAATAAGCCTAAGTTGTTTTCAGAAAACTATGACAACTTAAGCCATTTTCTGTTCAATGATTTAAACGAAATATCACGTCCTTTATATAGACCATTCTATTTCGAAGGGAACAAAAAGCAGCAGCTTATTGGTACGTTAACCATCTTTTACGATACACAAGAGATGACTAACAACCTGTTTAATCAACTTCAATTAGGCTTTATTGCTACTCTCGCTCGCGCCTTATTGCTGACGTTGGTACTGACCATTGTATTCCATCGGTTCTTGACTCAACCGATTGCAAGGATCAGTGAAGCCATAGATAAAATTGATCCTGATTTACCTGATGAAAACTTATTACCTATGTCTGCAGCCCATAAAGATGATGAGCTAGGGCTAGTAACATCGAAGTTTAACCAAATTTTATTACAGTTTAGCCAAACACAAAATAAACTTAGAAAGATGGCAACCAGAGACCCGTTAACCAGCTTACCTAACCGTACCTTGTTACTGGAAACTCTCAATGTCACGATTCAGCGTGCTAGAGTTCACAAAAGACATTTCGCATTATTGTTCATTGATTTAGATCGCTTTAAAAACGTCAATGACTCATTAGGTCATGCGATTGGTGATCAGTTTCTTGCCCGTGTTGCCCGCATATTAGAAACTGTTGTCGGCGATAGAGGCAGTGTTGCCAGGTTAGGCGGTGATGAATTTGTCATTGTGGCTGATGATATTGAAACCCCAGATCAAGCTGCTGACTTTGTCGATAAGCTTCTACTACAACTCAATACCCCAGTGCAACTCAATGAACATGCGATACACCCTGCGGCTTCGATTGGTATTTCAATCTATCCTGAAGATGGCCCGGGCGCAGAAGATTTAATTAGACACGCTGATATTGCCATGTATAGCGCTAAAGCGGCTGGTTCAAACCAATGGGCCTTCTTTAAACAACAGATGACAGAAAATGCCGCTGTTAGGTTAAAGACCGAAGCATCACTTCATGACGCGCTAAAACACAATGAATTCTTGCTCTATTTTCAACCTAAATTAGATTTAAGAACCAATCGAGTCATTGGCTGTGAAGCGCTTATCCGCTGGCAAAAAAATGGTGAGCTTATATCACCAATGTCATTCATCCCCATTGCCGAAGAAACTGGGATTATTATCCCAATCGGAAGATGGGTGATTGAGCAAAGCTGTAAAGTTATCCGCGAGTGGGAAAAGAAATACAACTACGCTATCCCAATAGCGGTGAACGTCGCTTCACAACAATTTGCTGATGCCAGCTTGGTTTCTGACATCAAGCAATTAGCTTTACGCTACCAAATACGCCCTGAGCTACTTGAGATAGAGATAACAGAAACATCTTTGATGAATGATGTAGATCAGGCAATTGCTAAGCTTGAGCAGCTAAAGAGCGCAGGATTCGGTATTGCCGTGGATGATTTTGGTACCGGTTATTCATCCTTGTCTTATCTTAGACATTTACCAATCACAACCATGAAAATTGATCGTGGTTTTGTTTCCGACTTACCCCATGATGCAGCAATAGCATCAACCATCTTAATGTTAGGTCAGCAGCTCAATTTAGATATTGTTGCAGAAGGTATTGAAAACGAAGAACAGCTTGAATGGTTACAACAACATAACTGTCAAATCGGCCAAGGATTCTTTTTCAGTAAGCCTCTACCGCAGGAAGAGTTTGAATCTAAATACCTAACAGAAATGCCGATACAGCAACTCGAGCAAGTTTAAGCACTTTCACGTTAAACATTTCGGTAAATTATACCTAATAAAAAAGGAGGCATAAGCCTCCTTTTTCACGGTTTGAATTTGAGTATGTTAACCATGCCCAAATTAAACGTCGATATTAACGACGTAAACCTAACTTCTGGATAAGAGCAGTATAACGAGCTACGTCTTTACGCTTTAAGTAAGCAGTAAGTTTACGACGTGCGCTAACCATACGTAATAGACCACGACGTGAATGGTGATCATGGATGTGCTCTTTGAAGTGACCTTGTAGATGGTTAATCTGCGCAGTCAATAAAGCTACTTGTACTTCAGTAGAACCAGTGTCGTTTTCGCCACGGCTATATTCAGCTACGATAGCAGCTTTTTGTTCATTACTTAGTGACATATTTATCTCCAGAAAAAATTAAATTAACTCTAGCCAATCACTAACTCAGCCAGAGGGGGCGACATTCTAACTATATTCAGACACTATCGCAATAAAAAACACAGAACAGTTAATAAAAGCTGTTAACTAATCTGCGCTATGATCAACAACCAAACGTTTAGGTGCTAATAAACCATCATCATTCATGGTGCCGATGCCGATAAACTGACGGTCTTCACCAGATGTCATCCGCACTAATACATCAGGTTCTAACCCTGATGCTTGTACAGGTTGACCTTGCATAATGTATTGCACACTTTCCTCAGCTAAATTAACCTCAGGGAAGTTCGCAACCGCTGTATCCATTGGCAGTAACAGCTCATCAAGTACGGTAAAAGTAGACTCATCTTCTTTATCCGTTCCTTCAGCAAGCTCTGTTAACTGCTCAATCGTAACCATTTTGGCATAAGGATATTCAGCGACTTGGGTACGTCTTAACATGGTGACATGCGCACCACACCCAAGCATTTCACCTAAATCATCAATGATTGTTCGAATATAAGTGCCTTTAGAGCAATGAATATCAAGAGTTAAATCATCACCTTCAAGGCTCACAAATAACAATTCAAAAACCGTTATAGGTCGAGCTTCACGCGGAACTTCTATCCCTTCACGCGCATATTTATATAAAGGCTGACCTTGATATTTCAAAGCTGAAAACATTGAAGGCACTTGCATGGTATCACCACGAAAATGCTCTAATGATTCATCTAATAGTGCTTGAGTAAACTTAACCGGACGGATCTGAACCACTTCACCATCTGAGTCACTGGTATCAGTTCTTTCACCTAACTTAGCAGTTACCAAGTAACGCTTATCAGCATCGAGAAGATGCTGTGAGAACTTTGTCGCTTCACCTAAGCAAACTGGCAGCATGCCAGTAGCTAAAGGATCAAGCGCACCTGTGTGACCCGCTTTATTAGCGTTATAAAGACGTTTGACGCGTTGCAAAGCATGGTTAGAACTGATGCCAGTACCTTTATCTAACAGTACAATGCCATTAATAAAACGACCTTTGCGACGACGAGCCATTAATCTTTATCCTCAGGTTTTTCTTCAGATGCGTCAGCATCGTCAGATCCAAACTCTTCATGTCTTGCTTTGTCTTGCTTAGCTTTGTCTTGTGTAATCACTTGGCTAACTAAGTTAGACATGCGCATCCCTTCAACAAGCGAGCTGTCATAGACGAAACGAAGCTCAGGCATAACACGCAATTTCATGCGACTAGCAACCAAGGTTCTTACATATGGTGCCGCAGCCGTGAGCGCTTCAATTTTTTGATCGACTAATTCTTGATCTTCTTCGAAAAAAGTAACAAATACTTTCGCAAAGCTTAAATCACGAGAAACATCAACATCGTTAACGGTAACAAAACCGATACGTGGATCTTTCATGTCACGCTGTAAAATCATCGCTAACTCTTGTTGGAGTTGCTGTGCAATACGGCGAGTACGACTAAATTCTTTTGCCATAACATTAATACCTTATAGCTTTGTATAAATAAAAAAGGCGGCTAACGCCGCCCTTTCTGTGTTACAGCGTTCTGGCCACTTCGACCGTCTCGAAGACCTCAATCTGATCGCCAACTTTGACGTCATTGTAGTTCTTCACACCGATACCACATTCCATGCCGTTACGAACATCGCTAACGTCATCTTTAAAGCGACGTAGCGACTCAAGCTCACCTTCGTAGATTACTACGTTTTCACGTAGAACACGGATAGGAGCACTACGTTTGATGGTACCTTCGGTAACCATACAACCCGCAATAGCACCAATCTTAGGCGACTTAAATACATCACGTACTTCAGCAAGACCAATGATTTGTTGCTTGAATTCAGGAGCAAGCATGCCCGTCATTGCCGCTTTAACTTCATCAATCAAGTCGTAAATTACGCTGTAGTAGCGTAAATCAACACTTTCAGCTTCGATGGTCTTACGCGCTTGTGCATCAGCACGAACGTTGAAACCAACCATGATTGCATTTGAAGCAGCTGCTAATGTCGCATCTGTTTCAGTTAATGCACCAACGCCACGAGCAATAATGCTAACTTTAACTTCGTCAGTAGACAGTTTAGTTAATGAATCACAAATTGCTTCAAGTGAACCTTGAACGTCTGCTTTAAGTACAATGTTAAGCTCTTGTACTTCGCCTTCAGTCATGTTGGCAAACATGTTTTCAAGCTTAGATTTCTGCTGACGTGCTAGTTTAACATCACGGAATTTACCTTGACGGTAAAGTGCAACTTCACGCGCTTTACGCTCATCACGTACAACAGTCGCTTCATCACCCGCTGATGGCACACCAGAAAGACCTAAAATCTCAACTGGAATTGAAGGACCGGCTTCAGTGATGCTCTTACCATTCTCATCTTTCATTGCACGGATTTTACCGTACTCAAGACCACATAGAACGATATCACCTTGGCGTAAAGTACCTTCTTGAACAAGAACAGTAGCAACTGGGCCACGACCTTTGTCCAATTTAGATTCAATAACAACACCTGCTGCCATACCTTCACGAACAGCTTGAAGCTCTAATACTTCAGCTTGTAAAAGAATGCCTTCAAGTAACTCATCGATACCAGTACCCGCTTTAGCTGAAACGTTAACGAACATATGTTCGCCGCCCCAATCTTCAGACATAACACCGTGTTGAGCTAGTTCACTCTTAACACGTTCTGGATCAGCTTCTGGCTTATCCATTTTGTTAACGGCAATGATTAACGGTACGTTACCGGCTTTAGCATGTTGAATTGCTTCAATCGTTTGTGGCATAGCGCCATCATCCGCAGCAACAACCAATACAACGATATCTGTCGCTTTAGCACCACGAGCACGCATTGACGTAAACGCCGCGTGACCAGGAGTATCTAAGAAGGTGATCATGCCATTGTCGGTTTCAACATGGTATGCACCAATATGCTGGGTAATACCACCGGCTTCACCGTCAGCAACTTTTGCACGACGAATATAATCAAGTAATGATGTTTTACCGTGGTCAACGTGACCCATGATGGTTACTACTGGAGCACGAGTCTCTAGTACAACATCATCTTCATCACGATCGCCCAGTACTTGATGCTCTAATTCGTTTTCACGAAGTAGTACCACTTTATGGCCCATTTCTTCTGCAATCATTTGCGCAGTTTCTTGGTCCAAGATTTGGTTGATCGTTACCATTGAGCCCATCTTCATCATTTGCTTGATGATTTCAGTGGCTTTAATTGACATACGTGATGCCAATTCTGCAACAGAAACGGTCTCACCGATACGGATCTCGCCTTTTACTACAGCAACAGGCTTGTTGAAACCATGTGCCATTGATTCTGGAGCAGTACTCTTGTTACGCGCATGGTTGCTACGGTTATCACGACCGCCTTTACCACCACGTTTCTTGTTATTGCTCTTGTTACGAGCACGACGTCCACGCTTCTCATCAGCAGCATCTGAAGTATCTTCAGCTGCACGAGCCGCTTTCGAAGTAGTGATATGGTGGTCACTATTTTTCTCAGCTTCGATACGTTGACGTTCTTCTTCAGCCCAACGCTTAGAGTTTTCTTCAGCAAGCTTACGAGCAGTTTCTGCAGCTTGCGCCGCTTCTTCTTTCTGCTTTTTAGTCATTGCTTCTTCTTGCGCGGCTTTAATGCGTTCAGCTTCAGCTTTTACTGCTGCAGACTCTGGGTCTTCAGCTTTAGCTGGTTTAGCTTCAGATTTGGCTTTAGCTTCAGCTTCTTTTTTAGCTTTCGCTTCAGCGTCTGCTTTAGCCTTAGCTTCTGCTTTAGCTTTATCTTCAACAGCTTTCGCTTCTGCAGCAGCTTTTGCTGCAGCTTCAGCTTCTTGTTGTTGCTTAGCTTGTTCTTCAGCTTCAGCAGCTAGCTCACTATCATCACGTTTAACAAAAGTACGTTTTTTACGTACTTCTACTTTAACGTCTTTAGATTGTCCGCCACCTGCATTTACACTTAAAGTAGAAACGGTTTTGCGTTGCAGAGTCATTTTTTGAGGCTCTTTATCGCCGCCGTGCTGCTTCTTTAAATGGTCTAGCAAAGTTTGTTTCTCTGTTTCAGAAACATTGTCAGCTTTACTTTTCTTAATTCCTGCTTCGGCAAACTGTTCAATCAGTCTGTCTACATTCTTGCCCACTTCCGCGGCCAATTTATCTATACTTGTATCTGCCATCAATTAAATCCCCCTGTTGATCGACTTATGCTTCTTCGCCAAACCAACAGATATTACGGGCAGCCATGATGAGCTCACCTGCTTTTTCTTCTGTCAATTCTTCAATATCGATTAAATCGTCAATTCCTTGTTCTGCTAAGTCTTCTAAGGTCGACACACCTTTACTTGCAAGAACATATGCTAAATGCTTTTCTAAACCATCTAACGCTAATAGATCAGCAGCCGGTTCAGCACCATCTAGTGCTTCTTCCGTTGCTAATGCTCGAGTCGAAATAGCTGCTTTTGCACGTTCACGCAATGCAGCAACAATATCTTCATCAAAACCGTTAACTTCTAACAGTTCTGCTTCTGGTACATAGGCAATTTCTTCTAAAGAGGTGAAACCTTCTTCAGCAAGAACAGTTGCAAAATCTTCGTCAACATCTAAAGTTTCAACGAATAAGTTTACAATTTTAGCGCTTTCAGCTTGATGCTTAGCATTAAGCTCTTCCACTGTCATGACGTTAAGTTCCCAACCCGTTAACTGAGTTGCTAAACGAACGTTTTGACCATTACGGCCAATAGCTTGCGCTAAACTGTCAGCTTCAACAGCAATATCCATTGAGTGGTTGTCTTCATCAACAATGATAGAAGCAACGTCAGCAGGAGCCATTGCATTGATAACGTACTGTGCTGGATTATCATCCCACATTACGATATCGACACGCTCACCGCTTAATTCGTTAGATACAGCTTGTACACGTGCGCCACGCATACCAACACAAGCACCAATTGGATCGATACGCTTATCATTAGTTTTCACTGCGATTTTAGCGCGAGCACCTGGGTCACGAGCAGCGCCCATGATTTCAATCATCTCATCTAAAATTTCAGGTACTTCAACTCTGAATAATTCGATGATCATTTCAGGCTTGCTGCGAGTTAAGAATAACTGTGCACCACGTGCTTCTGGACGTACTGCATATAGCAATGCACGAACACGATCACCTGGACGGAAAGATTCGCGGCTGATGATGTCTTCTTTGTAAATAACGCCATCAGCATTATTACCTAAATCAACAACGACACTTTCACGGGTGCTTTTCTTAACAACACCAGTAACAATTTCGCCTTCACGTTCAATAAACTGTTCAACGATTTGTGCACGTTCAGCTTCACGTACTTTTTGTACGATTACTTGCTTAGCTGTTTGCGTTGTAATACGGTCGAAAACAACTGAGTCAATTTCATCTTCGATGAATTCGCCAGGTTGAATTTCTGGTTCTTCGTAACGTGCAGCTTCTAACGTAATTTCGCTGTAAGGGTTTTCTAAAGCTTCACCTTGGTCATCGACAACCATCCAACGACGGAAAGTGTCGTAGTGGCCAGTTTTACGATCGATAGCTACGCGAACTTCAATTTCGCCTTCATACTTTTTCTTAGTTGCTGTGGCTAGAGCAATTTCTAGCGCTTCGAATATTTTTTCGCGTGGGACGGCTTTTTCATTTGATACCGCCTCTGCGACTAGCAGAATCTCTTTATTCATTATGTCTTGCCTCGTTCACCTTGAAACTATCAAAACTTCGCAATAACGTTGCCTTTACGCACATTATCTAAAGCCACAATCAAATCTTCACCATCTACATTAATCGTTAGCATTTGCCCTTCGATTGATGTGATAGCACCTTTTAAATTACGACTACCTGCAACAGGCATCGTTAACTGTACTTTTGCATCTTCGCCGATATATGCGGCGTATTGCGCAGCCGTAAATAGTGGTCTATCTACACCTGGCGATGAAACTTCTAGTGTGTATTCTGTCGAGATTGGGTCTTCAACATCTAGAACAGCACTAACTTGGCGGCTGGCTTCAGCACAATCTTCAATATTGATACCACTTTCACCATCAATAAATACACGTAATATTGAATGACGCCCTGCATGGACAAACTCAATACCCCAAAGTTGAAAACCTAACGCTTCAACAGGTACTGTCAGCATTTCTGTCAGTTTAGTTTCTAATGTTGCCAAAAATGACCCCCAAAAACGAAAAAAAGGGCAAATAGCCCTCGAAAAGTCCGTAAAATCACGGAGTTACTAAGCTCCATATAACAGAAAACCCCGTAATAACGAGGTCTTAAATATAGAACCTTTTAATTGCCTTTACATTGCACTACTGCAAATAAGTAAAAACAATAAGCTGGTTGCGGGGGCCGGATTTGAACCGACGACCTTCGGGTTATGAGCCCGACGAGCTACCAAACTGCTCCACCCCGCGACAACTTGCGCAATTATATTAACTTACGTCTTTGCTTGCAATATTTAATCAAATTAACTTCAAAATGATTAATAAAATTTAGTGGTGCGGATGGTGGGACTTGAACCCACACGACCTAAGTCACCAACCCCTCAAGCTGGCGCGTCTACCAATTCCGCCACATCCGCTTACTACTAAATTTTTGCAGTCGTTATCATATTTAATTGAGGAAATTAAGATAACTCAATGACTGCGGTCTTACTTTATTTGCTTCTTTTAAGAGGCAAATTAATCAGGGATTTCAGTCTCTGATATTTCGGCCTGTGTAGGAGCTTGTTCAACTTGCTCTACCGCAGAACCTAAATCGTTCCAAGCATCATCTTTTTTAGAATTGTTTGCGCTTAAGTTACCTAAAGTAAGACTTAAAGCGAAAAAAGCAATAGCTAAAACAGCTGTGCTTCGGGTCAGGAAATTACCTGCACCGTCTGAACCGAATAGCGTCCCTGATGCACCAGCACCAAAAGAAGACCCCATATCAGCTCCTTTACCTTGTTGAATTAAAATTAGTCCTACAAGACCAATTGCTACAACCAAGTAAACTACAATTAAAACTTCATACATAATATTAAGCGCTCATCGCAATGGAACATAAACTTAAAAACTCGCTAGAATTTAAGCTAGCTCCGCCAATCAATCCACCATCGACATCTGGTTGGGCAAATATATCTGCAGCATTTGATGGAGTCACACTACCACCATATAAAATGCGAATATTTTCTCCAATAAATGGAGACACTTCAGAGAGTCTATTACGAATAAACGCATGAACTTCTTGCGCTTGCTCTGGAGTTGCACTTTTACCAGTACCTACAGCCCATAAAGGCTCGTAAGCGATAATGGCATTATCAAAAGCCATGGTGCCATTCTTTTCGATAACAATGTCTAACTCTTCTGCAATCACTTCAAAAGTTCGTCTTGCTTCACGAGCTGGACCTGATTCTCCAACACAAAGAATCGGCGTTAAACCATGTTTTTGTGCTGCAGCAAATTTCTCTGCAACGATATTACTTGTTTCGCCGTACATACGACGACGCTCGGAATGGCCGATAATCACATATCGACATCCTGAATCTTTTAGCATTTTACCGGAAATTTCACCAGTATAGGCACCGAAGTCGTGTTGACTCAGGTTCTGTGCGCCCATTCTTACAAGCGCACCATCTAAGGTTTGCTTATTTGCTTCAAGCAGTTGTCTAACACTTTCAAGATAAATTGAAGGTGGACATAAAACTACTTCTGCAGAATCATTTTGGAGCTTAGTAGCAAACTTGGTGAATAATTCTTGCGCTAAAGGCGCGCTACCATTCATTTTCCAGTTGCCAGCTACCATAGGACGTCTAAGTGCCATTACTGTCTCCTTTGAAAGCGGCGTGAATAATAACGAACCGCCAAACAAGTTACAATAGCTAAGTCAGGAATATTTGTCATAACATGACAGAATGTTGCTTTTTTACGCGCTGACTTTAGATATTAATAAATAACCAAATAATAAATAAAAACTGCTGTCGATTGTATATTCAACTTTGCTGTAAGCCTACCTTTTTAACTACATCTGCAATTTGATTTGCATAGGATGTGACAAGGTCAATATCTTGGCCTTCAACCATGACCCGAATGAGTGGTTCAGTTCCTGATTTTCTTAATAAAACTCGGCCAGTTTTACCGAGCTTAGTTTCGACATCATGTTTTATTGATAACACAATTTCTGATTGAAGTGGATTTGAATCACCTTCAAAACGGACATTGACTAATACTTGCGGTAACATTTTTAATGGCGAAACTAATTCAGCGATAGAAGCTTGTTGATTTTGCATCGCAGCCAGCATCAAAATGCCTGCCACAATCCCATCACCTGTTGTGCCGTGATCAAGGTTTAATATATGACCTGAATTTTCTCCGCCTATGCGCCAATCATATTGTCGCATTAACTCCATCACGTATCGGTCACCAACGTTAGAACGAACAAAAGGCACATTAAGTTCTGCCAAAGCTAATTCTAAGCCAAGATTTGACATCAAAGTGCCAACTACACCGCCTTTGAGTTCATTGTTTTTTATGGCATCACATGCAAGTACATAGAGAATTTGATCTCCGTCAATCACATTGCCTAAATGATCAACCATCATGATCCTGTCGCCATCACCATCTAATGCAATACCCACATCAGCCTGATGTTTTAGCACTTCATCGCAAATAGCCTGCATTGAAGTCGCGCCAACATTGTCATTAATGTTCAAGCCATTAGGTTGAACACCTATGCATATTACTTCAGCACCGAGTTCTTGAAAGACACTCGGCGCAATATGATAGGTCGCGCCATGAGCACAATCGACCACCAACTTAAGGCCATTAAGGGTTAATTCAGCAGGGAAGTGCCCCTTACAGTATTCAATGTAACGTCCAGCAGCGTCATCTATTCGAGCAGCTTTACCTAATAGGTGGGATTCAACACAAACTAGCGGCTTAGTGAGTTCTTTTTCGATTTCAAGTTCGAGTTCATCATCAAGTTTACTGCCATTAGCAGAAAAGAATTTAATACCATTATCAAAATATGGGTTATGAGAAGCACTAATGACTATGCCTGCTTCAGCTCTAAAAGTGCGAGTCAAGTAAGCGATAGCCGGTGTCGGCATTGGGCCAACCAATAGCACATTAAGTCCTGCCGCAGACAATCCCGCTTCTAGTGCCGATTCAAATAAGTAACCAGAAATACGAGTATCTTTACCAATAATGACTTTCTGGGTACCACTGCGTGAAAGCACCCTGCCCGCAGCCCAACCTAGTTTTAAAGCAAGCTCTGGCGTCATCACTCCAGCGCCTACTTCCCCCCGAATACCATCGGTGCCAAACAGGTTTCTTTGTTGCTGTCCTTTATCTCGCTGCTCTTTATCTTGCTGCTCTTTATTTTGTTGGTTATGGTCCTGCATTAGTACCTCACATTAAGTGAATCAACACTAATTTAACCTATTTAAATCGACAACGCTTAAACCGAAACTTTACTGATGTAAACTGGCCATGGTCGCTGACATAACCTTAAGTACGTCAACGGTTTCTTTTACGTCATGTACACGTAAGATCTGTGCACCTTGCTGCGCTGCAATCATTGCCCCAGCCAAACTCCCAGCTAAACGTTCATTAGTATCGCGTTGCAGTAAATCGCCAATCATGCTTTTTCTTGATAAACCAATTAATACTGGCAAATGTAAACTGTGAAGCTCAGGCAGTTTCGCTAGCAGCTGATAATTGTGTTCAAGTGTTTTACCAAAACCAAAGCCAGGATCTAAAATAATATTTTCTCTCGGCATACCTGCGGCAAGGCAATAATCCACTCGTAAGGATAAAAACTCTGTGACTTGTTGCATCACGTCCTCATATTGAGGCGCATCTTGCATGTTTTGTGGTTGGCCTTGCATATGCATTAAACACACTGGGACATCTAAACTTGTTGCCATGGCGACTGCACCTGGCTCTTGTAATGCACGTACATCATTAATTAAGTGTGCACCCGCAGCAACTGCTTTTTCCATCACTTCAGGTTTACTGGTATCGATTGAAATCCAAACATCATGCTGTTTAGCCGTGTATTCAATCACAGGGATAACGCGAGATAACTCTTCCTCAACAGATACAGCTTCTGCACCCGGTCTTGTTGACTCACCACCGATATCAACAATCAATGCGCCTTCTGAAACCACTTTATCAATCTGAGCGCAAGCTTGCTCTACGGTGGCGTGCTGGCCCCCATCAGAGAAAGAATCAGGAGTCACATTGATAATGGCCATAACCACTGGGCTAGTTAGCGATAAGGTTTTATCACCAGATTTAATTTCAAACACACAACCTCACTCAAATATTTTCAATACTGACTCTTCATAGAGCGCTATCTCAAATAATACGGCTCTACAAAAATTACACACTAATAAGTCTCTTTATAGAAATATGACTTATATATGACACTAGTTCAACAAATATAAAAAAACCCCTTTCGGGGCTTTTTCAAACTTCAAATCAGCAACTTACTTTACAGGCGATTCGTCAGTTTTCGGTTCCGTATCTGGCTTTTCAACAGATGGCTCTTCAGTCGTTTCTTCAGTCGAAGTCGCTTCAGGCGTTACCGGAGTGCCTTTGTCTTGATCGTCCATAGAGTCATCAGCTTGCCAATCAGCAGGTTGACGCACTTCACGGCGATTCATTAGATCATCAATTTGCTCTGAATCAATGGTCTCATACTTCATCAATGCATCTTTCATTGAATGAAGAATATCCATGTTATCAGTCAAATATTGATTTGCACGTTCATAGTTACTGTCGATTAACTGTTTAACTTCTTGATCGATTAGACCAGCAGTTTCATCAGACATATTCTTAGACTTCGCCATGCTACGGCCTAAGAATACTTCGCCTTCATCTTCAGCATATAAAACAGGACCTAATTTCTCAGAGAAGCCCCACTGAGTTACCATGTTACGTGCAATTGACGTCGCATACTTAATATCTTGCGATGCACCAGTAGAGACTTTCTCGCCGCCGTAAATTAACTCTTCAGCTAAACGTCCGCCATAGGCTACTGAAATTTGGCTTTCAAGTTTACGTCGGCTTTGGCTAATTGCATCAGCTTCAGGTAAGAAGAATGTCACACCTAAGGCGCGGCCACGTGGAATGATTGTCACTTTATGCACAGGGTCGTGCTCTGGCACTAAACAACCCACAATCGCATGACCTGCTTCATGGTAAGCAGTCATTTCTTTTTCTTCTTCAGACATCACCATAGTGCGGCGCTCTGCACCCATCATGATTTTGTCTTTAGCACTTTCAAACTCTTCCATACCGACTACGCGGCGGTTACCACGAGCAGCAAACAAAGCAGCTTCGTTAACTAAGTTAGCTAAGTCAGCACCAGAGAAACCTGGCGTGCCACGCGCAATAACGCTAGCTTTAACGCCATCACCTAATGGTACTTTGCGCATGTGAACTTTAAGGATTTGCTCACGACCACGAACGTCAGGTAAGCCTACGACTACTTGACGGTCAAAACGACCTGGACGAAGTAATGCAGCATCTAACACGTCTGGTCTGTTTGTCGCAGCAATGACAATAACGCCTTCATTACCTTCAAAACCGTCCATTTCAACCAACATTTGGTTCAATGTTTGCTCACGTTCATCGTGACCACCACCAACACCAGCGCCACGTTGGCGACCTACAGCATCGATTTCATCAATGAAGATGATACAAGGTGCAGACTTTTTAGCTTGTTCAAACATGTCACGTACACGAGATGCACCGACACCAACAAACATTTCAACAAAGTCAGAACCAGAAATAGTAAAGAACGGTACTTTTGCTTCACCCGCGATTGCTTTTGCAATCAGCGTTTTACCAGTACCTGGTGGACCCACTAGCAGCACACCAGTAGGAATACGGCCACCCAGTTTTTGGAATCGAGTTGGTTCTTTTAAGTAATCAACTAATTCTTTAACATCTTCTTTCGCTTCGTCACAACCAGCAACATCAGCAAAGGTGGTTTTAATTTGGTCTTCGCTCATCAATTTGGCTTTACTCTTACCAAATGACATTGCGCCTTTACCGCCACCACCTTGCATTTGACGCATGAAGAAAATCCATACACCAATCAGCAGTAACATTGGGAACCAAGAGATAAATATCTGGGTTAAGAAGCTAGACTCTTCAGCTTCCTGCCCTTTCATTGAAATCCCTTTACGATCAAGATCATTAATTAAATCTTGATCATACATTGGCATAATAGTGGTGAACTTCTCTCCAGAACGTTTGATTCCTTCAATAGTTCGCTGGTCACTTTTGATTTCAACCGAATTGATATTGCCATTTCGGACGCTATCTAAGAATACGGAATAGTCCATCTTCGACGATGACGAAGAAGAGGGGGAGTAACCCTGAAAAACTGACATCAGCACAACGGCGATGACAACCCAGAGAATTAAATTTTTTGCCATGTCACTCAAATTTCTAGACCTCTTGAAGACCCACGATAATTAATCGTTAGACTACTATAACTTGTAACCAGTCGCCACTATATACACTTCACGTGAACGTGGTCGCGATGAATCTGGTTTTCGTGTTTTAACTGTAGTGAAAGCTTGTCGAACTGCTTTCATATATTCGTCAAAGCCCTCCCCCTGAAAGACTTTAACCGCAAAGCTACCATTAGGTGCCAAAACTTGATGACACATATCTAGTGCTAACTCTACAAGATACATCGCCCTTGGTTGATCCACACCATCTGAACCACTCATATTAGGCGCCATATCAGAAAGTACAACATCCACTTTATCCTCACCTACACGGTCAAGTAAAGCATCTAGCACTTTCTCTTCACGGAAATCACCTTGTAAAAAGTCAACTCCCACGATCGGATCCATTGGTAAAATATCACAAGCTACCAATTTGCCTTTTTCACCCACTAACTTAACAGCGATTTGTGACCAGCCACCCGGCGCGGCACCTAAATCAACCACTGTCATGCCTTGTTTAATCAGTTTATCTTTCTGTTGGATTTCTTCCAACTTAAATGCAGCACGAGAGCGTAAACCTCGCTTTTGAGACAATTTCACATAGTGATCGTCAAAATGCTCTTGCATCCATCGGCTTGAACTTGCCGAACGTTTTTTCGTTGCCATTTAAATTCCGTAACGATTTGGAGTTACATAAAGCTTATATAAGGGTAGAATAGCCGTTTTTCAACAGTAACATTCAAAAAGTTGGTACAAATGAACTTAACAACCAAACAAAAACAGCATTTAAAAGGCCTGGCGCATAACTTAAAGCCAGTAGTGCTGCTTGGTGCTAATGGTTTGACCGAAGGTGTGCTGGCTGAAATTGATAGTGCACTCACTCATCATGAACTAATAAAAGTGAAAGTAGGCTCTTCTGATAGAGAGCTTAAAAATGCTGTCGTTGACGCGATTATTCGCGAAACTCAATCAACCAAAATACAGCTTATCGGACACACCTTAGTTATTTTCCGTCAGTCTGCTGAAATGAAAGTTGCCATTCCAAAAGCAAAATAATTTCGTCAAACAACTTAAGGTCTAGGGTTCATCTTGCAGTCAATACGATTCAAATGTTCATTCTGACCTAAAAAAACCACTGTTTAGCAGTGGTTTTTTTATAACTATAAAATATCAATCTTAAGTCGTAATTAATATTGATATTAAATGCAGTTAGATATATTCAACCGCAGTAATTTCATACTCAGCTGTGCCGCCTGGCGTAGTGATAGCCACTTCGTCATCAACACTTTTGCCAATCAGTCCGCGAGCAATAGGAGAATTAACTGAAATTAAATTCTCTTTGATGTTCGCTTCATCGTCACCAACAATGCGATAAGTCGATTCAGCATCAGTATCAACATTTAAAATTGTCACTGTAGTACCAAAAATCACACGGCCAGAATTTGGCATTGAAGTCACATCGATGATTTGAGCGTTCGATAACTTGCCTTCAATATCGCGAATACGAGCTTCACAAATACCTTGTTCTTCACGTGCTGCATGATACTCAGCATTTTCTTTTAAATCGCCTAATTCACGCGCTTCAGCAATTGCAGAAGTAATTGACGGGCGACGCTCAAATTTTAATTCATCTAATTCTTTACGAAGCTGCTCAGCTCCAATAATCGTCATAGGGACGGTATTCATAATGTCTTATGTCTCCTTTAAAAACAAAAGCACCCCGTGCCAACCTAAGTCAGCACAGTTAAATCTCGATTAATTCGCATAGCGCACGATCTTTACAACATAAATGTTTTAATGATGTGGTGTCTTGCGTTGAGGATGCATCTAATGATGATGGTCTAAGCTTACATAAGCTTGAGTTTAGTTACTAGTGACTGTCAAAAAATAGTAATAAAAAAGGCTGCACGAATGCAGCCTTTTTAATCAAATCAGCAATAAATTAATCAAAATTAATTTTTAGCGATTCTTTCATGTAGTTCTTGTACAGAACTCACGTTATTTCTGTCATCAGCCGAATGCGCCATACAAGTAGCAAAGGCAGCATTTAGCGTCGTTGTGTAGTTCACTTTGTAACGTAGTGCACCACGACGAATTTGACGAGAATCTTCAATCGCTTGACGCCCTTCTGTCGTATTGATGATGTAAGTGTATTCACCATTCTTAATACGGTCGAGAATATGTGGACGGCCTTCGTGTACCTTATTAACGAGACGAGGATTAATCCCCGCTTCGCCTAGAATAACTGCAGTACCGTGAGTTGCGTCAATTTGATAACCCAACTCAATTAGCTCAGCAGCAAGTTCAGCGACGCGTGCTTTATCACTGTTACGCACAGAAATTAATGCACGGCCTGACTTAGGCACTTCAGCTGTAGCACCAAGCTGCGCTTTAGCATAGGCTTCAGCGAATGTGTCACCCACACCCATTACTTCACCCGTTGAGCGCATTTCTGGGCCAAGCATTGGGTCAACACCTGGGAACTTGTTAAATGGCAAGACCACTTCTTTCACTGAGAAATATGGTGGGATCACTTCTTTAGTAAAGTTTTGCGACGTTAAGCTTTGACCCGCCATAACACGAGCAGCAATCATCGCTAGTGGAATACCAGTTGCTTTAGACACGAATGGCACTGTACGTGCAGCACGCGGATTAACTTCAATCATATAGATTTCGTCATCTTTAACCGCAAACTGAACATTCATCAAACCAATTACGCGTAATTCCATTGCCAATTTAGCAACTTGCTCACGCATACGGTTTTGCACATCTTCACTTAAGCTGTACGGCGGCAGTGAACAACCAGAGTCACCAGAGTGAACGCCGGCTTGCTCAATGTGTTCCATGATTGAACCAACAACCACGATTTCACCATCACAAACAGCATCAATATCAATTTCAATCGCGTTATCTAAGAAGCGATCAAGCAATACTGGAGAAGAATTCGACACGCTAACAGCTTCATTAAAGTAGCGACGTAAATCTTGCTCGTCATAAACGATTTCCATCGCGCGGCCGCCCAGTACATATGATGGACGAACAACTAATGGGTAACCGATACGTGCAGCTGACAGTACCGCACCTTCAACCGTTGTCACAGTATCATTTTCAGGTTGCTTCATTTCAAGACGCTGAATCGCTTGTTGGAAACGTTCACGGTCTTCTGCACGGTCAATAGCATCTGGGCTTGTACCAATAATTGGCACGCCTGCAGCTT
Organism: Shewanella sp. 2_MG-2023; assembly: GCF_030548905.1. NCBI lineage: Bacteria > Pseudomonadati > Pseudomonadota > Gammaproteobacteria > Alteromonadales > Shewanellaceae > Shewanella > Shewanella sp. 2_MG-2023. The sequence goes on from NZ_JAUOSO010000003.1 coordinate 119,152, forward strand.
CTAAAGCACGAGCAAGTTTAAGTGGTGTTTGGCCACCGTATTGAACAATCACGCCTTTTGGCTTTTCAATACGCACAATTTCAAGTACATCTTCAAACGTAACCGGTTCAAAGTACAAGCGGTCAGATGTATCGTAATCAGTTGATACTGTTTCTGGGTTACAGTTAACCATAATGGTTTCGTAACCGTCTTCACGTAATGCTAATGCAGCGTGAACACAACAGTAATCAAACTCAATACCCTGACCAATTCGGTTAGGGCCGCCGCCAAGAATCATGATTTTGTCGCGCGTTGAAGGCAGAGCTTCACATTCTTCTTCGTACGTTGAATACATGTAAGCGGTATCTGTAGCAAATTCAGCAGCACAAGTATCAACACGCTTATAAACAGGGTGCATACCGTAGCTATCACGAATTTTACGCACTTCAGTTTCACTCACACCCAAGATTTCAGCTAAACGTGAATCGGCAAAACCTTTGCGTTTGAGCTTAAGTAAGAATTCTTGGTTAAGACCAGACATGCCCACTTCTGAAACTTTTGCTTCTTGAGCAATTAAGTCTTCAATTTGAACTAAGAACCAATGGTCAACATTAGTCAGTCTGAAGATTTCATCACGGCTTAGCCCAGCGCGGAATGCATCGGCAATGTACCAAATACGGTCACAACCAGGTTCTTTCAATTCGTGACGAATTTGCTGCATGCTTTCTGGCAAAGAAATATCAACAACAGAATCAAAACCGTTACGACCGACTTCTAAGCCACGCAGTGCTTTCTGTAATGACTCTTGGAAAGTACGGCCAATCGCCATCACTTCACCAACTGACTTCATTTGCGTAGTTAAACGGTCATTAGCGCCAGCAAATTTCTCGAAGTTAAAACGAGGAACTTTAGTCACAACGTAGTCAATTGCAGGTTCGAATGATGCTGGAGTGCGACCGCCAGTAATATCATTCATTAATTCATCAAGCGTGAAGCCTACAGCGAGCTTCGCAGCGATTTTAGCAATCGGGAAACCAGTTGCTTTAGAGGCTAATGCAGATGAGCGAGAAACACGCGGGTTCATCTCAATGATGACCATACGTCCTGTATTTGGACAAATACCAAACTGAACGTTTGAACCGCCGGTCTCAACACCAATTTCACGTAATACTGCTAAAGAAGCATTACGCATTAATTGGTATTCTTTATCGGTCAATGTCTGCGCAGGTGCAACTGTGATTGAATCACCAGTGTGAACGCCCATCGCATCGAAGTTTTCGATAGCACAAACGATAATACAGTTATCGTTGCGGTCACGAACCACTTCCATTTCGTACTCTTTCCAACCAATTAGCGATTCATCAATCAATAATTCGCTAGTTGGAGAAAGCTCAAGACCTTGAGAACAAATATCCTCAAACTCTTCTTTGTTGTATGCGATACCACCGCCACTGCCACCCATGGTGAAAGATGGACGGATAATACAAGGGAAGCCAACTTGGTCTAATACGCCGTGTGCTTCTTCCATTGTATGAGCAATACCAGCACGAGGACATTCAAGACCAATGGCTTTCATTGCAGTATCAAAACGACTACGGTCTTCAGCTTTATCAATTGCGTCAGCTGTCGCACCAATCATTTCAACGTTAAATTCTTTTAGTACGCCTTCAGCTTCTAGCTGAAGCGCACAGTTAAGTGCAGTCTGACCACCCATGGTAGGCAAAATCGCATCAGGTTTTTCTTTAGCGATAATATTGCGAACCACTTCCCAATGAATCGGTTCGATATAAGTTGCATCGGCCATTTCAGGATCGGTCATGATCGTGGCAGGGTTAGAGTTAACTAAGATAACTCGATAACCTTCTTCACGAAGCGCTTTACACGCTTGAGCACCCGAATAGTCAAATTCACACGCTTGACCAATGACAATTGGTCCAGCGCCTAGGATTAGAATACTTTTAATATCAGTACGTTTTGGCATTGCTTCTATCTTCTCCGAGTGACCTAACTATTTAGCGTTTGAACGAGATTGCTCAATCAATTCAATGAAATGATCAAACAGCGGTGACGCATCGGTCGGTCCAGGGCTCGCTTCAGGATGGCCTTGGAAACTAAACGCAGGTTTATCAGTAAGGTGAATACCTTGAAGTGAACCATCAAATAATGACTTGTGTGTCACTTTGATGTTCGCTGGTAGTGTAGCTTCATCAGCAGCAAAACCGTGGTTTTGGCTGGTGATCATCACATTACCTTTCTCAATATCGCTCACAGGGTGGTTAGCACCATGATGACCAAACTTCATTTTCAAGGTTTTAGCCCCTGATGCTAATGCAAGCAACTGGTGACCAAGACAAATACCAAATACTGGAATATCAGTTTTTAGTATTTCTTGAATGGCAGTGATAGCGTAATCACAAGGCTCTGGATCGCCAGGACCATTTGATAGGAAAATCCCATCAGGATTCATCGCTAATACTTCTGCAGCTGATGTTTGGGCTGGTACTACTGTCACATCACAACCACGGTCAACTAACATACGTAAGATGTTACGTTTGATGCCGTAATCGAAAGCGACAACTTTATATTTAAGTTCTGATTCTGGAGTCTCATCAGGTAAACCACCGACTAAACGCCAGCTTGCTTTACGCCATTGATAAGTAGACTCGGTAGTGACTTCTTTTGCTAAGTCCATACCTTTTAAACCAGGGAATGCCTTCGCTGCAGCTAATGCTTTAGCTTCATCGATATCGCCGACCATAATACAGCCGGCTTGCGAACCTTTTTCACGTAAAATACGGGTCAATTTACGTGTATCAATATCCGCGATACCCACAACATTATTCGATTTTAAATAATCGCTTAATGATTGCTGGTTACGAAAGTTGCTGGCTAATAGAGGTAGATCTCTAATGATAAGTCCACAAGCATGAACTGAATCAGATTCTGTATCTTCATCATTCGTACCGGTATTACCAATATGAGGGTAAGTTAAAGTTACGATCTGGCGAGAATATGACGGATCCGTTAAAATCTCTTGATAGCCTGTCATTGAAGTATTAAAAACTACTTCACCAACAGTGAGTCCATCGGCACCAATTGCTGTGCCAGAGAATACGGTTCCATCTTCGAGTACGAGTAAGGCAGACTGTGTCAACGCGACCTCCAAAAAAAAGAGCCAAGCCACTGAAATTATTTGTATTTAATTTTTACAAATCTACCAATTTACGAAATTTTGGCAAATTCCAGCGATTTTATATGAATTAAGTTAAAGCGTCTATGCTTAGTTATTTTATTTTGGGAAAATTTATTTCCAAAAAAAAACCACCGAAGGTGGTTTTTTTAAATATTAATTGAGTCCTAACACTTGCTGCATGTCGTATAAGCCTGAATCCTGATCGGATAACCAATAGGCTGCACGCATGGCACCATTAGCAAATGTCATTCGACTGGTCGCTTTATGAGTTATTTCAACTCGCTCACCGATATCGGCAAACATCACCGTATGGTCGCCAACAATATCACCAGCACGAATAGTAGAAAAACCTATGGTATTTCTATCACGCTCGCCAGTCATACCTTCACGACCATAAACTGCGCACTCTTCAAGATCTCGGCCAAGGGTATCAGCAATCACTTCACCCATTTTTAACGCCGTACCAGAGGGTGCATCCTTTTTAAAACGATGATGCCCTTCAGTGATCTCAATATCAGTGTAATCGCCCATGACTTTCGCGGTTAGCTCTAATAGTTTCAGCGTTAAGTTAACGCCTACAGACATATTAGGAGCAAACACAACAGGTGTTTGCTCAGCAAACGCATTAATCATCTCTTTTTGAGCATGATTAAAACCTGTCGTACCAATCACAATCGCCTTATTATTTTTTGAACACCAATCAAGATGCACAAGCGACGATTCTGGAGAGGTAAAATCAATTAATACATCAAAATGTTCTGATGCTATGTCTAATGAATCTGTAATCGCAACATTCATAGTACCCACGCCAGCCAACTCACCAGCATCAACACCAATCAGTGTAGAACCTGTGCGTTCAACTGCGGCACCTAAATATATCATGTCATGTTGCTTAGCAGCTTCAATCAATGTGCGACCCATACGGCCACTGGCACCAACAACAGCGACTCTTACTTTTGCAGTCATGTCTTTCTCCCAGTGATACAAAAACGCCTAAGTTAAACTTAGGCGTTAATCATTAAACGATTTCTAACAATTCTACTTCAAATACCAACGCCGAGAATGGCGGGATTGAAGCACCAGCACCACGTTCGCCGTAAGCTAAGTGTTGTGGCACGAATAATTTAAGCTTGGTACCAACTGGCATTAGTTGTAATGCTTCAGTCCAACCAGCGATAACACCAGAAACTGGGAATTCAGCTGGCTCGCCACGAGCAACAGAACTATCGAATACTTCACCGTTGATGAAAGTACCGTGGTAATGAGCACGAATTGTTGAATCAAGAGTTGGTTTCTCACCTTCACCTTGAGCGATAACTTCGTACTGAAGACCAGACTCAGTCACAGTAATACCGTCACGTTTAGCATTTTCAGCAAGGAAGTTTTCGCCTTCAGCTGAAGCAGCTGCAGCAGCTTCTTCTTGAGCAGCTTGTAAACGACGGCTGATTTCAGTGAAAGCCACTTGTAAGTCTTCCATTGCAACAGCGCTTTCTTTACCTGCAAACGCATCCGCTAGACCAGCTTGTACTGCAGGGATATCGATACCTTCGAAAGAGTTAGCAGCTAGTTGCTCACCCATTTGACGACCTACACCGTAACTTGCTTGCTGTTCCATTGTGTTGAACTCTGACATAACGTATTTACTCTCAATTCATCAGTTAAAATTTGCGGGGCAGTTTAGCACACTTTATAACGCTATGGGCGCTAATCTGCGATGATAATGACTATTTTTCATTAGCCTTTTTTACATTGTGTTGGGGACTGTTTTTTTGCCGCTTGATATAAAGGGGTCACCTTAGTTTGTAGCGCTTGTAAATCAGATATACGGCTTGAGTGAGATGGATGAGTAGAGAACAATTCCGGCCCTTGCTCACCGCCAGCTTTCGCCATGTTTTGCCATAGAATAACACTCTTGGCTGGATTGAAACCTGCCTTGGCCATTAACTCTAAACCGAGTTCATCCGCTTCACTTTCTTGATCTCGACCAAAAGGTAATAAAATCCCTACCTGCGCGCCAAGTCCTAAGCCTGCCATATACATGTCTTTATTTGAAACACCACCAGCGCCTAGCGCTACATCCGCTAATTGCATGCCAGTATTGGTCATTTGAGCACGAGACACTTGCTCATTACCGTGTCTTGCCAATACATGTGCCACTTCATGCCCAATAACCGTTGCTAGCTGGTCTTCATCGCTTGCAACAGTTAACAGGCCTGTGTACACCCCGATATGACCGCCAGGCAACGCAAAAGCATTGACTTGTTCAGAGTCAAATACCACGACCTCCCATTGCAAGGATTGATCAGGAAGCTCTGCGGTTATCCTGTCAGCAATGCAACTTACGTAAGCGATTTTCTGTTTATCTGTACTGACCTTTTGCTCTTTTTTCATCGCAGCAAACGATTGCCCGCCCATTTCTGTCATTTGTGTTTTATCAAATAACAGTACCTGACTTCGCCCCGTGGGTGACTTTGTCGTTGCACAACCTGCTAATAACACTGGAAGCAGTAATGTCAGAACTAGTTTTTTCATATTACATCCCTTTAAATATCTTGTTCACGCGTTAAGCCTATCTAATTGCAATTATTTTAAACTATTCCACCCGTTGATTGCACCTTTAGCCATTCCACCTTTAGCCAGTTGCAGTTACAGCTACAGTCCATTGCAATATTACAGTCCGCTTTCAAATTCAGTATCAGCGTACCTGCTTCTTACTAAATTGACTGGCACTGCGTTTTTTAGCCGTCCGTCGATTAGCCTGTTTATCTTTAGGCGGCCTTTTACTATTAGGATCGATGGGTTTATCCGTTACGGGAAAGCCTTCGAGTTCACTTACCGGCACGGATAACTGGCTTAATTCGCGAATAGCATTAAGCCTTGGCATTTCAGCATGACATATCAGAGATATTGCACAGCCGCTTAACCCTGCTCGTGCAGTACGACCTATTCGATGAATGTACACAGCTGCTTGCTCGGGTAATTCAAAATTAATCACCACAGGCAATGCGTCAATGTGGATCCCACGAGCCATGACATCGGTTGCCACTAATACCGTTAACTGCTTTGCCTTAAATTGGTTCAAAGTATCTGTACGTAATGCTTGGTCTTTATCGCCATGTAAGGAAGCCGCTGTCAGTTTTGCTTTATGTATCTTCTTACATAAAGCATCAGCGTCACCTTTAGCATTCACAAACACCAACACTTGAGACCAGTTATTACGTTTAATCAGATCAATGACTGCTTTTGCCTTACTGCCCTTATTGATGTGATAAATGGTTTGAGTCATATCTTCAACCGCTGTATTAACCACATTAGCTTCCAGCCTAATAGCATCTCTAGCTAATACCTGCTGAGTAAATTGCAGCAAAGGTTCTGGCATGGTGGCTGAAAACAACAAGGTTTGTCTTGTGGGCATAAGTGCAATAAGTGACTTAATATCGGCGATAAAGCCCATATCTAATAAACGGTCAGCTTCATCTAGCACTAGGTGTTCTAGTGTTGCAAAGTCCACAGCACCTTGATTAACTAATGCCAGTAATCTTCCTGGCGTCGCAACAATCAGACTTGCAGGCGTTGATAAGCGTTCAATTTGTAGTTCTGTATCTTCGCCACCACATACCACCTCTACTCGAAGATCTAAGTCTGCACCTACTCTAGATAAATCCCCAGCCACCTGTGTGGCCAACTCTCGGGTTGGCACAATAACTAAAGCCAATAGTTTCTGGCTCAGTTTCTGAATTGGCTTTTGACTCATACTGTGCAAAATGGGTAAACCAAAAGCGTAGGTTTTACCACTGCCAGTTTGGGCTAATGCCATTACATCCTGCCCTTGGATGATTTTAGGTATTGCCTGCTTTTGAATCTCACTGGGTTTCAACACAGAAGCAGGTAAAGCATCGACGAGTTTAGGGTTAAGTGAAAATGATGAAAACGACATATGATTACGCCTAATTAAACATGTGAACTCATTGAATCACGCTTTTAACAAGTGCTCAATAAGGTGATTTTATTGCAATAAAAAAGGCTGTTTACCATAGGTAATCAGCCTTTCAAAATATCAGCGTAATGTGTTTACAACGATTAACTGTTTAAATCGTGAAAAAACTTTTTAACGCCATCAAAGAAACCTTCAGCTTTAGGGCTATGTTTCTTAGATTCGCCTGTCAACGTTGCTTCGAATTCACGCAGTAATTCTTTTTGCTTTTCATTCAGGTTAACTGGTGTTTCCATCACAACCTTACAAAGCAAATCACCGACTGCATGACTGCGAACTGATTTAACACCTTTACCGCGTAAACGGAACATACGGCCAGTTTGGCTTTCTGCTGGGATCTTTAAGTTCACTTTGCCATCAAGTGTTGGCACTTCAATTTCGCCGCCTAAGGCTGCTTTACTGAATGAGATTGGCACTTCACAATATAAGTTATTGCCATCGCGAACGAAGATATTATGTTCGCGTACCGTCACTTGTACGTATAAATCGCCTGGAGGTGCGCCAAATTCGCCCGCTTCACCTTCACCAGATAAGCGAATACGGTCACCCGTATCAACACCAGCAGGAATTTTAACTGATAATGTTTTGCTCTTCTCAACGCGACCTTCACCATGACATTTCTTACATGGGTCTTTAATGATCTTACCGCGACCATGACAAGTCGGACACGCTTGTTGAACAGCAAAGAACCCTTGGCGCATTTGTACTTGGCCTTGGCCATGACATGTGCCACAAGTCGTTGCAGAGGTGCCTTTTTTAGCGCCGCTGCCATCACAGGTATCACATGATGCGAGTGTAGGGATACGTAACTCTTTTGATAGGCCACGTACCGCTTCTTCAAGCGACAGCTCAAGGTTGTAACGTAAGTCACTGCCTCTAGCTGCTTGACGTTGACCACCGCCACGACGACCGCCACCAAAAATATCACCGAACACATCACCGAAGATATCACCGAAATCGCCAGCGCCACCATGACCACCGCCACCGCGGTTAGGATCAACACCAGCATGACCAAATTGGTCATAAGCGGCTTTTTTATTGGCATCGGTTAGAATTTCGTAAGCTTCTTTAACTTCTTTAAAGCTTGCTTCAGCTTCTTCATCACCTGGATTACGATCCGGGTGAAACTTCATCGCCAAACGTTTATAGGCTTTTTTGACTTCTCGTTCACTAGCATCGCGACCGATACCTAGAACTTCGTAATAATCTCGCTTTGACATAATCTCAGTTTTCTCAAGCAGGTATTGTACGAACGGGCGTTAGAGATTTCTCTCAACGCCCGCCTGAAAGTTAACTAACTAATTAGTTTACTTTTTGTCGTCTTTTACTTCTTCAAACTCAGCATCAACAACGTCATCTTCAGGCTTAGCTTCTTGTGCATCTTGTGCAGGAGCTTCACCTTGTTGCGCTTGTGCATTCGCTTGAGCAATTTCCATTAACTTAGCTGACGCTTCCATTAATGCTTGAGTTGCTTTATCAATCGCTTCTTTGTCGTTACCTTGAGTTGCGGTATCAACTTCAGCCATTGCAGCTTCAATTTTCTCTTTTTCTTCAGCTGGTAGTGCTTCGCCAGCTTCTTCGATTTGCTTCTTAGTCGCGTGAACCATGCCATCAGCTTGGTTACGCGCTTGAACTAGCTCTTCGAATTTAGCATCTTCGTCAGCATGTGCTTCAGCATCACGTACCATTTGCTCTACTTCTTCGTCACTTAGACCAGAGTTAGCTTTAATAGTGATGTTTTGCGCTTTACCGGTTTTCTTGTCAGTTGCTGATACGTTTAAGATACCATCTGCATCGATATCAAAAGATACTTCAACTTGTGGTTGGCCACGTGGAGCAGGCTCAATACCTTCAAGGTTGAATTGACCTAGAGATTTATTGTAGCTAGCTTGCTTACGCTCACCTTGAAGTACGTGAATCGTTACCGCACTTTGGTTATCTTCAGCAGTTGAGAACGTTTGGCTCGCTTTAGTCGGGATAGTGGTGTTCTTCTCGATAAGCTTAGTCATTACGCTACCCATGGTTTCAATACCAAATGATAGTGGTGTAACGTCAAGTAACAATACATCTTTTACGTCACCAGAAAGAACACCTGCTTGAATTGCCGCGCCTACAGCTACAGCTTCATCAGGGTTAACATCTTTACGTGGCTCTTTACCGAAGAAATCAGTTACTGCAGCCTGTACCTTAGGCATACGAGTTTGACCACCAACAAGAATAACTTCGTTGATATCAGAAACTGATAAGTCAGCATCAGCTAGAGCAACTTTTAGTGGCTCTAAAGAACGTTGAATTAAGTCGTCTACTAAAGACTCTAACTTAGCACGAGTGATTTTAACCACTAAATGCTTAGGACCTGTTGCATCAGCAGTGATGTAAGGTAGGTTAACTTCAGTTTGAGTGGTGCTTGAAAGTTCAATTTTCGCTTTTTCTGCAGCTTCTTTAACACGTTGCATAGCTAGCGGGTCATTACGTAGGTCTAGACCTTGCTCTTTTTTGAACTCATCAGCTAAATAGTTGATTAGACGGTTATCAAAATCTTCACCACCTAAGTGAGTGTCACCGTTAGTTGCAAGTACTTCGAAAGTTTGGTCGCCATCGTTGCTATCGATTTCAATGATAGAGATATCGAAAGTACCGCCACCTAAATCGTATACAGCAACAACATTGTCGCCTTGCTTCTTATCGATACCGTAAGCTAATGCAGCAGCAGTTGGTTCGTTGATGATACGTTTAACATCAAGACCAGCAATACGACCAGCATCTTTCGTTGCTTGACGTTGTGAATCGTTAAAGTATGCAGGAACAGTAATAACTGCTTCTGTTACTTCTTCACCTAAGAAGTCTTCTGCAGTCTTTTTCATCTTTTTCAAGATTTCAGCAGAAACTTGTGGTGGTGCCATTTTCTTACCGTGAGCTTCAACCCATGCATCACCATTGTCTGTACCAATGATTTTGAACGGCATGATGTCAACATCACGTTGAACTTCGTCATCTTTAAAACGACGACCGATTAAACGCTTAATCGCGAAGAAAGTGTTAGTTGGGTTGGTAACAGCTTGACGTTTAGCTGGTGAACCCACCAATGTTTCATCTTCAGTGTATGCGATGATTGATGATGTAGTACGTTCGCCTTCTGCGTTCTCAATTACGCGAGCTTTGTCGCCATCAAGGACAGCAACACAAGAGTTCGTTGTGCCTAAGTCAATACCAATAATTTTGCCCATGAGGATCTCCGAAATATAAATTTTAGTGTTTCTAAATTTGCTTATGGTTGTTGATATGGGGTCAGGATTTGTAATTTCAAGTCCTAATTTTTTAGCCTCTCATATCAGCCTTACTGCATATATTGGGACAGCGATCTAAATTACAAGGGCGAGATCATAAATTTTATTAAAAATATCTTAAGCAATGAGAAAATAAGTAGTGCATCCACTTTGTATATTGCATACAATCTCGGAAATTATTATGCCTACGTTTTATTTTCAATTAGGAAAGACAGTGTCGAATACTTCTCTAGCTTATATTTATGGCCTATTGGCCGTATTGTTATGGTCAACTGTCGCGACAGCTTTTAAAATAGCGTTGGGTTATTTCACCCCATTACAGTTAGTTTTTGTTGCCGTCATCACCTCTATTTTCGCCTTAGGTATCATTGTTATCGCCCAAGGTAAATTTGGCTTAATCGCTAAGCAATTTATCAAACGCCCTCTCTTTTATTTATTCACTGGCCTATTGAATCCGTTTTTATACTATTACGTATTGTTTGAAGCTTATGATTTATTGCCCGCTCAACAAGCCTTATCCCTGAACTACACATGGGCTATTTTATTACCCATTTTAGCCGTACCTTTACTTGGCCATAAATTAACTAAGATAGATGTACTTGCAGCGATTATTGCGTACAGCGGGGTTTACGTTATTGCTAGCGGCGGGAACCTCACCAGTTTTAATTTTGACAGCCCTACAGGTATCGCATTTGTGTTAAGTAGTACTGTTATTTGGTGCTTTTACTGGGTGATTAATACGAAAGATGACGGCGATGCGATTGTTAGTTTATTACTGAGTTTTTTAATCGGCTTGCCTTTTGTTACAGCCGCAATGATGCTGCACCAACCCATTGAAGCGATCAGTTGGTCAGCGCTCGTGGCTGGGATGTATGTTGGCTTATTTGAAATGGGTTTAACATTCGTGCTTTGGTTAATGGCACTTAAAACCACTGATAAGACCTCCAATATCACCACGCTGGTTTTCCTCACCCCAGTATTATCTGTTGGGTTAATATCTGTCATATTAAAAGAGCATATAACTGTGAGCACTTATATTGGCTTGTGCTTTATATTATCTGGCTTAATGCTACAAAAAATATTGCCAAAACTGCTGCCTAAATTGAATCGTTTCTCAAAAGTAAAATATACCAGTTAGCTGCTAATATATTGCACTATCATGCATATACTCAATAACCTGGTTGTCAGGCAGCAGATTAATTGTTATTAATATGTTACAAGCAAAAAGAAAGCAATGGAGATATTGGCAATGGGAATGCCGCGTTGGAACTTTAGTGATGCCGTCGAAACCAGAATACGTATTACCTGTCTATTGATAACGGTAGGGATTATGGTTTATGAATATTTCAACGGTGACAGTTCAACACAATACCCAGCCATGTATATTTGCGTTTTCATTTTTCCAGCGGTCTATTTTACTAACCGCATTCAAACCAAATACTTCCCATTTATGAAGGAATATGTCCAAGCGACAAGGATTGCTGCAATAATAATGACACTCAGTAGTTTTGCCGTTTGGTGCTATGCCACGTATTTACGTTTATCAATTCCACCTATGCCAAGTCATCTCATTTTTACTCAATAACAGCTAACCTGATACAACATCCCTACTAGCTTGTAGTAAAGCTTACTAATTGGCAGATGGCAGAAAGCAAAAAAGCACCGAAGTGCTTTTTAACTATCAATCACAAACGTTAAGTAATAATCTCAAACATTAAGTATCTATCTCAAACGTTAAGTAAAAAAGAAGCAGACTAACTATCCACGTGCAGTGTAGTCACCTGTTGCTAACCATTTGTATGTGGTTAACGCATCAAGTGCCATTGGTCCACGAGCATGTAACTTCTGCGTACTAACAGCAACTTCAGCGCCTAGTCCAAATTGCGAGCCATCAGTAAAGCGTGTACTTGCATTCACATACACTGCAGCTGAATCGACTTGATTCATAAAATGGCAAGTGGCATTAATATCGTCAGATAAAATCGCTTCAGAGTGACCGCTAGAATGCTGGCGGATATGTTCGATAGCCTGATCAATGTCAGTAACCACTTTTACACCTAAGGTCAGTGATAACCACTCTGTTGAGTAACTCTCATCAGTAGCTGAATGGATTTCAAAGGCTTGAGTATCCACTAAGGTTTTGGTTTTATCACAAGTATAAAAACTGACACCTAATGCTGACATTTGCTTGAATAAGATTGGCAAAAATTCAGCAGCAACATCTTCATGTATCAGTAAAGTATCTAACGCATTACATACTGTTGGGCGCTGAACTTTTGCGTTAATAATCACTTCTGCACTGCGGCTCAGGTCGGCCATTTTATCTAGGTATAAATGACAAATACCAATACCACCTAAGATCACCGGGATACTGGCTTTTTCAGCACATAAACGCTGCAGCGTTTGCCCACCACGCGGGATAATCATATCGACGTATTGATCTAAGGTTAATAAACCAGTTACCAAATCTCTGTCGGTTGAGTTAATGAGTTGAACCGCATTCTCAGGTAAGCCTTGCAAGGTTAATGCTTTACGAATGACGTCGCTTAATACCTGGTTTGAAGTTAGTGTTTCTTTACCGCCACGCAAAATAACTGCGTTACCCGTTTTTAATGCAAGTACTGCGATATCAACTGTCACGTTTGGTCTTGCTTCGTAAATCACTCCCACAACACCTAGTGGCACGCGACGTTGAGTTAAGCGTAAACCGTTATCTAACAGCTGACTGCTTGATTCACTTCCAACGGGATCGGCAAGATTAATCACATTATCAATATCTGCAATTATGCCGCTTAATCTATCGTTATCTAATAACAAGCGGTCAATCATGGCATCTGTTAAACCACTTTCTCTAGCCGCTGCGACATCTTTAGCATTGGCAGTAAGAATAGCTTCGCTGTTAAGTGATAACTGCTCACTAATACAATGTAATAATTCAGATTTCTTTTGACTAGATAAATTCGCTAGGGCAAAACTTGCCGCTTTCGCTTGCTTGCCTAATGTGTGTAAATATTCTTTATGAGGCATGTTTGCTTCCTTTAAATTGTTCGCAGTCTAATAGAACCATATCGTTTCGATGTACTATAGAAGCGCCATAGTCGTAACCAATTAATTCTTCAATTTGGTTAGAATGTTTGCCGGCAATAAGCTTCAGCGCACGTGAACAGTAACGGCTTAAGCCTTTAGCTATTTCATTGCCAGATTGATCGGTCAATAACACAATCGCACCACGCTCGAATTCGCCTTCAACACTGACTATACCTTTCGGTAATAAGCTGCTGCCAGTTTCAACCACCGCATGACATGCACCATCATCAAGTTTAAATCGCCCTTCTGTTGCAGGTCCTACCAAAATCCATTGTTTACGGTAACTTAGTGGGTTTTTAATCGCACTAAAATGAGTGCCAATTGCTTCTTTTTTAGCAATTTTAGTCAGGACTTCTGGATGATGGCCTGAAGCAATTACAACCTCAACACCAGCTCTTTTAGCGATGTCTGCGGCTTCTAATTTAGTCGCCATGCCACCAGTGCCAAGCCCAGATACAGCGCCGCCAGCTAACTGACGTAAGTTGTCGTCAATGGTGGCTACGGTAGTGATTAATTTGGCATTGGGGTTTGATCTCGGATCTGCATCGAACAAACCTTTTTGATCCGTCAGTAGCACTAACAGATCGGCTTCGCATAGCAATGCAGCTCTGGCAGATAAATTATCATTATCCCCCACTTTGATCTCACTAGTCGCAACCGCATCATTTTCATTAATGATTGGAATGATGTTGTTTTCTAACAAGACGTTAATCGTATCGCCTGCATTCATGTATCTTTCAAGATCATGTAAATCAGCGCCAGTAAGCAACAGTTGACCGACATGCAAACCATAAATGCTAAACACTTCACTCCAAGCAAGAATTAACTGACTTTGGCCTACTGCTGCAAGAAGTTGTTTGTTGGGTATGTCATCGGGGAGTTCGGGGTATTGGAGGTGCTCTCGTCCTGCAGCTATTGCGCCTGATGTGCAAAGCACAACTTCAACGCCTGAACGCACTAACGCTGATATTTGTCGCGCTAATTCAACCATGTGCGCTTTATCAAGCTTATTACTGCCTGATGTCAGCACGCTGGTGCCTAATTTTACTACTACCCGCTGGTAAGACATTGGTACCTTTCCAAACAAAACAATTTTAGTGGAAGATTTTTATACCTAATTAGACTAAAGAATAATAGCAATGCTTAACTATGTTAAAAGAAATTCATGACATAGATTATGATCCTGCATAAAAAAGGGCTATGCAATGCATAACCCTTAACAAAAAATCAATAAATCGATTCATTTTAGCTAACAAGATATATTTAATGAAGCCTGTAAAAACAATAGCTGAGGATTAAAATCCAAAGCAAACAAGTAAAATCAACGCAAAAAGTTAACTTAAACCCAACATCTCAACGGTTTAACCATATATAAATTTAACTAAGAATAAGACCGCAATAAATACAATGCCTAGATTCAAATCTTTAAAGCGACCAGTCAATACTTTAATGACAGCGTAAGAGATAAATCCAAAGCCAATTGCGTTAGCAATAGAAAAAGTCAGTGGCATCAGTAAACAAACAATCACCACAGGCGCAGCTTCAGTGAGGTCTTCCCATTCAACATTCACCAAACCAGACATCATCAAAATAGCCACATAAAATAATGCACCGCTTGTTGCATACGCAGGCACCATACCCGCGAGTGGCGCAAAGAATAATGCAAGGATAAATAAAATACCGACCACAACCGCTGTTAATCCAGTTCTGCCACCAGCGCTCACACCCGCAGTACTTTCAATATAACTGGTTGTTGTAGAGGTACCTAAGCTCGCACCTGCAATAGTTGCCAAACTATCAGCACTTAATGCACGCTTCACTCTCGGTAAACGGCCTTGTTCATCTAAGAAACCACCGCGTTGAGCCACTGCAACTAATGTCCCTGAAGTATCAAAGAGATCGACAAATAAGAAAGCAAATATCACTGAAATCATGCTGATTTCTAATACGCTAGATAAGTCCATTTTCATGAAAGTGGGCGCAATAGATGGCGGCATTGATACAATGCCATTATAACTAACGTCGCCAAACGCTAACCCCAGCGCTGTGACGATAAAAATACTTAAAATTACTGAAGCTTTTAACCCTCGCTGAACCATAGCAATAATTAAAAAGAAACCGAGTGCAGCCATCACAGCTGGAAATGCCGTAATGTCGCCCATGGTCACTAAGGTTGCAGGACTTGCGACAACAATGCCTGCAGCCTTAAGGCCAATAAAGGCAAGGAATAAACCAATACCAGCAGCAATACCCAAACGTAAACTCATCGGAATACTATTGACAATCCACTCTCTAATTTTCACTAAAGACAGAATAAGGAAACAAATACCCGACATGAATACCGCACCTAGTGCCGTTTCCCAGCTATAGCCCATTTCACCAACAACGGTGTAAGTGAAAAAAGCATTTAATCCCATTCCAGGTGCCAACGCGATTGGATAGTTGGCAACAAAGCCCATCACTAAACAACCTACTGCAGCCGCTAAACATGTCGCCACAAAAACAGCGCCTTGATCCATGCCCGCATCCGCCAACATCATCGGATTAACAAAAATGATATAGGCCATGGTTAAAAAGGTCGTGATACCTGCAACCACTTCTTGTTTTATATTTGATTGATTCTCTTTGAGTTTGAACAGTTTCTCTAACATGAAACTTTAATCCTTGAAAAAGGGAATGGAACGGCTGTTGTCACGCCTTACTTGATCAACTCACTATGATAAGGAACTGATACAGGTGACATTTAAGTGACAAGGATTATAGGTATTTATAGGGAGCTTAACCATATTCACAATATAAACACTCATATTCGCTAGCAAGACAATTTAATAAACTGATTACTGAGGAAAACGTGAAATACAGGTAAAAAAAAGCCTACTCAATGAGTAGGCTGACAAGTTTAATCGTTTTCCGTTATGGGGATAGGAAAACTGAATCACCATTAAGTGATAAAACTTCAAAATAAACTAGCAATAGAGAACTAGCTTATTGTTGTCTAAGATCGCCGTGAGGCGACAGAAAAAAGGGTTGATACGGGTAAAACTTCAATCAAGGATGGGTTAGCCCTTGAATGTCATGGCATATAAACCACCTGATAAAGCATCTGAACTTAACCAAGTGTTTTGCCAATAAATATATTGATTGCCTGTATAAGACATAGTACATACTCCAAATAAAGTTGTTTAAAACCTAGTCTTGCTGGGCTCGGTTCCTTGGAACTTACTTTTCTCAATCCATTGAGACAACTTACTTACTCGATTCCTTGGAGACTTTATCCTTCCTGGATGAACTAGAATTGAAAAGCACCGTGCTCTTCAACGAGATAAATAATACCAAAATGTAATTTTATTACAAGTATTATTTAAATTTATTTTAAATATAGCTAAAAAAGTAACTAAATTACATTTGCATGACTATATAAATACAAGCAGCTTTGTTACTTTCGCAACAAAGCTACTATATATTGTGCTCGGTTATTTTTTAAGCTACTAGAAGCTTACTTTATCGCATTTTGTAATAAAGTTACCAAAGGTGATGCCGTCGGTTTTCCATACAAAGGGTGCCCTTCCGTTGCACTACCCGCAATGTCGATATGGGCAAATGGTAGCGGTGCAGCACTGTGACTGCCATGGTCGCCTAAACCTGAGGCATTAATAAGGAAAGCTGCTGGGTATTGATGACCACGGGCAGTAATGGCTGATGGACCATTATTAGATGACAGTAACTCACCTTGACCAGAAATGTTATTTACCTTAGCGAAATCATCATGACGTAAACGAGACAACTCAACCGATTCACCCCATAACTCAGCGACATCAGCAATTCCAGCGCCAATGCCCTGTGCTTTTGACACCGCATTTTCTACCACTGCAGTGTAACCACCGTAACAGCGCACCACATGGCCAGTTAAGGTAGCCACTGAAAATAATTGAGGATTAACTGCAGATGTGGCTTTTATTCTTAAATGCGATAATAAATCAGCGAGTACTAAACGCCCTTCTGCATCAGTATTACCAATTCTTACGCGCACACCTGCGTGGCTATTGATGATTTCATCAGGTACAAACGCATCACTACCAATGCTATTTCTGACTAAACCTAATTCTGCGATAACCCGAATACCTTTGGGTTTTAATAGAGATAAGGTTTTCATTAAGCCTGCAACTGCTGCAGCGCCGCCCTTATCACGGCTCATCCCAGCCATACCGCCAGCGACTTTGATATCTGCACCACCGGTATCGTATATAACCCCTTTACCAGCGAATAAAAATGTCTTCTCTATTTCACCTTCGCCAACGTATTCAACCTTTACAACACGAGGCTGATGCCTAGGTACACAAAATGATGCTCGACCAACTGCGCATAATAGCGGGTAGTCTCGTTCTAGCTCTTCTTGCTCATCCACCACTGAAACTGATAAACCACTGCCGTTAAAAGCATCGACACAATAATCAGCAAATGCAGGAGCTGCCATTCTTTCAGGTTCCGTGCCACATAAGTCACGAGCCAGCACCTTACCCGCTTCAACAGCATTGAGTAATTCACTGCAAGATTGAGTTACCAATAAACCAATCGCTGTCATTGCAGGCAATGTCTGTTCAGCTTCTCGGTACTCAAGGGATTGCCATAACTCTTGACCACATGCTAATGCCGAGACCTGTTGCGCATATTGATAACGCGTATCGCTATGTTGGCTTACCACCAATAATGGTTTTACCGCACCAGCAGCTTTTGCAATCGCAATCCCCTCACGTGCTGCCTTAGCAAACACAGTTACATCACTGTATTCGTTTTTTGCATTGAGCACTGGCGACACAATCAAACGCCCGCCAGCTAAACCTGGCGCTAATAATAAGGTTGCGGTTTTACCAATTCTTTGATCAATTTGTTTGGCATGATTTGCCAGTAATTTGATTTCATCTTGTGCGATGACATCTAAATCTGAAGCAACAACAATAACGGCATCCCAGCCATTACCTTCGAAAATCGCATCATCACTTTGAACGTCTACTAGATCCACTTGAAACATGAGCCTTCCTTTTTAATCATTTTTATTTAGCTATGAACAGTTTGCCATTAAGCATTAAATAATAGCCAGTTTGCGCGGCCTAAGTATATAAATTTCAAATGACGACAGGGTTAATATTTATTTACATATATTTGCTATAACACAAACAATCAAATCGCCTCAGATCACAGTCTAACAGGCTTGATATGCTAGACTGTTTGCCATCTATTCCCACCTCAAAAACAATAAGGGAGTCTTCGTGACAGCGATCAATCAATTATATCCTCAGCCTTTATGGCAATGGTTTGAACAAATTTGTTCAATTCCACATCCATCAAAATTCGAACAAGCATTAAGTGAACACATACAACAGTGGGCTAAGTCAAAAAACTTAAGCGTTGTAGAAGATAAAGTGGGCAACCTCATCATTAAAAAACCCGCTTTTCCTGGCATGGAAAACCGCAAGGTTGTAGTTCTTCAGGCTCATATTGATATGGTTCCGCAAAAGAATGCTGATAAAGAGCATGATTTTGAAAAAGATCCGATTGAAGCTTATGTTGATGGTGAGTGGGTAAAAGCTAACGGTACAACGTTAGGTTCTGATAATGGTATTGGTATGGCTTCTGCTCTAGCAGTACTTGGCGCTGCAGATATCAAGCATGGTCCATTAGAAGTATTACTGACCATTGATGAAGAAGCTGGAATGACTGGCGCTTTTGGTCTAGAAGCAGGCATGCTTGAAGCAGATATTTTAATTAATACTGACTCTGAGCAAGAAGGCGAAATCTACATGGGCTGCGCTGGCGGTGTTGACGCTCAGTTAAGTGTGCCAATGTCATGGCAAGCTCCTGAGCAAACTAATGCCAGCTTTAACCTAACTTTATCTGGACTAAAAGGTGGCCATTCAGGTGTAAACATCCACTTAGGTCGTGGTAATGCAAACAAGTTACTAGCACGCTTCTTATTTAGCTACGCCGATGAGCTCGCACTTGAGTTAGTTAACTTTACTGGCGGCTCACTACGTAATGCTATTCCACGTGAAGCCAACATCAGCTTTATGTTGCCTAGTGAAAACCAAACTAAGCTTGAACAAGCCATTACCGAGTTCCAAGCAATAGTGCGTGCAGAGTTATCGATTGCCGATCCTGACATGTTACTCACACTTGCTTCAATCGAGACTCCAGAAAAAGTCATGAGTGAAGATGCACAAAACACCTTGATCGACTTACTTCATGCTTGCCCTAATGGGGTAATGCGTATGAGTGATGAAGTTGAAGGCGTTACTGAAACATCATTGAATACTGGTGTTATTAGTACTGAAAATGAATCTGTTGAAGTGCTTTGCCTTATCCGTTCATTAATCGACTCAGGCCGCGTTGAAATTGAAACACAATTGACAGCACTCGCTAACCTGTCAGGTGCTAGCATCGAGTTATCTGGCGCTTACCCAGGCTGGAAGCCCGACAATAACTCTCCAGTGATGGCAATTGTTCGTGATACTTACAATGACATTTACAAAAAAGATCCAACCATCATGGTAATTCATGCGGGTCTTGAGTGTGGATTATTTAAAGAGCCTTATCCAACAATGGATATGGTTTCTATTGGCCCTACCATTCGTTATCCACATAGCCCTGATGAAATGGTTAACATCACAACCGTTGGCCAATATTGGGAACTGTTATTAGCAGTGCTAGAACGTATTCCGGCTAAAGGTTAATACACTTAATCAGTACAAGACTAAAAGGCTGCCAATGGCAGCCTTTTTATTTGAATGGCGACCTTAAACTCTATTAGAAGTTTAAGTCCAGTTGCTCGCTATGCGTTAATGCCCCTTGAGACTCACTTGTTGAATGGCTAGCATCAGCCACAATATCAGCCAGTCCGACAGAAACACCCACTAATCGTATTCCTCTTCCATTTGACCGCTCTAGGGCTTGTGCCAGTAGGTCTTGAAACATGTTCACTGATATCTCGTCACTGCGATGCTCAATGGTGGTTTGTTTAAAGTCATTAAACTTCAACTTCACCACTTGTTTATGTATTTTTCTATCTTTAGCACTGCGGTTGACTCGAGCCAGCAATTCTTGGATCAACTGCGGCATCACATTATTACATTGCTCAAGAGTAAAAATATCCTGAGCCAGTGTGGTTTCGACTCCCACAGATTTACGAACTCTATTCGGGCTTATCTGACGATTATCGATACCTTGGGCTCGCTCTATTAATACTCGGCCAAATTTACCAAATCCCGCTATCAACTTTTCTTTTGGGTAATGTTGCACATCTTCACAGGTGTTTAAGCCTAATGCAGCTAATTTAGCAGAGGTCACTTTGCCTACGCCGGGAATTTTATTTAAGGTTAACGGTTTTACAAACTCAGCAATGGCACCAGGAGGGATAACATATTGACCATTGGGCTTATTCAAATCTGAAGCAATTTTGGCAAGAAACTTAATCGGTGCCACACCTGCTGATGCAGTCAGCCCAGTGACCTCAAATATTTCCTGGCGAATGGCTTGTGCAATCAAGGTCGCACTGCCCTTACATTGTTCACAATCTGTGACATCGAGGTAGGCTTCATCTAATGACAGTGGCTCGACTAAGTCGGTATAACGGTGGAAAATTTCTCTAATTTGTACAGATACAGATTTATATACATCCATTCGACCGGGGACTAGGGTAAGGTCTGGGCAAAGCTTAAGCGCATGGTAACTCGACATTGCAGAACGTACGCCAAACTCACGAGCCTCATAATTACAGGTGCTAATAACCCCTCTTCGATCGCTTCTTCCACCCACAGCAAGCGGTTTGCCGAGCAGCTCAGGAAAATCGCGCATTTCCACTGCGGCAAAGTAACAATCCATATCGATATGAATAATTTTTCGCATAGACAAAAAACTAAATAGCAAATACACATCCCAATAGTACTGTATATAAAAACAGTACACAAGAAATCAAGCCACCTCAACGTAAAAGAAACGATTACATCCCTATCATTGAATCGATTTCAATTGTTTAAACTCATAAAGTAACAATAAAAATGTTCAATTAATGTCACTAGAAGTTAAAATAATTGAGCAAGATATCATTTTTACCTCCACCTAATGATTATCATATAAACCTATAATAATACAAATAGGTAACCAAATGAAACAATTAGGTTTTAAAACAAGTATATTGTCTGCCATGAGCTTTCTATTGGTGCTTTCACTGTTGATTTATGGCTGGGTTGCTCATAGCTTACTTAAAGATCAAATCACTAGCGCACTCACCCAAGAAATTCATAATACCTTAAAGCACAAAGTTTCAGACATTCACACAGCATTTAATCGAACTACTGAGGCTGTGACTGAACTTGCACATCTTTATAGTCAAGGTGAGATAGGTGATAACCATGTTGCAATGACAAGGTACACCGCTCAATTAGGTGGGGTATCTAAAGTCATAATCGGTTTTGATGATGGCTCATCATTTGTTTCCAAAGAATCTGAGTCGTTTCCGAATGGTGTTGGGTTGTTAGATAAATATGATCCAAGAACACGCCCTTGGTACCAAACAGGAAAAGGTAGCTCATCATTAACTTTAAGTGACATTTTTTTTACTCGGACTGATGCTGTTCCAATGCTTGGTGTCATGCATGCGATAGATAACGGTATTATTATGGCCGATCTCAGGTTTGATGAACTGCAACAAGAATTAGATGATTTACATAAAATCAATGGGGCATCTGGATTCATTATTGATAAGCAGGGGTTAGTGCTGGCATCTAACTCGATTTTGATTGAACAAAAGCAGAACATTAATGATGTCGCAGCACTACAATCACTCTACTACACGATAACCGATAAGGCTGAAGCCGTAGAAAGTAGCATGATAAATGGTCAAACAAGTTTAGTTGCAAGCCAACGCATTGAACTGCTCGATGGTAAGGAATGGTACGTTGTAATTACCGTAGATGAAGACATAGCCTTTGCGCCTCTGGTTAGTGCCACTTTGCAAATGGCCATGATCATCAGCGTAATTCTTATTATTTCAATCGTTATCTTACTTACTCTTCTGAACAAGCTTTATCAACCGATTATTGAATTACGAGATCTTGTTATAGGTCTCTCAGAAGGTAATGGCGATTTAACTCGACGATTAACCATTAAAAGTGAAGATGATTTAGGTAAAATTGCCTTAGGGATAAATCAATTTATTGCCCAACTTCAGTCAATGCTGGTAGAAATACATCAATCAACTGTCAGCCTTTCTGAAGGAGTAAGCAAATTACAAGAATATAGCGCTCACAGTGATAATATCTTGGAGTCACATACCTGTGAAACAACACAGATTGTAACAGCGATCGAAGAGCTATCTAACACTGCTGAGATGGTTGTAGAAAACACCTTTAACGCTGCACAACTTACTACGCAAGCACATACTACAGGTGAATATTCACTTAAGACAATCGAATCGACTCAAATAGGCATAACAGCATTAGCTTCACAAATTAATGAAACAGCTCAAAAAGTAGAACATATGAATAATGAAACCAGCAGTATTCAAAGTATTGTGTCTGTGATTGGGAGCATTGCTGAGCAAACTAACCTACTGGCGTTAAATGCATCTATTGAAGCAGCTCGTGCTGGCGAACAAGGTCGAGGCTTTGCTGTAGTGGCTGATGAAGTAAGAGCACTAGCAAGTCGAACTCAAGCAAGTACCAGTGAAATTGAAGTAGCCCTCGCAAAGTTAAAATCAGAGGCAACCAATGTTGTCTCTTCTATTACTCATACTGAAACCGCTTGTACTGAAACAGTTACAAACGTAGAAGCTACATCATCTAGCTTGCAGGAAATGAGTCAATTCATGACACAAGTGAATGACTTAAATAATCAGATATCAACATCAGCCAATGAACAAAACCAGGTTATTCATGCCATTAATAAGAATATGCATAAAATACACGACATGGTAGAAACACTCAATAATGAGGGCAACTTACAAAGAGCTGAAACCAACAATATTATCGACATAAATAACAAACTCACCAATATGATTGGCCGCTTCAAACTATAATGGATTAAATACAGAGTAGATAAGATATATATCTAATTAATATATTTAGATTTTTACCTTATTAGGGCGTAACTTTAATTAATAGAAACAAAAAAGCCCAAGCTGTTATTAAACAGTTGGGCTTTAATAATAAAACAATTTACACAGATTACATTTTTGTTTGTAGGTAGTTTTGTAAACCAACGCGATCAATGAGTCGAATTTGCTTCTCTAACCAGTACATGTGATCTGATTCAGTATCGTCTAATAACACTTCTAAAATTTCACGAGTTTGGAAATCTTCTTTAGCTTCACACAAAGCGATAACTTCACGTAAATGGTCAGCCACAGCATATTCGTAGTTCAGGTCGTTTTTCAGCATTTCTTCAACATCTTTACCAATGTTTAATGCTTCACGACTTGCGACATCTGGCGTTCCCTCTAGGAACAAAATTCGCTGAACTAGCTTAGCTGCATGGGCTTTCTCATCATCAGACTCATGAAGGATGCGAGTATAAAGCTCGTCAAATCCCCAATCTTCATACATGTGAGCATGTACAAAATACTGATCCATTGCCGACAATTCACCGGTTAATAGTGCATTCAGCGCTGCAATTACTTCTGGATTACCTTTCATGTTAATTTCCTATTAATCTTTAATTTGTGATTGAAGGTAGTTTTGAATACCCGTTTGATTGATTAGCTCTTTTTGAGACTCAATCCAATCTAGGTGCTCTTCTTCATCTTCGAGTAAATCTTCTAATAAATCGCGGCTAACATAATCACGTTCAGCTTCACAAAGCTTGATAGTCTCACGCAATACCACTAACTGTTCTGTTAGCGCTTGCTCATCACAATCAAGCATTTCTTCACAATGCTCACCAATCCGTAATTTATCTAACTGCTGAAGGTTAGGTAAGCCTTCTAAAAACAAAACACGCTCAATCAACTTGTCAGCATGTTTCATATCTTGAATCGATTTTTTGTATTCCTTTTCATTAAGGTTTTCTAAACCCCAATGTTTAAACATGCGTGCATGTAAGAAATATTGGTTGATTGCAGTTAGCTCGCAAGTCAAAACACGGTTTAACTGACTAATTACTTTTGGATGGCCTTTCATGATTTTGTCCTTTAAATGCAAGATTGATCTGGATCAATTTCCAACAGAATAGTACATACAATAAAAAAATACAAATATCCTTTAAAATCATAAACTTAGTTAGTGATAATCATTATCATTACAACTTAGGTTTTTAACTAGGTTTAACTATGCGTAAGTTACGTTAACTTCAATAGAATCACCCTTCTAGCTAAACAGGTAATATATTTCACCTGCATCAAATCACAAAATTAGTCGAAAATGTTACCTAAAAAGAGTTTTGTAAATTTTGTATCTAATACAATAATGCCATTATATTGGCCAATGATGACAACAAAAAAGCCCAATGAATTATTTATTCAATGGGCTTTATTGATATCAATTTAAGAGCAAGTTGACGCTCTAATCAGATGATTAAATAATCCGATTTTGATTTAGTTTAGCTTCACGTTCTGATTCAGCCATTCGGCGTTTACGCTTATCACATGGGTCATCGCAGTCACAGGCTTTTTCAATACCCAATACACCCAAACCACCGCAACTACCTTCAACCGCTTTTCTTTTAATAATATAGCCAATAGACATCAATAGAAAAAATAATAACAACACAACGAACGCTGCAATAAAGGTACTCATAATATTCTCCAACAATTACTTCTAATCGGCAAAAATCGCTAAATAATCCACAAACAACGTATAATAAAACGCTTACTGAATATACGGTGCGTAAGCTTCACTGTAAAAAACTTCGTATTGATCGCCATCTTTTTCAATTAACATCACAGGCAAATGCTCATCATGGGCTAACGCTAAAGATGCTTCAGTGCCTAACACCATCATTGCAGTCGCATATGCATCCGCTGTCATGCTGCTTGGATGTAATACTGTCGCTGAGGCTAGCTTATGCTTAATTGGATAGCCAGTACGTGGGTCAATTAAGTGCGAAAAACGCTCGCCATTCTCTTCATAATATATACGGTAGTCACCCGATGTCGCCAACGCCATGTCACCAGGCTCAACAACTTGTTGAACAGAGGCTCCTTCTGACGACGGCTTCTCGACCGCTATACGCCAAGGCGCACCGTCATCTTTAACGCCTTTAACGCTAATTTCACCGCCAATCTCAACAAGATAACCTTTAACTTGATACTTATTTAAAAGTTGCGCTATTTTATCAACACCGTAACCTTTTGCTAATGAGGATAAATCCACATATAAGTCAGGGTTGGTTTTTGTTAGTTTTAAACCATTAATAGTAAAACCGCTAATATCAGCTTTTGCTTTCACTCTATCAATCGTTTCTTTACTCGGGATCTCGGTTGGACGCTTATTAGGACCAAAGCCCCATAAATTAATCAACGGCCCTAATGTAATATCTAAAGCGCCACCGGTCACATCATAAAGTCTTAACCCTTCTTTAAATACTGTCATCGTATCTTGTGAAACGGTAATACTCTGATTAATCCCTAGCTGATTAAATTTAGATAATTCAGATTTCGGTCGGTAAGTCGACATTTGGTCATTGACTAGCTCAAGCGCAATATCGATTTCAGCTTGCAGTAATTGTGTCGTTGGTAATTGCTCATTTCTAACGACTTTAATATGGTAAGTCGTGCCCATAGTTTTACCGGCAAGCGATACCATCTTATCTTCAGTCCCGCATGCTGTGAGTAAAAATACAACGAGGGTAACTGCAATCGAATTTATAGAAATCTTTATCATCTCAAACTTAAAAATTAGTAATATCTAAAATAAAAAATTGCAGCTTACTAACTAGAGTGACCTCCGTGTCAGCGAGCTGCAATTCATGACGTTCAATGTCTTATAGTGTAATTGCTAATCTATGTTGATTAACGCATTAGCCACCAAAGTCATCGAGTAAGATGTTTTCATCTTCAACACCTAGGTCTTTAAGCATACCAATTACGGCAGCATTCATCATTGGAGGTCCACACATGTAGAACTCACAATCTTCTGGTGCATCATGGTCACGTAAGTAGTTTTCGTACAATACGTTATGAATGAATCCAGTATAGCCATCCCAGTTATCTTCTTCTTGCGGATCAGATAATGCAACATGCCATTCAAAGTTTTCATTGGTCGATGCTAGTCCGTCGAAATCTTCAACGTAGAACATTTCACGTTTAGAACGTGCACCATACCAGAAACTCATCTTACGCTTAGAGTTTAAACGCTTAAGTTGATCGAAAATATGTGAACGCATTGGGGCCATACCAGCACCACCACCAACGAACACCATTTCAGCATCAGTCTCTTTAGCGAAGAACTCACCAAATGGGCCCGAGATAGTGACTTTATCACCTTCTTTAAGACTCCAAATGTACGATGACATCTTACCACAAGGTAAAGTTAAATTACGCGGAGGTGGCGTAGCAATACGCACGTTCAACATAATAATACCAAACTCTTCAGGGTAGTTAGCCATTGAGTAAGCACGAATCGTCTCATCATCAACTTTTGATTCTAAGTTGAAGAAACCAAAGTGCTCCCAGTCGCCACGATATTCAGCAGGAACATCAAAGTCCGCATACTTAACATGGTGAGCAGGTGCTTCAATTTGAATGTAACCACCGGCGCGGAAAGGAACTGATTCATCACCAGGAATTTGCAGCTTAAGTTCTTTAATGAACGTCGCTTTGTTATCGTTAGAGATAACTTCACATTCCCACTTCTTAATACCGAAGATTTCTTCATCAAGTTCGATATCCATGTCAGTTTTTACATTTACCTGACAGGCTAAACGACAACCTTGACGAGCTTCACCTTTACTAATGTGATCAAGTTCTGTTGGAAGAATATCACCACCACCAGACTTAATATTAACGCGACACTGACCACATGAGCCACCGCCACCACAGGCACTAGATACAAAAATACCGTTATCAGCTAATGCGCCAAGTAACTTACTGCCCGCACCTGTTTTAATTGCTTTTTCGCTATCATCATTGATTGAGATAGTGATATCACCGCTTGCAACCAGCTTAGATTTAGCGAATAGAATCACTAAAACCAAGATTAAAACGATTGCAGTAAACATACTCACACCTAGATAAACATCTATTGGAGTAGCGTTAAGAATATCCATTAAACTTATCCTTTAAGGTTCAAAGTAATACGTCGCTGGGTATCTCTTAAAGAGATACACCTGAGAACGACATGAAACCTAGCGCCATTAAACCTGAAGTGATGAAGGTAATACCTAAACCACGAAGACCATTTGGCACATCAGAATACTTCATTTTCTCACGAAGACCGGCTAGCAATACAATCGCTAATGCCCAACCAATACCAGAGCCAATCCCGAATACTAAACTTTCACTTAGGTTGTAATCACGCTCAACCATGAATGAAACAGCACCAAAAATTGCACAGTTTACGGTGATCAAAGGTAAGAAAATACCTAACGCGTTATACAAAGGTGGAAAGTACTTGTCTAAAGCCATTTCCAAAATTTGTACTAATGCTGCGATAACACCAATGAAGGTAATGAACTTCAAGAAGCTCAAATCTGCATCAGGAACACCAGCCCAAGCAAGTGCGCCTGGCGCTAATAAACCTTGATAGATGATTTGGTTTACAGGTACTGAAATCGCAAGTACGAAAATAACTGCTACACCAAGGCCCATCGCAGTTGTGACTTTCTTAGATACAGCTAGGAAAGTACACATACCCAAGAAGAAGGCCAACGCCATGTTCTCAATGAATATCGAACGAATTAACAGACTAATATAATGTTCCATTGCGCTTACCCTTTTGCTTCTACTTGCTCTGGCTTATAAGTACGGATAACCCAGATCAAAATGCCGATCAAGAAGAACGCACTAGGAGGAAGAAGTAACAAGCCATTAGGCTGGTACCAACCACCGTCAGAGATTTTGCTTAGGATTTCCACGCCAAATAATGAACCGTTACCAAATAGCTCACGGAAGAAGCCAACTGATAATAGGATTGCACCGTAGCCTAGGCCATTACCGATACCATCCATGAAGCTCATTAAAGGTGGTGTTTTCATCGCATAGGCTTCTGCACGACCCATTACAATACAGTTAGTAATAATCAAACCAACGAATACTGATAATTGCTTCGCAACGTCATAGGCGTAAGCTTGCAATACTTGGTCAACCACAATTACTAACGAAGCAATAATGGTCATCTGCACAATAATACGAACACTGCTTGGAATGTGATTACGTAAAATCGAAATAAATAAATTCGAGAATGCGGTAACCACTGTCAATGCTAATGTCATTACGATGGCAGTTTCCATTTTAGCGGTTACTGCTAGCGCACTACATACACCCAGAATTTGCAAAGCAATCGGGTTGTTATTAATGATAGGTCCGGTCAGAACCTGTTTAAGTTCTTTAGCATCAGCCATTAGCTAAGTCCTCCATTGCGTGCTTTTTCAATAAAGCGTGCAAAACCTTCTTCACCTAACCAGAACGTTAGTGAGTACTGAACACCGTTACTCGTTAGTGTCGCACCAGATAATGCGTCAACACCGTGGACTGAAGATGCGATAGTAGGGATCTTTGTCACTTGAATGGCTAGCTCGCCATTGTCGTCATAAAGTTTCTTACCTTGCCACTTAGCAACCCATTGTGGGTTTTGAACTTCACCACCTAGACCTGGGGTTTCACCAGAACCAGTAAAGTCGTAATACACTAAGCTACGAATTGTATTCATATCAGGTTCAACGGCTAAGAAAGCAAACATGGTTGACCATAAACCGTAGCCTTTAACAGGAATAATCACGGTTTGTAGTTCGTTGCTGTCATCTTTAACAAGATAAACAACACCCTGGTTTGCTACGCGCTTAACTGATGCAATATCGTTTTCAGGTTTGAAAGACGTTGCAGGAGTACGTGCTGCTTTTTCAACATCAAAAGTATCCGCATCACCTTCTACGAAGTCACCTGTTTTTAAATCAACAAGGCGAGCTTCAACGTACTTATTGTACTTTTCGATGATAACGTCTTTCTCTACTTTGCCAGCCTTAGTGTCAACTAAACCAGCAGCTTCAAGAATGTACTTTTGCTTATCTAATAACTTATTTTGCTGTTGAGTCGGCTTTAATAACACTGCTGCCGTCGAAACGAACATTGAGCAGACAAAGCACAGACCGACAACAACAAATAATGTTTTGCCGATTGATTCTTTATTACTGGCCACGTGAAATCCTCCGCTTAACATTTGCTTGAACCACAAAATGGTCAAATAATGGTGCGAATAAGTTAGCGAATAGAATTGCTAACATCATGCCTTCTGGGAATGCTGGGTTAATAACACGAATAAAGACAGCCATGGCACCAATCAATAAACCATAAGCCCATTTCGCATTGTTAGTAAATGACGCTGAAACTGGGTCAGTTGCCATAAACATCATACCGAATGCAAAGCCACCTAAAACAAGGTGCCAATACCAAGGCGTTGCAAACATTGCATTGGTGTCACTTCCGATGACATTAAGCAGTGTTGACACTGCAATCATACCGAGTAAAACACCTGCAATAATGCGCCAAGATGCAATACGAGTATAAACAATCACCGCGCCGCCTAATAAGATAGCGAACGTAGAAACTTCACCGACAGAACCTGGAATGAAACCAAAGAAAGCATCCCACCAGTCTTGAGTGATACCGTATTCTAATGTGCCCTGTGCAGCTTGACTCAGTGCAGTTGCACCAGAGTAGCCATCAGCAACAACCCAAGACGTGTCACCTGACATGTTTAATGGGTAAGCAAAGAATAGGAAAGCACGACCAGCTAGTGCAGGGTTTAAGAAGTTACGACCTGTACCACCGAACACTTCTTTAGCAACAACAACACCGAAGGTAATACCTAGTGCAACCATCCATAAAGGAATTGTTGCTGGCAGTGTGAGCGCAAAAAGAATCGAGGTAACAAAGAAACCTTCGTTAACTTCATGGCCACGTACAGAAGCAAATAATACTTCCCAGAAGCCACCAACCGCAAAGGTCACAGCGTAGATAGGTAAGAACCAACAGGCACCGTACCACATCAAGGCCGCGATGCCAGAGTCTGCTGTTAGCTCAGTACCGAATAAGCTAAATAGGCTGACTTGCCATACATCAGGAGTAGCAAAACCAGCAATAAGCGCATCTTGAGCTTGTAAGCCAACGTTGTACATACCAAAGAACATTGCAGGGAAAGTACACGCCCAAACCGTAATCATCATACGCTTAAGGTCAAGGTTATCACGCACATGCGTGCTACCTTTGTTTACTTTACCTGGAGTGTAAAACACAGTCGCAGCCGCTTCATAAAGGGCGTACCACTTTTCGTACTTACCGCCTTTTTCAAATTGCGGTTCAATACGCTCGATAAAATCTTTCAAGCTCATTAGCCTTCCCTCTCGATCGTATCTAAACAATCACGCAGGTATGTACCGTAGTCATACTTGCCTGGACATACGAAGGTACATAATGCCAAGTCTTCTTCGTCTAGCTCTAATGCACCCAGTGCAGCTGCACCATCGTAATCACCAGAAACTAAATCGCGAAGTAACATTGTCGGTAAGATGTCTAACGGAACAACACGTTCATAGTTACCAATCGGTACCATTGCACGGTCAGAACCACCAGTACTTGTGGTCATGTTGAACAGACCAGTACGGTTTAAGTGACCTAAGAATGCACGAGTGATAGAGAACTTATCGCTGCCAGGCATAGCCCAACCGAATAATTCTTTTTCATTACCTTCAAGCAACAAACTAATTTGTTGATGGTAACGACCAAGGTAAGCGTGAGGACCTGCAGCTTGACGACCACTTAATACTGATCCTGAGATAACACGAACGGTATTACCTTCAATTTCACCAGCAGTAAGTTCGTTAGTGCTTGCACCTAAAACCGTACGAACGAGACGAGGGTTCTTAGCTTGTGGGCCACCAATAGCAACAACACGTTGAGTGTTAAGTTCGCCTTGGGTAAATAGCTGACCGATTGCAATCACATCTTGATAGCCAACATGCCACACAGTACGTGTTGCAGATGCAGGAAGTAAGTTATGTATATGAGTACCCACAAGGCCTGCCGGATGTTTACCAGCAAACTCTTCAACTTGAGCATTCCCAGTAGGAATATCTGCACCAGGCGCTTTAGCAATGAACACTTTGCCTTCAGTTAATTTTGCAAGCAGGGTTAAACCGTTTGCGAAATCTTCTTTATGCTCAGCAATCACAATTGCAGGATCTGCAGCTAGTGGTTGGGTATCTATAGCGGTGACGAAAATACCAGCGGCGACAGAGTCAACTGCAGGTACTTTACTGAAAGGGCGAGTACGCAAAGCTGTCCATAGACCTGATTCAATCAAGTTCTCTTTGACAACAGCTGCATCTAACGTGTTTAACGCGTCAGCACTGTATTGAGTAAAGCTGACTTTGTCGTCACCTTCCACTTCAATAACAACTGACTGAAGTACACGTTTAGCACCCCGGTTAATTTCTAATACAGTCCCACTAGCTAAAGCAGTATATTTTACACCTAGGTTTTTTTTATCTTCAAAAATAACCTGGCCTTTCTTAACTTTTTCGCCAACCTTGATTTTCATCGTTGGACGTAAGCCAATATACTCTTCACCCAAAGTGGCGACATTCTTAATGGCTGGGCCATTATGGATAACTTGCTCTGGGCCACCTGCTAGAGGTAGTTCCAATCCTTTCTTTATTGTAATCATATCCACAAGCACTACGTTTGAAGGAAAGACAATGCGCCGCGTTCCTACCCAAAAAATACAAAGTGTTAACAAACACTTCAGTGTTGAGCTAGCGCAGATTTATCACGGAAATGCGATCGCAATCACGCTGGTCGCGCGCATTTTACCTCAAAATGTGCGCTATCGCCACGAAAATAATAGGTGATTGAAATTTTTGATTGTTCATTTTTAAACAATTACACCTATTTAGGGTGTGGAATAGACTGATATCACGCGATTCGATGCAATAATCCAGCAACATGAGCACTATAGCATTAATTTTAAAAGAATTAATAGAGGAAGTGGTTTATCTATTTGTTAACATTTGTAGCAGTTAGTATGGGCTAATTAAGCCCATACTAAAGCACTTTTAAAACAGTAAGCTAGGTAATATAGAAGGGATTGTATTTTTTTAGAAACGTGCTTGATAGCCGAAATATGTCAACATTTCACCTTGAGCATTAATGCCTAAAGTAGACTGTTGACTCACTAAATCCTCATCAAGTACATTTTCTATACGTAAATACACTTCATGCACAGTAGAAATATGATAATTAGCGGCAATATCGACTTTCCATTGCCCGTCAATTTGTTCTCCACCATTAAATGCTGTCGCATATCCTAGCTCTGATTGATAAAGCCCTTGGGCCATAAAACTAAACGCTCCAACAATAACACCACCACTAATGGCTAATTGCTGCTCAGGCACCCAAGGCAATTGTTCGCCTTTCACATATAAACCAATTAAGTCGTTAACACCTGATTCACCAAATTCAGCCTGGCTATACTGGTATTGAACGCTCAACGGTATGGAGAAACTCTCGAAAGCAAATTGGTAATCGGCAGATAAATCGACGCCATTAACACTCACGTCTTCAATATTTTCTTGCACATAACGCTGAGAATAGTCACATGCCATACTCCACATACAGCTAATGTGCTGATTATCGAAGTCTTGCATATAAAGATTTACACCGAGATTAAGCGAGTCTGTCTGGTAAGTTAACCCAAGTTGATAATGCATTGACTCTTGCGCTTGTTGAGTAGCATTTCCCGCAGCTGCTGCGCTCCAAGCTTGTTTCGCAGCAATTGCCGCTTTCCAAGCGCCTGTAGTATAAGCAATTTCAAGTGATGGGATCCAACCGTCATCAGAGAAGTCTGCGGCTTCAATGCCATATGCTTCAACACTGACTTCACGAGTGGTACTGACATTTTCAAACGCCAACCCTAAGTTAAATGATAAAGCGCCATAATTTAATTTAGCATCGGCTGTAGTGGTAAACACATTCACATCATCAACATACGCCATTACAGCTTTATCTACATTGACACTGGAAAGACTTCTATCGTCACTCCATAACCAATCTTGTTGACCAAATTTCATTTCAGCTTTATCTGAATGATACAGCGCACCGTAAGTCACTTGATGTTCACCGTACTGACTCGTTCCTTCAGTTTGCAGCCCATAACCAGCATAGTGGTTATCTTCTAACATAGAAGAAAGGTTATTGCTGCCAACAGGATTCATATCAAAATCAGCAATGGTTTGTAATTCACTAAGACCTATAAAAGTGCCGTCTAATGCATTAAGCTGCGCTTTTTTCTCATCATAAGACTGGTAATAAAAGTCTGACACCATTTGAGTGCCACTGGTTAAATCAACGATATGGCTAACTTGGTACTTGTGACGCTGGCCTTCTTGCTGATCATTTTGCGTCGCAGAATATCGAGTACCTGGATTCGTTCCCCAGTCTTGCGCTGTTAAGCCCACATTTGAATAACCGCTATCAGAGTCAGTGTACTGGTACATAAATTCGGTTTGCTGCGGATTACGCGCGCCAACTAAGCTATCAGCATTAATTTTAAACATAATGTCAGTTTGCGTTTGCTCATTATCAAAGCCGCTAACAAAACCGACTTCTTCAGCTGTGTTTTGATAATCCACCGCTAACATCATGCCGTATTCTTTATTCAATCCGCTGGCAATTGCACCTACGTGGCCATCACCATTTTCATTGATTTCAATATTTGCCTTACCGCCCAATTCATTTGGACTAATCTGCGCAGTCGTGTAATTAACATGACCAAAAGATCCCATGCCGCCTTTGGCCACATCAGTGAGAGTTAAAGCTGATATTTTGCTTTGTAGCGCTAAATTAGGCTGAAGTACAAGCTGAGGTGCTGCATAAGGAGAAGGAGAAAAACTAACACGATCTTGTGTAACAGCAATACCACTCATTGCGCCGCGGTGAGTAACTGCTGTCGCCTGTCCTTGACTGCTAGGCAACACTGTCATTCCTGAAAAAGCTAGCGGAATGGTGCTATCTCGATAATGCAGCGGAGCCGTCTGAGGCTGGGTTAGCACAACAGTATTGTTCGACTCATCCATTGAGGCTGTAACGGATGTTCCAGCAAAACTAGAACCTGAATGGCAAACAAAAAGCACAGCTGAAGCAATTACAGACAAGCTGAATTGGCTTTTAGACATGATTAACTCCCAAAATACATCATCAGCATCGTTATATTCGATGCTTTATTGTTATAAATAACGTCCTATTATCAACTGATAACAATAACGTTTTCACACAAATAAGAACAGTATTTTAATAATTAATTAACCTCATAAAAACAAAGCGACCGAAGCCGCTTTTGATAAATCTATGCTGTTTGCAAATTAAAACCGTTAAAGCGTTCCTAAAATATCATCGCTTAATTTCAAATCATCGTTACGATTGACGCTGACGCCTGCTGCGATAATAGCGCGAGCTATATCTTGAGCTTGTTCAAGTGAATGCATCTCAAATGTACCGCATTGGTATTCATTTAATTCAGGAATTTCAGTTTGCTCAACCACATTAAGCACATCTTCCATTGCAGCTAACCACGCATCTGCAACCATACGCTCTGATGGCACACCAATTAAACTCATGTAAAAGCCAGTACGACAACCCATTGGCGAGATATCAATAATCTCAACACTGTCACCATTTAAATGATCACGCATAAAGCCTGCAAATAAATGTTCTAAGGTATGAATGCCACGTTCACTCAAAATATCTTTATTCGGCGCACAAAAACGTAAGTCAAATACCGTAATGGTGTCACCTTTAGGTGTACTCATATGCTTAGCAACACGAACAGCCGGCGCGTCCATGCGTGTATGGTCAACGGTAAAACTATCAAGTAAAGGCATTACACATTCCTTAAGGTTGGCAAATAATCTGCTTGGCATCATAGCATCAAAATAAAATGCGAACAGCTAAGCAAACCATTGAAGATATCCATGCATATCACCTTCCAATGACAAGCTTATGACAATCGGTCAAACTTGAACCGCCCCATGGCTATTCATTGTAATTATTGATTGGGGTGATGCCGTCAAAATATAAGGCAATTAATGTGCTAGTTGAAGAAGGTAAATTGGAGGCAATAAAAAACCCCATACGCTGATGAGGTTTAAGAATAACTAACGTATTTTCACTGTATGACACAGTAAAAAATTAGCCTTTACAGTTCGGCGTTTTAGGCACTGTATCAAGGGCCTTCCACTCTTCTTGAGTATAAGCATTAATTGATAATGCATGAACACCATTGGCTAACTCTTCAGCTAAAACGCCGTTTACCGCGCGATGACGGGATATAAGACGTTGAGATTCAAACTCATCACTCACGACTACAACTTTAAAGTGTGTCTCAGAGTTTGGTGGTACATGATGACGATTACTTTCATTAAGTACGTCTAAATGGATTGGGCTAAAAGACTGGTTCAGTTTTTGGGTTATCACTTGTTCAACTGACATAACAAACTCTTTTTATCTACAATCTGAAAGGTTGAAGACTACTGTTTAACGTTTCAAAAATCAAACCAACATAAATTCAATAAGACATGTTTGGCAAAAAATGCTGACAATGCAAGCTTGCTCACTTTTTAACCCTAATTATTAACTTGAAAATTACTCATGAAAACCAACAACTAATTTGCGAAATGTAAGATTAATTCTCGGTTCAGACACTTTTAGGCGTTTTGGCACACTATGCTGCCAATTTTGCTGCATTTCACCATGCATGATTAATAAATCACCAGAGTGCAATGTGAGCGTAAGCTTTTGCTGAGTAGCTTTATGCCTTAATACAAAATCTCTACTTGCACCAAGGCTTATCGACACGATGTCACTATTGGGCTCGATTTCTGGCTCATCATCACTGTGCCAACCCATGCTATCTGAACCATTTTGATAGCGATTTACTAGTACGCCATTAGTATTCACATTAAGTTGCTGCTGCAATTGGTTTCTTAAACTCAATAATCCTTGCGGCCAAGGTGTCGGGGTTATCAGTAAGGATGAATACTGATAGGCACACCCATCATCAGCAAACCATACCTGTTTACGCGGAATAGGATGTTGTTTACCAAATACAGTAACCATAGGCTGTTCAAAAGGATACGTTAACGATTCAGTTAATAGCGCTTGCTGTTGCTGCAAGTTCAAAAACGTTTTAATTAACGTTACAGGTGCGATAGCTTGCTCAGACCTAGGACTGACATTTTTAAGTTCTTCTTGTGGTAATAGCCCTAAACCTAGCTGTTTCATCTCACTTTACCTATTGATTTATCGCATGTTTAATTTTGACAAGCTCACCTTTGTGACTAATCCTTAAGTATGCAAACAAGGTTTATTACATAATTTTAATATTCAGTATCACTTTATTATGAGAACCTAAAATCAATAAAGCATTGAGTTATTCTAGTTGTAAAATATACAGTTAAACGAAGCTTAGCCTTAACAGAGCGTTATGAACAAACAGCCCTTAATAAACAGCTCTTAATAAACAGCTCTTAATAAACAGCTCTTAATAAACAGCTCTTAATAAACAGCTCTTAATAAACAAGACTCTAGCTAAATCGCACTTTGCTAGAACATGGATTTCAGCGTTAACAAGATAAATAATGGTATTTTATCGCACTTATGAAATGGATATTTACGTTAGCTATTAGTTTAATTCTTGGATTGAACGTCAGCATAGTTCAAGCTGACGCCCTTCATTTATCTGAAAACCATCCAGAACCCATCGGCTACTCTCTTTCCCAATATGTTGAAAAGGACAGGCTGAATGCTTCTCAGGCTTTTGAGCTTTTAAAAAAAGGAAAATTTAGTCCCGTTAATCAAAGTATCAGTAACTACGGTATTAATGCCAAACCGGTATGGCTGCATCTCACTATTAATAATGATGCCTCAGAGCCCTTGAACCGAGTTTTGCATATTGATAATTATTGGCTCGACGAAGTCAGCGCCTTTTGGTTTGATAACGATACAATAGTCCACTTTGAGCACCAAGGCGACTTGTCACTTTACTACCAACAATCGGCAATGCAACCGAGTTTTAACTTTAATTACAGCTACCCGATAGGCAAAACTGATGTGCTTATCAGAGTACAAACACCCGATCCGATGGCAATTCCCGTTTATTTGTTTAACCAAAAAGAAATGCTACAAAAAAGTGCTTTCAATAATTATAGTTACGGGTTTCTCTATGGCGCGATCACCGCTTTATTAATCTACAACTTCATTTTATTCATTGGCCTACGGCTCAAAAGCTATCTTTTTTATAGTTTGTATCTTGGTAACTTTTTACTGCTCCACTTTGCCTACAGTGGTCATGGTTCTTTATGGCTGTGGCCTAACTCTCCCTTATGGCAACAATGGTCAATTCCCCTGCTGATGGTGACCTTTTGTACTAGCGGGATTTTATTCGCTTGCCACTTTCTACGATTAAAATTTCAATTGCCTACACTTAATCGGATTTTAAAAAGTTTATGCATCATTTTCCCAGTATTAATGCTGATGGCAGTAATGCTACAAGATAGAGTATTAGGACTCATATTTGCCTTTGATCTTATGCTGTTATTTAGTGGCCTAATGATTGTATTAGGTGTTTTGTCACTTAACTTTGGCAATATCTCTGCACGATTCTTCTTAATAGCCTCCATTTCTTCAATGTTGGGCATCGCTGTGACTTGTTTAGCGGTTTGGAATTATATCCCCTTTAATCATTTCACTTATCGCGCTGCTGAAGTCGGCTTTTTTATCGACGTATTATTGTTGGCCCTTGCCTTAACCGAACGATTTAGGCGAGTAGAAAATGAAAAAACCATCGCTGAAAAAATGGCCAATATGGATCCGCTCACCCGACTTAATAATCGTCGTGCATTCTACCAACTAGTCGAGCCGATGTTTGCCGAAGAAAGGATTCAAAAGTCCGCTTCTATTTTAATGATAGATATTGACCGGTTTAAAGGGGTTAATGATACCTATGGACATAACTTTGGTGATGAAGTTTTGGTTAAAGTCGCTACTTTAATCAGAGATACATTGCGAAAAGATGATGTACTAGCACGCTGGGGCGGTGAAGAATTCATCATCTTTTTGCCCCACACACAAGAACAAGAAGCCAATACGCTTGCAGCAAGATTGTGTGAGAATATCGCTAAACTGCCATTCACCCAATCACAACGTAAAATCAATGTCACAGCCAGTATTGGTATTGTTACAAGCTGCAGTGCGATCAATCAGTTGCCCATGTTAATTGAAGTTGCCGATAAACATTTATATCAAGCTAAACGCTCAGGGCGAAATCAAATCTGTGGCGGACTTTCACCAGATGTAAATCGTGCCGTGAGTTAATGTCTAAGGTTATGGTTATGGCTATGGGTTATGGCTTATGGGTCATGGAATGTCGATATCAAGTTGCTGACAAATATCTGCGATATTAGCTTCAACCCATCGATAGTTGATCGGGCCCCAATCTTTTAATTGATAATACCCTGCATTATGTCGTTCACCATCCTGGATAAATGTAATCTTTACGCCAATATCTAACATGGCAGCTAAGGTATCTTGAATGGTTCTACGGGGCATTTTTGATATCTGATGTAACGACAATAAGTTTTGCTGTTGCTGAGAAATTAAATAGCACAGATACAGTTTACGTAAAAAAGCTTTATGCGCCTTTGAAATGAGTTTAGGTTCTGCAGTGTCGTTAACGATTGAATTACTAGAAGATGCCATAAATACTTGTTCCATGTTTAGGTATAGGTTTTCCATACGCAGATATCAATAAGCTATAAGATTGCGTATTGATTAGAAAGCATTTTATAGATTTAATTCTATATAAATAAGCGATTATTCATGCTTAATTAACAAACATATAATGCTAAGTTTCACTGATTAAAAGTCGCAATCGCCTATTGGCACAATAAGGACAATTAATGACTTCAACGTCTGATTTATCAAGTAATGCATCAACTGCGGCAGCAACTTCTCAGCAGCTAATTGAACAAGGTTCTGAGCACGCAGAAACGCCGACAGATAAAACATTGCTGACCCAGTCACAGTGGCAACCCTATAGCGATTTATCCTTATCTGCTGTTGATAAAAATTATCCAAAACAAATCGCAATAC
The DNA here is from genome assembly GCF_030548905.1 of Shewanella sp. 2_MG-2023. Taxonomy (NCBI): domain Bacteria; kingdom Pseudomonadati; phylum Pseudomonadota; class Gammaproteobacteria; order Alteromonadales; family Shewanellaceae; genus Shewanella; species Shewanella sp. 2_MG-2023. Next base: position 159,036 of record NZ_JAUOSO010000003.1, read on the forward strand.
AAACATCAGGACTTGTTGTGGTTATCATTGCAATCATTATGTTCATCATGAATATCGACAACCAAGCAGGAATATCTCATTCACTAACCGTTTTCACCGTATTAAGCTTATTAGGCGCAGGCTTGGTAAGCCTGAAACATAAAGCCGCTAAAAATCTTGGCTATGGCGTGCTAGAACATGAACTTGTTGTTCGAAAAGGACTCTGGTGGATATCGACAACGACCCTGCCTTTCACTCGTCTACAACATGTCAGTTTGTCACAAAACCCACTGCAAAGAAGGTTTTCTCTGGCAACGCTAAAATGCTTTAGTGCCGGCAGTGGCGCCGCCGAAATCTATTTACCTGGATTATTATTTGATACCGCTGAACACCTAAGGCAGCATTTATTGCATCAAGCCACGGCGTACCAATCAAAACAAAGCTCAGACACATCGCTACAAACAGAGCAAACAAACCAGCATTTAACACCAAATGACAATGTCATAGAAAGTGAACATGACATTATGAATCAAGATCTAGATAAGGGTGTGGATGTTAATGTGGATGTAGATGTAGATGTGGATGTGAATGTGAATGTGAATTTAGCCTCTGAGACTCGCTCAAAAAAAGCACAAGGCGATAAGCAAGATGACTGAGTCTAAAGATGCGACTTCAGTCAATAAACCACAAAAAAGTCACGGCGATTTTAGCCAATGGCAATCCCTTTCGCCTTGGTCAATGCTCAGCTTTAGCTTTGGCACCGCCAAAGCTATTTTATCCAACGGTTATGCCATTATCCCTATTGTTTTTGCCGGCTGGAAAAATGGGTTTGATTTACAATTAGGGCTACTAGCTACCATCGTTTTGATGATTTTGTTGTCTGTATTTGCCGTTATTCAATGGCGTAAATACCGCTTTAAACTCAATGGTCAACAACTCAACATTAAACGAGGGTTATTGTTTACCCGCAAAGACGAAATCCCATTCAATAAAATCCAAAATATTCGATATGAACAGCCCTTTTACTTTAAGCCATTAAAGTTAGGCACCTTAGTCATCGAAACTGCTGGTTCAAAAGAAGATGAAGCTCACTTAGCAGCACTGAATGCTAGTGATGCAAACTTAATAAAACAGCAATTATTACAACTCCAATCAAGCTCAAACGAGCACCTTGGAGCAGACCAACTCGAAACTGGTCTATTCGAAACTGGTCAACTCAACACCACTGCCAATGAAAATAGAATTGAAGACAATCCGCTAGAAGCTCACCGCCTTGATAGTGCACAAGTATCACAGTCTACAAGGCTTATTATCAAACGAGATTTAAAGCAGCTAATCCAGTTTGGTTTTTATCAAAATAATTTAATTTGGCTCGCGGTTATTGCCGGGCCTATCTTGGGGCAAATCAAATGGGAAGACATTGTTGAAATTCCGCTGGTGCAATATATCTGGACGAACATAGTTAGTTTTAGTGGCGAAAATCTCACCCTTCAAGTTATCTCAGCAGTCATCATTTTCGCTTTAATCTATAGCTTATTTTCTCTTATCTCTATTATTGCAGCTGTGCTGAAATACTACCCCTATCGCCTGGAAAAAAGACTGAAAACTCTGCAGCGCAGTGGTGGCGTGATATCGCATCAGCAAGATGCTTTAGCGATTAAGCGCGTGCAGTTATTACATTTCAGCCAACCGGTACTTGCTAGGCTTTTTGGCGTATGGACGGTTTACCTAAAACAAGTAAAAGGCCAAGAGGTCGAGCAAAAAGCGGCGCAACATATGTTGATCCCCACTGTAAAAACCGCTGAAATAAGCACGATATTACAGCATATCCCTGAGCTTTCAGGAGGATGTAATAGCATCCCCAAAAGCTACCAAAGCATTGCGTTTGCCTGGTTCACTAGACGTGGGTTTATTGCGTTTATCCCAGCGGCGCTGTTAACCGCAATTGAAGGGCTAGATATCTTCACAGGGATACTTTGGTTAGTAGCTTTCCTAGTGATGGGGTTAATCTATTTAAGATATAAACAATGGGGTTATGTCATCGAAGATAATGTCGTATGGCAACATAGTGGGCTTTTCAGTCGTAACTGGAAAAGAATCCCTTTCGAGAAAGTCCAACATGTATCCATAATTCAAACGAAGGCGCAAAAGAAAAAAGGTTATGCCTATCTCAAACTCGGATTAGCCAGTGGTAGCTTAACCTTGCCTTATATAAAGCAACTTGATGCAAACTTTATTGCTGAAAAGGCAATGGCACGTACTAAGTATGACTCGAGTAACTGGATTTAGGCTAGGGCGTATTGATCTTTTTAGTTGAGTTTTGTGCGCCAAAAATTCGCTGTAAAAATAACCTTGAAAGATCAACACGCGCTAGTCATCAAATGAGTTGTCAGTGATATCCTGACAGCTCATTCCACTAACTAAACCTTGAAAATAGCCTTTAATCAAAGGCACGATTATCAGTGTATGATCTAAGTGTTCCGCACCACTAATAACTGCTCAGTTAACTATTTGACCACTAATACTGGGCAATCAGCTTGATTAGCCACTTCTTCAGCAACGTTATCATGTAAAAAATGAGCTAAACCTGTTCTTCCGTGGCTGGCAATCACCACCATACCAATATCGCCACTATTGGCTTCTGACACAATTTCTTCAATTGCGTCACCGCGCCTGATCACGGTTTCAACAGGCAGATCAGTTTTAAGCTCTGTTAGTAAACTGCGCATTTTATCTGCGGCTGCTTGCTCCATGCTTTTAGCCAGTTCTTCGGGGGTAATCGCAAGGATCATGTAATTTTCATCACCTAAAGGCTGGTCAACCACATGTAGAATACGGATCCCTACTTGGTATAAATTCGCCATTTCAATGGCATAACGTAAAGCATGGGATGCTGTTTCAGAAAAGTCTGTTGGCCATAAAATATTACGTGTACGCATAATGATTTCCTCCTGCAGATTGAAAACAAATAAATAACTCATCTATATTGTTCAGATAACTCATGGTTACCGATACTGCTTAAACCTTTATCAGGTCGACGATACTCTCATTGAATATACCAAGTTTTTTTTAATTTATACTTAATATTTTTGCACTGATGACATGAGTAATGATTAAAGGATGAGCAACTTATCACACTATTACCCAGGCTGAGTTTGACCTTAGGAACATAGTTAAACACGTACTTGAGCACTTATTTGAACACTTAACTTCAATCCATTTTTACCCACTAATAAAAGTGTAGTGTAAATCCATAATCACCTCCTTGATACAGCTCAAATTTCAAACTACTTGCTATTTATTCAATACTAGCCCATAGTAAACCGACTAATCAGTCGGTTTTATTTTATACATAACAGCCATCATGAAACATGGTTGATGCTAGGAGAATTTATGAATATGGCAATCAGTGACAATCAGCAAACATCATTGCAGCTTTTACTGGAGCAGCAACGCAATGCATACCTTTCTATGCCAGCACCTAGCTATCAGTCACGTATAGAAAAGCTTAACAAGCTGAAAGCGGCATTACTTGAGCACAGTGAACAGTTCGTTAGTGCATTAGCCACTGATTATGGTCATCGTTCAGGCAATGACACCATGATTTCTGACATTATGCCGTGTATTAATAATATTAATTACTCGATTAAACACCTTAAGTCTTGGATGAAACCAGATAGACGTCATGCTGGTTTATTACTTGCTCCGTCTTCTGTCACCGTTCATTACCAGCCATTGGGTGTTGTAGGCATTATCGTGCCTTGGAATTTCCCTGTGATGTTAGCGGTAGGGCCTTTAATTACCGCTATTGCAGCAGGTAATCGTGCGATGCTTAAAATGTCAGAATTTACCCCTGCCACCAATCAGGTTTTAATTGCTCTATTGAGCGATATATTTTCCCAAGATGAAGTTGCTGTTGTAGAAGGTGAAGCAGATATCGCTGCTCAGTTCTCATCATTGCCATTCGATCATTTATTATTTACTGGCTCAACCACAGTGGGACGTCACGTTATGCGTTCGGCTGCTGATAACTTAACGCCTGTGACATTAGAGCTCGGTGGTAAATCGCCTGTTATCGTCGCGCCTGATATTGACATTCCAACAGCTGTTGAGCGATTAATCTATGGTAAGTGTTTAAACGCAGGTCAAATCTGTGTCGCGCCAGATTACATATTATGCCCTGAAGATAAAGTCGATGCGTTCATCAGCGAGTATCAAAAACGTTTCAATAAGATGTATCCAGATTTTGCCAATAACCCAGATTACGGCAATGTTATCAATGAACGTCAGTATTCGCGTTTACTCGCTGTATTAGAAGACGCCAAACAAAAAGGCGCAACAATTCATCCCGCTGCAGAATATGCCATTGATGCTAATGTGCGTAAGTTACCGACGCAGCTGATCACATCTACAACTGATGACATGACTGTCATGCAAGAAGAAATTTTCGGGCCATTATTGCCGATCATTAGTTATCAAAATATTGATAAAGCCATTGGCTACATCAATAAAAATGAGCGCCCTTTAGCGCTTTATGTCATGAGTTTTGATAACGCGACCCAGCAACACATCATTCAAAACACTCATTCTGGCGGAGTGTGTATTAATGATACCGTTTTTCATGTGGCAGCAGATGATGCACCATTTGGTGGTATTGGACCTTCAGGTATGGGGCACTATCACGGTAAAGAAGGCTTCTTAACCTTTAGTCACGCTAAAACAGTGTTAAAAAGCGGTAAATTCAACTCGGGGATATTTGTCCATCCACCTTACGGCACAAAAATCCAAGCATTATTGATGAAAATGTTTTTACGCTAAGTTATCTTACTATATAACAACTAGTTAGTGTTTTACGTAAAAATACAACGTAAGTAATGTTTAAAATAGAAACTGGAGATTGCTAGATCGTTTCAGCATCTCCATTGACTATATCGTTAATGAAATAAGTAAAGGTCACCAATGGAAAGTAAAGCGAAGTCGAGTAAGACGGATAAAAAACAAGCGATTTTAGACGCCGCACTTATTCTGTTTGTTGAGCAAGGTTTTCATGGCACCTCTACAGCCTCTATCGCCAAAAAATCAGGTGTCGCCACTGGCACCTTATTTCATCATTTTCCTTCTAAAGAAGCCTTGTTAAACCATCTATTTGTATCAGTTAAACAAGAGTTTGCGGACTCAATCACAGCATCGATGGCCAAACTTGCAGCCGACGAAGTGAGCATAAAACTGAACGATAATACGATCACGGGTTCAGCTGAGTTAAACGTGACTCATTCTATTTCTGCCGACGTTAATAACGCTGCGACCCTCAAACATAGTGCCAACAGCTTATGGCAACACGCTATCGACTGGGCGTTGCTTTACCCGATAAAACAGCGCTTTTTCTTGCAGTTTTCGCTATCTTCAGAAATCGATGCCACCATCAGAGCGCAAGCAATGAATAGCATTTTGCATTTTATTATTGAGCTTATCGCCAAAGGCCAACAACTTAATATCATCGCTAATTTTCCGTTAGCATTGATGCTTGAAAATTGTCACGGCCAATACCTCGCCGCGATTCGATACTTCACCGACAACCCTCAATGGGGTCACGATATAACTCACCGCGAAGCCAGCTTTGAGATGTTTTGGCGTTCCATGAAAGCGTAATCTTGTCGCAAGAAAATTCAAATCTACACTTTTGCAATTTTAACAAAAGTAATTTGTAATAATTGCTATTTTTGTAACGTAACCGATTAGCTAACATAGCCTCAATTCGCAAATCATTGAGGACTTATCATGACCGCTGCACTTTTTAATCCCATTAAACTCGGCAAACTCACGCTAGCTAACCGAATTGTCATGCCACCAATGACGCGCTCTCGAGCCAATAACACAGATGACAGCGCCACTGACATCATGGCAACCTATTATGCTCAACGTAGCAGTGCTGGGCTGATTATAGGTGAAGGCAGCCAAATTTCTGCTATGGCTAAAGGCTATGCCTGGACTCCCGGGATTTATTCAGATAAACAACTATCCGGCTGGAAAAAAGTCACTGATGCAGTTCATGCTAATCATGGCATTATGTTTGCTCAACTCTGGCATGTTGGCAGGGTCACTCACCCTGAAAACATTGGTAATCAGCAGCCAATATCGTCATCAGCAATCAAAGCTGAAAACGTCAAAGTATTCATCGATGATGGTAAAAATGGTCCAGGTTTTGTTGACGTCGTTGAACCAAGAGAAATGACACATGCGGACATTCAACAAGTGGTTGAACAATTTAAACAAGCCGCACTCAATGCCGTTAAAGCGGGCTTTGATGGTATTGAGTTGCATGCTGCTAATGGTTATTTAATTAACCAATTTATTGATTCTGAATCAAACCTGCGTACTGATGAGTATGGTGGCTCACTAAGCAACCGTTTACGCTTTTTAGATGAAGTGATCACAGCAATGGCAAGCGCTATTGGCGCTGATAAAATTGGGGTCCGCTTAGCGCCTTTGACCACACTTAACGGTACAGTCGATGCTTCACCAGAACTCACTTATACCGCTGCAGCTAAGTTACTCAATCAACATGATGTTGCGTATATCCATATCGCAGAAGCTGACTGGGATGATGCCCCAGAAATGAGTATTGAGTTTAAACAAGCGCTCAGAGCGGCTTTTAAAGGCGTGTTAATTTATGCAGGAAAATACACAAGCCAAAGAGCTACTACAGCTATTGAATCAGGTCTTGCTGACATGATTGCATTCGGTCGACCTTTTGTAGCGAACCCTGATTTACCAGCAAGAATAAAACATGGCCATACTTGGGCAAGTCATAATCCAGAGACATTATTTGGTGGTGATGAAAAAGGCTTAACTGACTATCCAAGTTATACATAGCTCCGTTTTCACAATGCCGTCAGACAGTAAGTTTGCTTTGCAATATCACTATTAACACAGGTGCAGATGTGCTTATTAACAGCACATCTGCTCAGAAGAATTAGGAATTGTTATGTTATTTTCAGAATTTCCAATGGCGAACGGCACACTTGCCAATCGTATCGTCATGGCGCCAATGACACGTTCACGTACCACTCAACCAGGTGATGTACCTAATGATTTAATGGCTAACTACTATCAGCAGCGCGCTTCGGCAGGACTTATTATTGCTGAAGGTACGCCAATTTCAGCTGTGGCACGTGGCTACTCGTTAACACCGGGAATTTATAGCCAACAGCATATCGAAGGTTGGAAAAAGACGACGACAGCAGTGCACAAACAAGGCGGCAAGATTTTCTTGCAACTATGGCATGTCGGCCGACGTTCGCACACTGATATTGCTGGCCAGCAGCCAGTAGCACCATCAGCAATTAAACAACCGGATCAGGTTTACGGTCCTTTGGCTGATGGAAGTTTCGGCATGGTTGAAACGTCAATTCCAAGAGCCATGACCAATGAGGATATTGAGCAAACCACCGCTGATTTTGTTCAAGCGGCACGTAATGCAATTGAAGCAGGATTTGATGGTGTAGAACTCCACGGTGCTCACGGCTATTTACTGGATCAATTCATGCGTTCTGTAAGCAACCAACGCCAAGATGAATATGGCGGCAGTCAGCAAAATAGACTACGTTTTCCACTTGAGGTGATCAATGCTGTTAATGATGCCATTGGCGCTGACAAAGTGGCTATCCGTTTATCACCATTAGTGGGTGAAGGATTTAAAGAGGTTGATAGCGATATTATTGAAGTCACGGACCTACTACTGAAGCAACTTGCTCCTATGAAACTTGCCTATGTGCATTTTTCCGAAAACATCGGCGATTACACCGAAGCAACTGATAGCTTTAGACAGAAAATTCGTGATATTTATCCAAACCCGATAATGGTTGCAGGTAAACTCACTCAACAAAGTGCGCAAGCTTTGCTTGAAAAAGGTTATGTAGACTTAGTCGCCTTTGGTACGCCTTACGTGACTAATCCCGACTTAGTCCAGCGATTTAAGCAAAATATGGCACTTACAGAGTTTGATGCTGATGCCAGATTAACCCTCTATGGCGGAGGCGCTGAAGGTTATACAGACTATGCAGCTCATACTTAAATAAGACTGGTTTATAACATACTAATTTATAACAGACTGATTGATAAAACTAAGTCATATAATCTAATTATTAAAAGTAGAGTGATATGAATTAGCCTAGAATAATCACTACAAAAAAGCGCTTATCGTTTATATAAACGGTAAGCGCTTTTTATTCATTCAAGCATATTTAAAAAGCTTGAAAGAAAATCCCAAAGGCACTAAATATTCCGACAAACCAAGCCAGTGAACGCATAGTGGCAATGCCTTTTAAATAAAGTAAGTGATAACTAACCCTTGCGATGACATGTACGATCGCCAAGGTCGACACTAGTGGGGTGACATTATCGGTAGCAAGCACTACAAGACAACTTATGCCAAAAACAATCAATGACTCAAACGCATTCTGATGCCCAGCTAATGCTCTAGCACCAACCCCAGTTAACTGTGCTTGTTGCGAACGTGGGTGAGCATTGTCATAACCGCCCAGTTTTGCCATAGCAACTGCCACAGGGCCTTTAGCCAAATAAGGTAATAACATAGCGATAAATAAACAGATAAGTAGAGTTTGCATTAATGCTTCCAAGCTTGCAGAGGACAATTAGCCGACAGTAAATCACTTTTTAGTGGCTTTAAAAAGGACTTTTCTACTCTCTAGATTTAAATTTTCAATTGCCTAGATTTAAATTGTCAATTGCCTAGATTTAAATTTTCAATTGTCTAGATTTAAAAATAACCGCTTATGAAGTGATAAATAGGCTCAGTTAGCTGAAATAAGAAATTTATTTCATTAACATAAAACTGAATTTAAATTGTTTTAAATCAACTGTAAAACGCTATTCTCGCCCTGCTTGGTTATAACATTTTGTTTACCTAACACAACTAATTTGAAATATCCCAGCCACCCTCACGGTCAATATAGTTACCTGCTATTAAGACAGATAACCGCGGACAGTATCTTTTAAGAGCAGCATCTTTTAATTAGTAGGAGCACATGTAAGTGTCTACTTACTCACTAATTAAGCTTACAACTCAATTGAACACTCAATAATATTGATTCACTTGAACGTTCAAATTTAAGCAAGGAACTATCATGAATACGAAAGCACAAACAGCACTTTCAGGTGCAGCACTTGCAATGGCAATGGCTGGGTTATCAGGTCAAGCAGTGGCAGGTGAATCTAATACTGCACCTTTAGCTGCGGGTGAAACCGATTTAGTCCACTGTTATGACGTCAATGTCTGTAAAGGGCACAACGATTGCGGTACAGCTGATAATGCCTGTAAAGGCCAAGCAAGTTGTGAAGGAACTGGGTTTGTTGCTATGCCATCAAAGGCCTGTGGTGATGTTGGCGGTAAAGTCAAAGATGACTGGGTTGGTAAAATAACGAAGGCAGATTTGGTCCATTGTTACGGCGTCAACGTATGTAAAGGCCATAATGATTGTAAAGGCGCTGATCATGCGTGTGGTGGCAAGGCAAGCTGTAAAGGTTCAGGTTTTGTCAATACAACGGCTAAATCATGTGCTGACATCGGCGGTAAAACGGGTTAGCGATCATTTGAGCGAACATTCCAATAAGTGTTCGCTACTGTAAAAAAGTAAAAAGTGATGGCTTGGTAAGATTCATCCCCTAATTGCCAAGCTATTAACTTCCCCCATCATGCGATGCGTCAATAAGAGGTAAGCCAATGTCAGAACAGAAAATCACACAAGACTTTATTGGTTTTGGCTTAGGGTTACGCACGGATCATTTCGAGTATATTTTGCAGCACCAACCTGCTATTGATTGGTTTGAAGTCTTGTCTGAAAACTACTTAGTTGCTGGGGGTAAACCTCGATACTATTTAGAGGCAATCGCAGAGCAATATCCGGTAGTCATGCACGGCGTATCAATGTCAATTGGCAGTACTGACCCATTGGATATGGACTACCTTAAATCTCTTAAAAAACTCAGTAATGATATTAATCCTAAATGGATCTCCGATCATATTTGCTGGACGTCAATTCATGGCGTTAACAGTCATGATTTATTACCTTTGCCCTACACAGAAGAAACCGTTAAACATGTGGCTGAGCGAGTGAAAATAGCCCAAGACGTTTTGGGCAGAAGGCTGCTACTTGAAAACGTATCCAGTTACCTATCATATAAAGACTCAACCATGGATGAATGGGACTTTTTATCACAAGTTGCGGAAGAAGCTGATTGCCTTATTTTGCTGGATATCAACAATATTTACGTCAGTGCTCGAAACCATTTTTTTAACCCACTAGATTACTTAAACAAAATTGATCCTCGTCGTGTACAACAATTTCATTTAGCTGGTCACTCAGACTACGGCGAATATGTGATTGATACTCACGACCACGATGTACCGCCCAGTGTGTGGACATTATATCAAGCAGCGCTTGAGCGCTTTGGCCCCATCAGCACCATGATTGAACGAGATGCCAATATTCCAGATTTTCCAGTGCTATACCAAGAGCTGCTAGAGGCGCAGAAAATCGCTGAACTCACCTTGCCTGGACATCCAGCATTAAGCCAATCATCACTCGCCCCAATGGGAGCGATATCGCCAATGAGTACTAATGAAGATCTTATTCAGCATCCTTATCAGTTACCCAGTAAAAAGGTGGCTGTATGAGTCAACTAAGACCAACCCAACAAGCGTTTATGCAATATTTATTATCAGCCAAAAGCGATAATAATCTTGTTGATATCAGGGAGCGGATTTCGGATCAAAAAGGAATTTCTGCAGACCATCGACTACAAATCTATGCCAATGCATATCGAATTCGTCTGAAAGAAACCATGGAAACAGATCATCAGATTTTAGGCCAATATTTAGGTGATGAACTATTTGATAAGTTAGCCATAGAATATCTCGACGCTCACCCCTCTTCAGCAACATCTCTGCGACAGTTTTGCGATAATTTACCAGCGTTTTTGCGCACAGATGACTTCTTTTGCCAATATCCTATTTTAGCTGATATTGCCCAATTTGAGCGTTTGTTACTCGCAGCTTTTGATGGCGCTGAGTCTACTCGAGCTGACTTTACAGCTTTGCAGACTTTAGCACCTGAGTTATGGCCTGATTGCAGTTTACGCTTTCACCCAAGCTTACAAATGTTTAGCTGCAAAAGTAACGCTGTAGAAAGCTGGCAAGCACTTAAAGCTGAAACGGCTCCTGACGCCCCATATTATCAACAGCAAAGGTATTGGGCTTTATGGCGTAACAGTGAAAGGTTGACTCAATTTGAATCATTAAATCAAAGCCAATACGCGCTATTAACAGGTTTTATTGAAGGAAATGATTTTGCCCATCAATGTGAGGCAATGCTGAATTGGTACGATGAACAGGCCGCACCTATGATGGTGCTGCAGACATTACAATCTTGGTTCAGTAAAGGCATTATCCGCGAGTTAGTCATTACTTAGAAACGAGCTTAGAAACGAGTGCTTAGTGCTAGTGCTTAGTGCAAAAATTGGCTTTTAGTTTTAGTCCTAAAATCAGGCTATATCGCTTTCGGTAAAGTTACTTTTAAACGTAAAAGCGTATGCCGAGTCACCATTTTCTCTTAAGTGCATTAACCTTTCTTTTGCTTCGTGAACATCAGGAGTATGCCCTTCAGCGACCCACCACAAAACATAGCTGTCTTCAGATAAGCGTTCAAACCACTCGCCTTTTCGGCGCATAAAATCGCGATGATGGGTGCGAAACATAAAGTTTTTTAGCGATTCAACATCTTCCCAAACGGACATATTGACAATCAAGCTCGGATCATCGAATACTTGAATTTGGGTGGCATCTCCAGACTCATCTTGCAGTCGCCATACAAAACCTAAACTCGCCTCCGCAATGCCATTGACCTCATCAAGATTATCAACAAAGTCTTTCATCTCTGGAGCTTCTAGTGGGTATTTACATTTTGCGATATTTAACTGTGCCAGTTTCATTTGCAATCTATTCCTTTAGCCTTCTATTTTTTAAATAACCGATTCTTTTGGCAGCCACAACTTAACGCTAAGTCCACCTTGTGCACGGTTTTGCATGGTAATATGACCACCGTGGGCTTCTACTATTTCACGACATAAAGGCAGGCCAATTCCGGTACCTGACTGTTTAGTAGAATAAAACGGTAATAACGCTTGAGACAGCACTTCACTCGACATACCGCTACCATTATCTTCGATAGTGATAATAATGCCTGCTAGAGGATGATTTACCTGTTGAAAGCTTAAGCTAACTTTATCTTTATCAGCTCCCGATTCATGGGCATTTTTAAGTAAGTTAATCAGTACTTGTTCAAGCTGAACGCAATCTAATTCAATTGCCATTGTTGGTAAATCTGAATTCAATTTAAAAGCGTATTGCTCAGCTAATTGCTCAATCAAGTTATCCCAATTGACAATGGTTTTTCGAGGTAAGGGTAATTTGGCAAACTCTGCATAATGAGAGATAAATTGACTTAAATGTGCCGTACGATTTTCGATGGTGTCGAATATCAACTCAAGCTTGTCGTTATTAACGTCCTTGGTTAACACTCTTCCTGAATTCACCATAGACGCTATAGGTGCTACTGAGTTGTTCAATTCATGGCTGATAATGCGGATAACCTTCTTCCACACCGCCACTTCTTGGCGATTAAGTTCTTTGGTCAGCTGCTTGAGTAATATTAAATGGTGTTGTTGATTGTTTTGGCTGAACTTGCCCCGTGAGATATGCCAGGTCTCAACGTCATCATCACTACTGTTTGGGTTGTCACCATCAATTGAAAATAGCCCTTCATGCTCGCTATCGAGTGCTTGCTTGAGCGCATGAGGTAACTCTGCAATTAAATCAGATAACAACATACCTTCAATGCGTACACCTTGGTTAAATAAGTGTCTTGCAGCGTCATTGGCATAGATAATTCGTTGATTGTCATCCACCAGCAACATAATGTTGGGTGAGTTTTGAATAACTTTATCGAGCATCAATTCACGTTGATAGATGAACTGCCGTTCATTACGCAGCTTTTGCGATGCTTGGTTATACAGCTCTGCAATGGCGTCTAATTGTGGTTCGCCATAGCCATGTAACGATACGCTAAATTCATTATCTTTAAAGTTGAGTAAACCCACTTCTAATGCACTTAAACTATCGCTCAACGTTTGAGTAAGCCACATACTGATTAAGAAACAAATTCCCGCACTAATGACAATCGCCAGCCATAATTGTTCAGGGCCAAATGAAAACCAAATACTCCAACCACATAGTCCGCTGACTGCCAGGCTTAAAAGATTACCAAGCACTAACTTACTTCGAAGTTGCAGCGTATTTTTCATTATCTATGTTCACTTTTATTCGCATTTAATAAAGTTATCGCCATGGGCTACTTAGCAGAAAGGCCGTATTTATCCATACGGCGATAAAGTGCTTGGCGGCTTAAACCTAAAGACTTAGCCACCCTCGCAATCACACCATTATGAGCGATAAGCGCTTGTTCAATTTGCAACTTATCGGGTTCAGATACTGGCATATTCTTAGTTGATACAGGCGTAATCTCTTGAACTGTTGTATTGACGATTACAGATGTCAGCCCTAAATCAGCGCTGGTTAATACGGCATTTTGTGTCAGTAAAACCGCCCTTTTGCAGACGTTTTCAAGTTCTCTGACATTGCCAGACCACGGGTGTGATAATAATGCTTGCTGAGCAGGTTTATCAAAGCTAAACCCTTCACCAACAAAATGCAGTGCTAACGGTAAAATATCATCCACGCGCTGATTAAGTGGTGCTAATGGCAACTCAATCACGTTTAAGCGGTAGAATAAATCTTCTCTAAACAGGCCATTGGCAATATCATCTGCTAAGTCTGCATTGGTTGCGCTGATCACGCGGACATTCACTCTACGAGTTTGATGACTTCCAAGACGTTCAAATTCACCAGTTTGCAGCACGCGTAATAGTTTCACTTGCCCAGATAACGGCAAGTTACCAATCTCATCTAAAAATAGTGTTCCGCCGTCAGCGGCTTCAAAACGGCCTATGCGAACTTTGTTTGCACCAGTGAACGCGCCAGCTTCAGCGCCAAATAATTCGGCTTCCAGTAAATCCATTGGCAATGCGCCAATGTTCACTTTGATAAATGGCTTATGACTTAATAATGAGTTGGCTTGTAATATATCAGCAATTTTATCTTTGCCTGCACCATTAGGGCCCGTAATCATCACGGACACATCAGACTTGGCCACTTGTAATGCTAAATCAATACAGCGCTGCATTACGCCGCTGCCAAATACCATACCGCACAAGTCAGCATTGTTAATGGCACTCATGCGATCAGAATCCACGCGGGTCAGTTGATTATTTTGCTTAGAAAGGTGATAAATCGACAACAGATTATTGATGCTGGTGAGCAGCTTGGCGTCATCCCAGGGCTTGCCCATGTAATCGGCAGCGCCTGCTTTAACCAATTCAACAGCGGTTTCTAATTGTGTCCACGCCGTCATTAAAATAATCGGTAAATTGGGCTGCTGCTGGCGTAAGGTATAAAACAGCTGCTTACCTTCTTCACCAGAAGTCGTATCTTGAGTAAAGTTCATGTCTTGAATAACAAGACTAATATCTTGTTTAGATACAATATCTAAGGCTTGCTCTGGCGTTTCACAGCTCAATGCTCGATAGCCATGGATGTCTAACATCAACGTCAGTGCGCTGCATATAGCATGGTTGTCATCAACCACTAAAATACTATCCATGTGTATTATGTGTTCTCTTTGTATGTTCTGGCGTTATGTAATCCAGATAACGTTACTGTAAAAAGGTCTCTTTTGCGAGAAGCTTAAGCATGTATCAACCTAAGTTAGCATAAGGCCATAGGATTATTTTGAGGTTAATGGCGACGACTCACCATTAACCTCTGATGTTAGTTAAACGCTGCGAGTTGCCATTGCAGGTGATATTTTTGCCGCCTTCAACGCGGGGAAAATCACTGCCAATGTCGTCACGATTAACAAGCCAGCAATAGCGGCAATAGGATAAGTCATGGGTAACATGGGTAAACTATATAAACTCATTAATTGTTGACCTAATTGCAATGACAATAAGCCACCAATCACTCCACCAGCAAGACAAATCATGTAGTTTTCAACCATAAAGAAGTTAACAATATCGCGTTTTTTCGCCCCTAAAGCACGGCGAGTACCAATCTGCTTAGTACGACGCTGAATATTGAACATCACCATCCCTGTTAACCCTAAAGCAGTAATCAACAGCAATAAAATCACCATCATGCTGAGTAAGGTTGCCATTAATCTATGGTTGCTATAAGACTCTTTCTTCATATCGAGTAGTGATGAAAAACCATCAATAACGCGATTAGGGTTTTCAGCATGAAACGCTTTGACAATGGCTTCTTCTAGAGCGGGAATATGTTCAGGTAAAGCACGTACCATATAGGTTTTATTCTTCAACCCACCGCCAAAATCAATATTTTGAATCACGCTATATTCAAAATTCTCATGATTAACCCAAGCCCCTTGTAGCTTTTCAATCACGCCAATAATTTCGATGGTTTGTGCACCTTGATACATGATTTTGCCAACGGGAGATTCATCTCCCCAGAACTCTTCAGCTAGAGGTTTCGATACCATCGCTACCATGCCGCTTTGATCAAGTTGAGTATTGATTTCTTCAGGACGAAAATTACGCCCTTCGATAAGCTTAGCGCCCATCACATTGAGTAAATGTTCATTACCTAAATACAAAGCAAAGCCAGGCATACTTTTGGCGGTGTCTTCATCGGCACTATCAACATAGCGATCCATCCAACCGCTACCACTGAGTGGCATCATGTTGGTTGAACTGGCATCAATGACATTGGGTAGGCCACGTAATATTTGTTGGTCGATAACATTTTGCTGAATGTTATCGATAGCAGGGTCAAAATTATAAACGTTAAAGCTTAAAACTTGCTCTTCCATTAAGCCCGAATCACGCTGCATCATGGTTAAACGTTCATGAATAATAAAACTGGCATTAGCCACAATCGCAACTGACAAAATAATCTGTAACAGCAACAACACAGGACCACTTTTGCTGCGCATTAAACTCGATAAAATAGGTTTGATATGTAACATGTTGAATTCCTTTCTTTGCTCACTACTGCGCTTTTAAATACACGCTAGGCTTAGTGCGGCACACTACCCAAGCAGGATATACACCTGCCAGTACTGCCGTAGATATGGCAATTAGTGGTGTGATAATCCACATGCTGGTATCTAACCCTGTGACACTCGGGTCGACATTAAACTCGGCATGCAGCACAGTTAATGCCCCCCAAGCCCACAACAATCCTACAATGCCGCCAATAAAACCGATTAAGCCCACTTCCACCATATACTGGGAAAATATCTGCCCACGGCTGGCACCAATGGCGCGGCGAACACCCACTTCTGGCGCGCGTTTTAAAAACTTAGTTAGCAATAAACCTAAAATATTGACCAAACACACACTCAAAAACAGTACGCTGAGGCCGACTAAAATTTTGTTATCTCTTGGCACTACATCATTATTCTCAAGCCATAGCGCCACATCACTAATTTGAAAAGACTCTTGCGGAGTTTTAGCAGTATCAGTGAAACGACCAAAGCTGCGTTGTTGTTCAACATACTGAGCAAGCCAAGTTTGCAACTGTTGCTTGTCGGCAGCCGTTGGTAATAACGCCCAAAACTGAATCCAGGTTTTTTCAGAATTTAAGCGGTCTTGATAGGTCAACATTGGCTCAAATTTCCAGCCACTGGTATTGCCCCAAACATCAAACTCTTCTTGCTCAGTCAGTGAGAATGGAATGAACACCTCTTCAGCATCATTGAATGCACCGTTCAGAGGATCATAGTATTTAGGTTGTGGATTCCATTCTTTAATCACTCCCACCACTTGGTAAGGCTTACGATTAAGGTAGATGGTTTTACCGACACTGTTTTGTCCATCAAAAAACGTTTGATTGAGTTTCTCACCGATCACCACTTGATAAGCAGGCTGACTATCGACCGTTTTACTCCAACGTTCACCATATAAAAATGGCACCTCGAATATGCTAAAAAAGTCTCTGTCTGTGATTCGAATACTTTTTAACACAGGCTCAATATCTTGATTATCAGATTGCATCGCAAGCCCAGTACGAAATGATGCAGCCTTAAGCGCTAACTCGTTATTATTACGTAGATTAATGGTATCTGTGTAAGTAATATTTGACTGAAAATCATCCCAGGTATCTAAGCCTTGGCTCCAAAGCTGAATGGAGTTGATGCTATCACTTCTGTCTCCGGCAGGGTTATATGACATGGTTTTGTAAACATTGAGCGTAGTAATCGTAATCCCAATACCAATTGAAATCGCTAAAACCATTAGCATGGATAGCATTGGGGTTTTCTTGATGCTGCGCCAAGCAAGATCGCAATAATATAAAAACATAAGCTTATCTCCTACTCAGATTATCCATTGCTACTGGCAGCTTGTTGTAAGCCAGCAGCTTGCTGTAAATCGGTTACAACAGATTGATCGGCTTTTTGATACATAGAGAAGTCACACACTTGGCCATCAACGATTTGAATATTGCGCTGGGCACGTCGAGCCAATTCTGCATCATGGGTCACCATAATAATCGTGGTTCCCGTTTGATTGATGTTTTCTAGTAGCTCCATCACTTGGCGCGCCATTAAGCTGTCTAAATTACCCGTTGGCTCATCGGCTAATAGAAACCTTGGCTCGCCAGCTAAGGCTCTAGCAATCGCAACACGTTGCTGCTGCCCACCTGACAATTGTGACGGTAAATGCTTCATACGCGCTGCTAATCCTACTTGCTCTAACGCTGATTCCACCCGGCGATTACGCTCAGCGCGATTAAAACCACGATAACGTAAAGGCACTTCAACATTTTCAGCTAAATTAAGATCAGGGATAAGGTTAAAACCTTGGAAAATAAAACCAATTTTCTCATTTCTGACTTTAGCGCTGTGGTTATCGCTTAAGTTAGATACATTGACACCATCAAGACAGAATTCGCCAGAGGTAAACCCTTCAAGTAAACCTGCAATATTCAAAAAGGTGGTTTTTCCTGAGCCTGATGGCCCTGTAACCGCAACAAACTCCCCCTCTTCAACTTCAAGATTAAAGTCACGTAAAGCATGAGTTTCTACTAAGTCCGTTTTAAATACTTTGCTAATATTTTTCATTGATAACATGTGTTCTTTCCTTGTTTAACTAGCTAATGCTTTAGCGCTAGTTATCATTATTTATTCTATAAGTTGGTTAATAAAATGGTTCTTTACAGTGCTAAAACTGCACAATAATCTGTATGGCAGTGGCAAAATCTAATTCAAATAGCACCTGCACTATGTCGCTGCTTAATCCATAACTAACCTGATCTGCGAGTTGATCTGTTAGGTCAATAATTTGAAAACTAAATGACAACCAGTTAAAGCTTTCATCTATGCGATAACTCACCGCTAAACTCAAAAACATCAACGCGATAAAGCCAGTGATTGGTTTTGTTTGAGATAATTTCATTGTGGTGTCCTTACTTAATGCTGTTGTAATCCAATAGGGTTAACATTTATCTAATTTGAATCTGTTCATCGTTTCTAAATGCTTCGGTGCCAGACACCACCCATACATCACCTTCTTTACCACCGTCGACGATTTCAACTTGGCTCATGCTTCTAGCGCCTAGTATCACTGGCGTTTTAACTGCCATATCTTGACTCATCACAAATGCAGTTGAACCACCACGATTTAAAAAGTCACCACGTTTTACCATTAATACATTCGGGCGATTCTCTAATAACACCCTTGCTGATAAACGTTGGTTTTGACGTAGTGATAAGCTCGGTTCAGGATTAAACCTAACTCGCGCGGTTACCTCACGATTTCTTACTTCAGGTGAAATAGAAGACAAGTGACCCATAACATTGACGCTGCCAAAACTCAGTTCCACTTCCATGCCAATACCTAAATCGTCTGCGTAAGACTCAGGTACAGCAAGCTCTGCTTCAAAGGCGCTTAAATCCACAACCGTTAAAATAGGCTGACTGGCACCAATTCGTGCTTTTTGTTCAACCAACCAGTTACCAATAATGCCTTTAACCGGTGCCTTAACTTCTAATGCTGAGATCTGACGAGCAAGCTCTGTAACAACCAAGGCTTGTCTATCGACTTCCAAAGCGCGATTTTTCAGTTCGAACGTTAAGGTATCGCGCATCAAATCGACTTCTTGAATCGCATGCTGATGCATTAAATTAGCTTTGCGTAACTCATCTTTACCTTTCTCAAAATCAATTCGGCTAATCAAGCTGTTTTGAATCAATTGATCGCCTCGGCGGCTTTCTCTGTCTGCGGCTTCCAAATCAACTTTCGCCATATCCAGTACTTGGGTGACTCGTAATTGCTCACGGCGTGCATCTAACTTGGCGCGCTCTAAATCACTTTCCATTGCGGCATATACCGATTGCTCTTGTTGAAAACGACTGCGTAATTTAGGGCTATCGATTTGAGCGACAACTTGGTTGGGTTCAACTTGATCACCAGGCTGACTCAATAGCGTCACGACACCTTGTTCAGTGCTATACAAAATAGGCGCATTGGCCGCAACGATTTTACCTGTGGTAGCGATATCACGAACCAAAGTGCCACGAGTTACCGTGGCTAAACGTAAGTCTTTGCTTTCAATTGAACGAATCGATGAATCATGTCCAATGCTTGCCCACACTAAGGCGCTCATTAACACACCTACTGTGCCAATAATGACTGGCATACGGAGTTTTTTAGAAGCACTTGGCTTAACGACAGTATCTTGTCCGCTGGTATCTTTAATCATCTCAGTTCCTTGAAACTCGCTAGATAATGTCCGTTAGATGGTTATCTAGTCCGCTAATTCGATATTGATACCTAACAGATAGCACAGGGCGTGCCAGAAAATTAAAAACAATTAAAATCATAAGCTTAATTAAATTGTAGTTCTTTTAACGCAATAGAATGTGTCCGCGGACACACTGAAAAAGTGTCCGCATAAAAGGAAAGTGTCCGAGCGGACACTTTATTGGCAATAGGTGAATCACAACAGGAAAGGTTATGCCTTATACTTTGAGCTTAGGTCTTATCTCGCTGTGTTTTGATAACAGCTAAACATATCGCTTGTGAGTATAAGTCAGATGTCATTACGCTCTGACGTTATCTAAAGCGTCACAAAGTGCTTGCACACCTAGTATGGCTCTTGGGGAAGCGCGATGCAGTAAATCCGCATTAAGCTGATAGATATGATTATTTTTTACTGCGGGTAATTCAGGCCACGTTGACCAATCGACACCAATCACATTACCTTCATCTTGGCTTTGAAGAATCACTTCTGCACCGGTTAATAGTACATTCTCAACGCTTATCTGTGGGTATTCACTGGCAGCATCGATAAATACATTCTCACCATGACAAGCACTGATAATATGCTCTATCCAACTTCCCTTTGATACCGTCATTAATGGCGTTGACCATAATTGATAAAAGACTTTCACAGCAGGCTTTTGTTGGTTTTCACTACGAATGAGCGATAACTGTTTGCGGTAATCATTAGCCACTCGCTTAGCTTGCTGTTGATTCCCCGTTAGCTCACCTAACTGTTCTAGCTCTTTGGCCACATCATCTAGGCTTTTAGGATCGCTATTAAACACATTAAAACCTAGCTGTTTTAATTGACCAATGTCTTCCATTTTATTGCCACTTTTCCACACCACAATAAGGTCTGGATTTAGCTCAATCACTCGCTCCATCTGAATGCCATAATAGCCGCCAATACTCTGGATATTCTTAGCTTGCTCAGGAAAGTCTGCATGATCCGTGGTAGCAACAATCGTCTCGCCTGCACCTATGGCATATAGCATTTCTACTGCATGAGGAGATAACGCAATCACCCGTTTAGCAGGAATGCTTTTATGTACTAAAGCTTTGTTTACTTTCTCTTTGCTCACTAAAGCTTTAGTTGCTAACACTTCTGTAGCCGCTGCATTGCCACAAACGCCTAGTACCGATAACGCTAAAGTGAAACTTAAGGTGAATATAAATCGATGAGCAACAAAATGAGCCACTAAAAATCCTTTGATAAGTGAAGTCACGGTTAATGTAACCAATATCGTAAAAATGAATCCAGTTTTAATAAACCAGCGCTAAAACGCTATTCTAGCAATTTATTAAGACTATTGAATGCGTTATAACACGAGTTCACTGGGCCAGCCATATTGCTCGATTAAGTCTTGAAGATTCTTAGGTCGGTATTTGGGGTCATTATCCCAACGATCTTTTACCGATTGATGGATCAACATTGGCAGACCCATTGGGGCCATATCTCGATACAGTTTACGTTTAATACGATAAAAGCTACGTCGCGAGTTATGCAATTTAGCTAAAGGGGTTGGTGAAACCTGATTAATTAAATGTGCCTCAATACTTAAGCTATTCGCTTGAGCTTCAGACAACATCCATAACAAAGCATTATCCGATAACATTTGCCCATTCTTGTCAGCTTGGTAGCTGCCACCAATATTACTGTGGGCCCCCGCAAACCAAACTTGTTTCATATCCATGGTATTTTTAGGTTGCCAAATTGTCGGCTCGAAATCTTGTCGATGCTCATCAATCGCCAGTGCATGGCGTGCCACTTTGACATTGCTGCCAATTTTCGTGTCATAAAACTCATCTTTATCTTCAAACAAGCCTAAAAACGAGCTGGGGATCCCCATTGCGCCCACCGTGTCCCATACACCAACAAACTCAATATCTCGCGAAGGATGCGAATGCTGCTGCCTAAATGCCAATGACTTCGCGCCATCTGGTGCATATGCTGAAGCTTGGGTTTTATAGTGGTCAAAAGCTTGTTGAATGAGCTTGGCATCAGGGCGTTTTACGATGCCGCAGTTATTAATCAGTCCACACAAGCAGCGCATGGTATACGAGCCTCGGCTGAAGCCAAATAAGTAAATGGCGTCACCCGCTTGATAATTTTGCACAATATATCGGTAGCCATCGACAATATTTTTATGCAGACCTCTTCCGGTTGCGCCACCAATGATGCCGTCGTAATAAGAGCCTACTCCCCAGTCATAAAATACCTGTTGGGGAGTGCCATCGGCAGCGACGGGGCTAATGGCTCTCGCTAGACGCAGCACATTGGTCGCTTGATCTTGGTTAATGTCTTCTTCAGGTCGGTTCCAAGTACCGTCGGCACATATAATAATTCGCTTGTTCATTACTCTTCCTTGAAGGCCCAGTTGCAGCTCTATTTCTATCTCTATCTCTATCTCTATATCGATATCTGTATCTATAGCAATAGCAACGCAGTCGTAGCTGCTTAGCTATATCGATAGCAATAGCAACGCAGTCATAGTCATAGCCATGACAGCATCACCGTATTAGATTTACAGGATAACTCACTTACCTTTTATCAGCTGATTAAGCTTGTTCGACTTTTCGACAATAGTCATTAGTGCAAAAGTATCGTTTACTCAATATGACTCATACACCTAATTCTCCAGTAGTAAGGAATGGCCATGTTAA
The DNA here is from genome assembly GCF_030548905.1 of Shewanella sp. 2_MG-2023. Lineage (NCBI taxonomy): Bacteria > Pseudomonadati > Pseudomonadota > Gammaproteobacteria > Alteromonadales > Shewanellaceae > Shewanella > Shewanella sp. 2_MG-2023. The sequence goes on from NZ_JAUOSO010000003.1 coordinate 181,653, forward strand.
CCACAGATAAATCGGTATTAGTGATCATTGATGTTCAGGGTAAACTTGCCCAAGTCATGCAACAATCTCCCGAACTCCACAAACAACTAGGCATTCTTATTCAAGGAGCGCAACTGTTTGATATGCCAATTTTATGGGTTGAGCAATTGCCCGATAAATTGGGCGGCACCACAGAGGAGTTAGCTGCACTACTGAGTAAAACGACTCAAGTTATTCCAAAGTCATATTTCAGCGCTTGGCAAAGTCCAGAGTTTCAGCAGCAGTTAGCCAGACTTAATCGCACAGATATTATTCTTGCCGGTATTGAAACCCACGTTTGTGTTTACCAAACCTGCCAAGATTTACTCTCTAATCGCTATAACGTCCATCTTGTCGCCGATGCGGTATCTTCACGCACTGTTGAAAACAAACAACTGGGTATTCAAATGATGACGCAATTAGGCGCACGAACAACCAATACTGAGTCATGCTTATTTGAGCTACAGCATCAAGCCAGTGGCGAGCGATTTAAATCACTGCTAAAGCTGATTAAATAGCCGTTAATAAATATAAAAACGCCAATATATGACTTTTGTCATCTGAACCCATGACAGTTCTCACTTATTTAGATTCACCTTATTTTCTACACTGGCTGCATCTGAAAAAACAACGTGACAGCCGTTAAGTTGGAACAAAAAGGAGCTAAACATGGGTTGGGAATATGTCGCAATATTAAGTCTTTGTGTTGGTGCTATTAATCAAATAGTGCCAGTGATTTTAGCCTTAATCGAAAAAGACAACACGGAGAGATAAACTTACTATATTTGTTTGCTAACAATCGTTAATAGCAATTGTTAATAACAATCAATAGCAGTCGATAGCAGAATTATTTGTTAGGAATAGCTAGTCGAAATAGCCAGTAGCGGTCGCTAAGATACAATATAAAAGAGCACCATGATGTGCTCTTTTTTATTTTCAAAAGCCTAAAAATGAGAATAATTCAAAGCAACTGTCAGCCAAAGTGGACATTCAGATTATTAATTTTGTATTATTTTTATTCAATTTGAACATCTGAATTTTGTAATAAGCTAAACTAGTTGATAGTTTTATGGAAATGATTGTATTTCTGTTATTATTTATACCCATGTTACCTCAAAATGCTTTGTCAGGCACAAGCTCGGATAACAATGCAAGGCGTAAGCTGAGGTAATTGTTATTCACTTTTCAAAGCTTACAACGTAGCAATGGTTTTCGAGCTTGCTCCCCGTAGGGCAAGGCAAATAGCACCAATCTGCGTTGTTATAAAATATCTATGTAGAATAACTATACTTCAATTTTATGCCTAGCATCTTGGCACTATTTGCCTTGCTGACTTTGCATCTTGAAGTATCATGGGTATACAACCAAATAATCATAATTTAATGGATTAGCATCAGTCTATCCAAGTTCATATGCCATAGGTAAAAATATGATTAACCACTTCACAGTCCTCGGTGTTAAAGCCAGTGCCAAAGAAGACGAAATAAAAAAAGCCTATAAACGTTTATCAAATAAGTTACACCCCGATAAACTGATTAATGCTTCAGAAGAAGAAAAACATCTTGCAGCGCAGCAGTTGCATCGGGTCAAAAATGCCTATGATGTTTTGTCTGATAAAAAATTAAGAACTGCCTTTATTAAAGATTTTAATAATGTCATCGTGACCAATCCTACAGCGGCAATGACCGAGCTGTGGGACCAATTTTATTCTTGAGAAACCCATGAGCAAACCACTTAATATCTCACGTATTAATGAGTTAAAAAATAATGCCTATGACAATATCGAGTCGTATAACGATCCCGATAGCCCTGAAGCATTAGCCAAATTTACTGACTCAATGAAAGCGATCTTATTAGCGGATCCTTCGATGCTTGCCGCTGTGCCAGAATACTTACCTGTGGCGCTATTCAATCGAGTTCGCTTTTCAGATGCTGCCAAAACCAAGTGGGCAACATGGATTGATACTGCGACGATGCCGTCGTGGGATGAGTTTAAAGTAACGATTCAATTTAATAATGATGATGTGCCTTTAGTGCTGGCAGTACGCAAGTATAGTGAAGAATTACTGATTGAGAGCTGCGCCGTGGTGTACTTACTTAACACCCAAGATAATGTGGTAGCGCCGAGTAAATCATTCAGTAGTGCTTCAGACTCAGATTCATCTGACGACGGTTATGATCCATACAATGATGATGGTGATTATGACGACAGCGATGAAGAAGGCTATTACGATCAATATGATGACGAGGAGCGATAATGAACAACCTTATTGAACTCACAGCAGCAGAGATTAAAGATCTTGCCGATGTCGAGCCGCAACAAGCCAGTAAGCGCTTTGAAATTATTGCTAATACCATGTCGGATGATCAACTGGTTGATGTTATTGAGCACATGGATATTGTGACCTTAACGCAAATTAACAGTCACCATGATATTTCATGTCCATCAATCATGTCTGAGTTGATGTCGCCAGAACAAATCCGTGACATCGTTTGTCAGCAGCCACTGTATTGGGAAGAGCAAATTAAAACCAATGCCGATGAGCTCATGCACCATACATTTGAGTTTCTGACTTACCTCATTCGTATTCAGGGAACAGAAGAAAAGCAAACCGCTATTCTAGAATGTATTGCTGAAGATCCAGCTGGATTATTCTACTTGTCAATTCCGTTTATTGAGCTAATCCTTGCACCATCTGGCGAGCAAGATGGTAATTCGATTTACGAGAGTTTCGATGATGAAGATGATGGCGAAACTGTAGGCTACAGTAACTGGCAGGCAGATGAAGAAGCTCACAGCTTAGCGATGGACGACCCACGCAGCTTATTCGCTCTTATTAAACAACTTGCACCTAGTGTGGCTTCATCAATTAAGAACTTGCTACGTAATGAAAGTTCTGGCTGGGAGCAAATCATCGGTAAATTCGTTAATGAGCTTGTTCTACAAGCGAAAGAGAAAAACGAAGTGGCTGATGAATACGCTGAAGTCGATGACATGTTTACTTTTCTTGATTAAGGAATCGACTTAATGCAATTAGCATTACGTGATAATAACCAAGGTCCCTATTTTAGTCGTGTACTTGAATATGGACGTGCAGAAGAACGCTTAACCGATGAACATGTGACTCAAATAAAATCCAAAGCGATTTTAATGAGTTTGAAACTGGCAGATAAGTTTTATAACAAACACAAAATGCATTTGCTTGAGCATGCCGCTCACGATGTCATTGGTGTCGTAAGTATAGGACTTATTGCGCTAACAGGTGAAGAACCTGTCGCTTCAGTAGCTTTACTGCAAACGCCCGATGGCGTGCTTAAGTGTTTTCAAAAAGGCTGGAGCATGCTGACAACTGTCAGTAAACACATGCACGGAAGTGATAATTCGCTTTACGGTGGTATCAATCAGCTCTTGTTAGAGAAAATCTCTACTCCACCCGATACTGAAGAATGGTTAGGCTGGCAAGATTATCAAACAGCGCTGAAAGATCATCAAAACCAAGAAGCCACTAAGGTTTTATTAGAAACCTTTTACGCTAAAGTGGAGCTTGATCCTTTATTTAGCTTGGGCTTAGAAAGCGTATTAGCTGAAGCCGTTTTGTACCGCATTATGTTTGATGACGCCAGAGTGCGTGAAGACATGAAAAAGCGTTTACGCAAAATTGAATTAGATGAAAAATGGTTCAGTGTTGATACGATTACGCTCCATACTGAGCGTGCGCTAAGTCATTTACCCGACGCTTTAGCACAAACCATACGCGAAGACTTAGGTAAGCATTTCTATAAAGAGTTATTGCGTACCCTCAAGTTTGCCAAGAAATATCGCGAGTTAGCTCTTGATGATGCAAGCCCTGAAAAACTTGAACGATATGAGCAAAAACATGGCATTCAAGGTGTACTTTTAGGCTGGCAAGATACTATTGAGTTCTAGAGACTGAATTCTAGAGATTGAGTTCTAGAAATTGAATTCTAGAGACTGAGTTCTAGAAATTGAATTCTAGAGACTGAGTTCTAGAAATTGAATTCTAGCGATCAAATGCTAACTTCGGAAATCAGCTAATTACTGAGACAAATATTAAGGACAACGAAGCTAACTTCGTTGTCCTTTTTTATTGCGTATTTAATTTGCCGAAAGTATCTCACTCACTATCAGGTTGATCTAAATCCAGTTAACCACGTATTCTTAATAAGCCGTATTATTGAAGCAAATAGATGAAGAATGAGTCTTCAGCAGTACCTCACTTTCCTTCAAAATGAGTTGTCACTATGAGTAAAGAAGTAGCCAAAGTTCCAAGTAGTCGTTTTTCCAGACTGAGTAAAATGGGTGGTCTTGCCTCACGTTTAGCTGGAAATGTATTGCTGGAAGGGGCAAAGCAGCTCAGTAAAGGCCAATCACCTAAACTTCAAGAACTGGTTCTTACGCCTAAAAATATTTCTCAAGTAGCAGAAAAGCTCGCCCAACTTCGCGGCGCTGCGATGAAAGTCGGCCAAATGATTTCAATGGACACTGGGGACTTATTACCCGCAGAATTAAGTGAAATCATGGCAAGGCTGCGTGATGATGCTAAAGCCATGCCTCATAAACAATTGGTCGAAATACTCAAGCAACAATGGGGAAATGATTGGTTATCGCCATTTGCCCAATTTGAACTGCGCCCTTTTGCCGCAGCATCAATTGGTCAAGTGCATCTTGCTTATTTAGATTCAGGGGAAAAGCTAGCGGTTAAAATCCAGTATCCAGGCATTAAAGACAGTATTGATAGCGATATTGATAACGTTGCTACCTTACTAAAAGTCGCCCAGCTGATTCCAGACCATGTGCAATTTGATAAATTACTCGCAGAAGCAAAAGCTCAACTGCATCATGAAGCCGACTATGAATACGAAGCTCGCCTTTTAACGCAATACCAGCAATGGGTTGCGGGTAATGAACAATTTATTGTACCTAAAATCTACCAGTCATTAAGCACGGACAGTATTTTAGTCATGGAGTTTATCGAAGGTGAAGCCATTGAAAATGTCGCTAAGCTTGAGCAAAGCATTAGGGACAATGTCGCCACCCAATTATTGGCACTATTTCTAGACGAGCTATTCGAGTTCAAGCTAGTACAAACAGATCCTAACTTTGCCAATTTTATGTACCAAAGCCAAAGTGACAAGATTGTATTACTGGACTTTGGTGCCACTCGTTCAATATCAGATGACCTGTCTGCAGGTTACCGAAAACTCATGCAAGGGGCGATGACCAGTGACAAAGCGTTAATGACACAAGCGGCCTCAGACATCGGTTTCTTTCAAAAAAATATCACCATAGAGCAGCAACAACTGATCGTTGATATTTTCCACCAAGCCTGTGAACCATTGCGATGCGACGGAGAGTATGACTTTGAAACCAGTAACCTTGCAAAACGCGTCACTGATGCCGCTAAATCAATGAGTACCAAGCCAGATGAATGGCATACGCCACCTACTGATGCGATTTTTGTTCATCGGAAATTAGCCGGAATATACTTACTAGCCTCACGCATAAAAGCAAAGGTTAACGTTCAAAAGCTGTTTTTAAAACATCAATGAACAGGTGACCGAATGCAACTAACAAGTGCAGCTTTTGAGTTAAGTCTAATGGCAAATTAACAAGGTTTAATACCGACAAGATATTCTAATCTGGGTAAATTATGGCAGTATTAAACACGACCTTTCATCATTTGAGTATTTTTATGTTCAACCGAACCACTCGCAAATCTATTAACTGGTTACTTATTTCACTTTGCTTCAGCGCTTGTTTAGCCACGACATTGTTGTCAATGTCAGCCAAAGCAACCCCAAAGGCAGATAAAGAAACAGAAAAGCCTTCCTTGCAAGTTAAAGGCGAGTTAAGCATTAGCCCTTTATCAGACACATTGTTTGTCCACGAATCCTTTATGCAAACCCAGCAATACGGATTTGTCGGTTCTAACGGACTCGTTTTAATTGATGATAACAAAGCCTATTTAATAGATACCCCATGGAGTGAGGCTGATACGATCAAACTAGTCAGTTGGATTGAAAATCAAGGCTTCACTTTAGCGGCCAGCGTATCAACGCACTCACATGAAGATCGCACTGCGGGGGTGGATTACTTAAACCGAATCGGCGTGACAACCTATGCATCTGAACATACGAATAAACTCCTTAAACAAGCAGGCAAACCTACCACCACAAATAGCTTTAAAGCAGGTCAATTCGACTTTGTAGAGTCTAAAGCCGAAGTCTATTTTGTCGGTGCGGGTCACACGGTTGATAACTTGGTAGTCTGGTTTCCTCAATCCAAATTGCTTTATGGTGGCTGCTTAGTCAAAAGCCTTGGCAGTAAAAGTTTAGGGTATTACGGTGAAGCTGACTTAGACGCTTGGCCATTCTCAATTAAGCAATTACAAACACAATTTACAGACACCGACAGAGTGCTTCCTGGCCATGGAAAAATGGGAGATAAACAACTCCTCAGTCATACTATTTCACTGCTTGAGCAACACGCAGAACAGCACTAAGACAGCGTTTACAACAAATACAGTAATATAAACAATGTATAAAAAATAAATAACCCCTCTGGATTTCCTAAAATCCAAATTGATAAAACACACGGAGAGTTAACTATGTTCAGTCACGTTATGATTGGCGCCAACGACATCGACACATCAAAGGCGTTTTACGATGCCACTTTAGCAGCATTAGGTCACGCACCAGGTACGATTGATCCGAAAGGGCGCTGCTTTTATGTCACTGAAACAGGTGTCTTTGCGTTAACTAAGCCTATCAATGGTGAAAGCTCAAGCCATGGTAATGGCACCACAGTTGGTTTCTCAGCTGCGAATGAAGAACAAGCACTTGCATGGCATGCTGCAGGGCTTGCTAATGGTGGCGTCACCTGTGAAGAATTGCCAGGTTATCGAGAATCACCAATGGGGCCACTATTTCTAGGTTACTTACGCGATCCTGCAGGTAACAAAATTTGTGTACTTTACCGCCCTAAATAACACCTGATTTATATCAATAGAATAAAGTCGTGATCCCATGGCTTTATTCTAGCTTCTCTTTAGCTTAACGTCTCTTGCTAGGGTGTCTAGCTAACGTCTCTAGCTAACGTTTCTTTAATCCAACATCTATTCTAGTTAACAGAACTAGTTAACAGCACTAACGCCATAACAAACCTGCGCTTGAAAGATCTTTTCTTAAGCCGCGACTAATGCCTTTTGACATCAATCAAGGTAAACTTATGCAGCGTAATAATTAACAAGATAATTTGCCATAATCGAACGGTTAAAAGGCTTACAAAGCCATCAGTGTTCGTTTTAATGATTAACAATGGCTTTATCCATAATGTTATATCCCTACTCTTGCTACTTAGATTAGCTAATCAACAGTAAAACGGTTAAGGCTTTCCTTCATGTCACAATTCGATCCCCTTTTTAATCAGTTCAATGAATCGATTGCTGATATTCCTTTACCAAACAAATTTACTTTCCCGTTTTATTATCAGCCTCACCCTCTTGCTGTCATGGCTGCAGAGCAATTACAGCGCCACCTTACTCAGCAAACAGACTGGGTACATAACTTTGGTCTTGAAGATAAAACAGATTTGCCTCAACAGCGACAAAAGACAAAACTAAAGCCTGTTGGTAAAATGTTTGGTGTATTGGTCGTTAAAAACAACCAAGGAAAAATAGGTTTTTTAGCTGGTTTTTCAGGGAAAATTGCCGATCAAAATATCTTGCCCCATTTTGTTCCGCCAGTGTTCGACATGCTAAGTAGTGATAGCTTCTTTAAGCGTGAGTATGAAGAAATAAACCTAATAAGCCATAAACTAAAAGCGCTAGAATCAAATCCTCAATTAACCGAATTTGAGCAAACTTATACCAGCGTAAAATTAGCAGCCGAACAACAAATAGCTCAACATCGCGAGTTGATGATTGAGAACCGAAAAGCGCGTAAAGCAAAACGTAACAACTTAGTTGGCCTAACTGATTCTGAGCAAACCGTATTATCCATTGAGATGAGTAGGCAAAGCGTTAACGATAAGCATCAGCTAAATGCATTAAAACATGAATCCGATACTAACATTGCTCAAGCTCAACAACGACTCAATGAATTAACCAATCAAATTGATGCATTGAAGCTGCAACGCAAACAAGTGTCAAATGCACTGCAGCAAAAATTATTTGCTCAATATCAATTCTTAAATATCAAAGGTGAGTGTCGCGACTTAAGTGATATTTTCCAAGACGCACCGAATCATCAACCACCTGCTGCTGCGGGGGAATGCGCGGCCCCTAAGTTACTCCAGTATGCATTTAAGCACCAATTAACTCCTATTGTAATGGCTGAATTTTGGTGGGGAATATCGCCAAAATCAGAGATCAAACAACACCAAAACTATTACCCTTCATGTCACGGTAAGTGCCGTCCTATATTGGGTCATATGCTTGATGGTATGAACGTAGATGAAAACCCCTTACTGACGAATCCAGCCGAAGGGGTTGAGCTGCCAATTGTTTATCAAGATGACTACATCGCCGTCATCAATAAACCAGCAGAGTTTTTATCAGTGCCAGGAAAAAACATCAGCGACTCTGTTTTTAGCCGAATGAAACAAAGGTTTCCACAAGCGACTGGGCCTTTGATCGTGCATCGCCTCGATATGTCGACTTCAGGATTAATGGTTATCGCACTGTCTAAAGAAGCGAATAAACATTTAGTTCAGCAGTTTATTAACCGAACGGTGACTAAACGTTATATTGCAAAAATTGACGGTGTGTTAACAGAAGAAAGTGGCACTATCAGCTTACCTCTTAGGGTGGACTTAGATGATAGGCCAAAGCAGCTGGTATGCTATGAACACGGTAAGCATGCTGAAACATTTTGGCAGAAAGTCGCTATCGAAAACGATACTAGTTTGGTACACCTTTATCCAAAAACAGGGCGAACCCATCAATTAAGAGTTCATTGTGCGCATCATAACGGATTACATATGCCAATTTTAGGTGATGATTTGTATGGTAAAACAGAAAAGCGCTTACATTTACACGCCCAGTTTTTATCACTTAACCACCCACACTCCAATCAGCCAATGACATTCGAAGTAAACGCCAACTTCGAATAAAACAACCGTTTCAAACAGCCATTTAATAGTCAAAAAAAATGGCTGCCCTATCTGAGTGCAAAAACTTGTAAAATTAACTATTTCTAAGTAGATATGTTAACCAATATAAGTTAATGTAACCAGTTCGTATGATATACGGTTTTATAAACAATAACCCTGCGAGCTGACGTTTTCCTTCGTTGTATTTTTGAAATCACCAAAAGCTGTTGATTGTATTCATAAAAACATTAGCTTACTACACTATTAAGGATAAGAGTGGACTATGAAAGAGTGGTATTTCTCAAATAATGGTGAAATCAGTGGACCTTTGGGCTTAGCTGATTCCAATAAATTTATCGCATCAAATCCTGATGTCTATGCTTGGCACCCGTCTTACGCACAATGGGTGCCAGTGAGTCATGTAGAAGAATTTGACATCATTGTGTCTCCGCCACCGCCTCCTGCGGAGATCCCACAGCAGTTGATTGAACGTTTTACTGCAAAAGAACGTGAACTCAATTCTGCTTTAGGTCGAATTGATAACACACTAAAAACGATTAATTCTTCAATGTCAGATATTGGACGAGATTCGAGCCGTTACAAAGTCACGACCAAAGAATTGAACGAAAAAGTAGAAGCGACGCTTCGTAGCGTTAATGAACAATATGCTGCCCTTCAGAAAACACTTTCAGGTGTAGGTTAAGTTAAGTTTTACCCGACTTAAATACTTAATAATCTGAGTAGCATATGACAATTGTTGTTAACTAAATAAAAAGAATACGACTATGAAAAAATGGTATTTTTCCAAAAATGGTCAAGTAACAGGGCCGTTAAACGAAGTTGAAGCAAAAGAATTCTTATTGAAAGATGGTGACTGTTACGGTTGGCATCCTTCTTTTACACAATGGAAGCCGGTAAGTTGCATTAAAGAATTTGCCCACATTGTGCCAGCAATGGTTCCACCAGCATTGATTCCTCAAGCATTAATTGAAGAATTTGCAGCCAAAGAAAAGGCACTACAAGTAAAAGTCGCTAGCATGGAAGAAAGCGTACTGTCTACCAAAGGTGTTCTGGTTGAATTCGAACAAGAAATCAATACATACAAAAAATTAACCATCAATTTAACTGATGAAGTTAAATCAAACATTGATCCTTTTGAAAGTAAATACAACACTTTCAAAGGTTCATTTGATGAGTTGATTTCAGCGCTATCGATTGCCAAAACTGAAGTGAATGAAGTCTCTACTGACTTCAATCAACGCGTTGCAAAACAAAACGCTGAGAACACTAACACTATAAGTGCACCAACGGTTGCACCAGTGGCTGCTCCTTCGCCTGCTAAAGCAGACAATGGCAGCATATCGCCAGACAACGTGTCTGAAATCAGCAACCAGATCCAAAAAGCACTTGCAGAAAGCATGCTTAAATCTGCTGAAGAAGACAACGCAGTTGCAGAGTTAACTGCTGCTAAAACGGTTAGTGCGACTAAAAGCCTTGACCCAGTGGCAGTCGCCCCTAAAAAACCTAAACCGAAAATTGATAAAATTGAATTTTCTGAAGATATCTCTGAAGACAAAGCTGATGATACAGCCGGAACTACTGGCGGTGTAACAAGTATCATTAAGTCTGTCTTCAAGGGGGACACTAAGAGAAATGAAAAAAAGTCCGAAACGCCGGATGATGTAGATCAACTGGCGGCGAGTACAGAAGAAAAAACGACAGCTAAAACTGACCAATCTGCGGATTCAGCAAATGATGGAACAGCAGAGGAAACTGAAGAAGAAAAAGAAGGTCGTATGAGACGTCGTAGAAGACGCACTCATTACATTGCCTCTTAAAAATTGGCTTCTTAAGAATTGGCTTCTTAATTGTCTCTTCAAAGTAGCGTTTTAATACGTTGTAGTAATCGTACTCGTGCAGAAATCTGTGTTTGAAAGTCAAACTGATGTATAGATTAAACAAAAAGGCTTATCTTGCGATAAGCCTTTTTTGATGTCTAAAGCTGATACATATACTAACTAGCAATCAATTAACCACTATCACGCCATCTGACTCAGTTACTGTGCTCGCATCAGCTCTATCAATAATTTTAATCAGGGCCGTTTGAATCACTTCATCTTGCCTTGCATCAGCAGTGCTTTTAAATTTTTCCTGCTGCGCTTCAGCACCTTCCTCAAATATAAACTCAACCACAACCTCTTCGGCAATATCAGCTGTTTTTCCCTGATAGATAATATTGATCAGTGGGTAGCCTTTAAAGCCAGCTTTGACTTTCTTAGCGATTCTTTTTTTAGACTTATCTAAATTCATATTTATTTCCTGAGGAATGCATACTGTAATGACAATGGCTTAGTTCAGCTTAATCAACTCATTAATCAAACTAAGCAGCAAGATGTTAAACAAAGTTCACTTATAGACTTAATAACATATGGGACAATAATCTGATAGTGATTAATTTCGCTTATGATACTCAACAAGAATTAAACATGAACACTTAAACACAATCGTTAATAACTAATGAGTTATTCATTAACGGGCAAGCGCTTACCTTACCTCAGCAATCGACGCAAAAACACCCTGGGTTAACACTAATAAGTCTTGCGCAGATAAGCCGATTTCTAGTCCTCTTTTTCCTGCACTCACAAAGATTTGTGCTTGGTGTTCAGCAGATTGATCAATCACTGTCCTGAGGCGTTTCTTTTGCGCTAATGGACTGACCCCACCTAATACATAACCCGTGGTTTTCTCAACAAGTACTTTGTCAGCCATCAGCACTTTTTTAACCCCTAAGGTTTTAGCAAGAAACTTCAAGTTAAGCATTCCAAGCACCGGTACAACAGCCACGACTAACTCTTTGGTGTCTAGCTGAACAACAAGGGTTTTGAATACTCTCTCTGCTGGCAGCTTTAACTTATCAAGTGCTTCATTTCCATATGATGCCACTGCTGGGTCGTGGTGATATGACAGCACTTGATGGAGTACCTTGTTCTTTTTCGCTAGATTAATCGCTGGTGTCATTATCAGTTAGCCTTAGCAATTTCATCATAATCAAAGCTGGTAATCTCATAAGGATTTCCATCGGGATCGCTAAAGTAAATCGACCAGGTAATTTGATGATCGCTTACATTAAATTGAACCTCATTATCGCTTAACTTTTGTTGCCAAAGGCTGAAATTATTGGCATCGACACCAAAGGCGACGGTAGTACGTTTAGCAGCACTTGATTCAAATAGCGCCAGATGTAAATCATCATGGGCAATGACTAAAGGGCCATTATCTACCGCCCAAAAAGATAAAGGTGCTACAGGTTCAAAGCCCATTACCTCTTGATACCAAGTTAACGCTTTCGCTCTATCTTCAACGTAAATATGGATATGATCAAAACGGTGTAACTTAGCCATAAAGCTCCCTTTGAAAATAATTAACGACATCACTAGATATCTGTATCAATCTGTTTCAATTTATTGACTCATTTATCAAATTTATATAAAACAGCACTTTACACTATAAATTTGCCTTGTAATATAACCCTGTCAATTTAAACAAGGACGTACAATGTCATCAGAGCCTGTCGCAGATGTTAACAACGAGTCTAGTGAGAAACCCGCGAACAATAAGGCATTAAGCGCTTTTTTGAAGCAGCTTAAATCCCAAGTGATTCATTCTCAATCTATTGATGTCGTCAAAGAGGCACTAGATAGTGCTATCGCTTATCCAAATCAATTATCTTATAAGAATAGCAACATACTTATCGCTGGATTAATCGCCCTTTTATCAGCCGTTGTTTATTGGTTTTATCTTGAGCAACAGGGAAGCTATTATCGCTATTCTGAACTTGATTTTGGCATTTTTATTATTTGCATTGTCGGTCTAATATCAGCGATAGCAATATACTTTTCACGCCGTACGAAACTTAAAAAAGTCTCCACACTCATAAGAGATGAAACCCTTAAGCATCTGTATAATATGCGTAGTTGCGACGCTGCTTTTCTCAATAATGCAGAAAATAAATTTGTCGACTTTAACCGAGGAAATCACTCGCAAGATGTTGAGTGGGGCAAAGAAATTGACTTTCACTCAGATATTGGACTAATCCGCGCCAGTGTGGTTTATCATCATTATGTCGACAGAAGAACTGAGACCTATACTGAATCAGATGGTAAAGGCGGTACGCGTACTCGCACCAGAACTGTCTATGACCATTACTATCGTCAAGGTGTAATATTTCCCCCAATTAATAAGACCACTCATTTAGTGTTAAGTGAATCAAGATTATCCAAACAATGGCAACAAAGCTTTATGCCAGCTTCTAGAGAGTTTGAAAAGTCCTTTCGCGTGCAAGCAGATTCTCAGTTTGACGCAGCAAAATTTCTTGAACCCGTTGTCGTGATTGCTTGTGAGCAACTTAGCCATAAACTCAAAAATGTAACTATCGAATTTGCACATGATGGCAGTTTATTGATTAATCAGCACAACACTAATTTGCTTAATCCCGAAATGGAATATGACATCACAACACCTGAGAAATTCAAACAAGAGTTGCTAAATGACACATCACTGTTCACAGTGAACAGTATCTTTGGCTTCGTTAATCAACTTATTAAGCACACAACTTAAGCTTCATAGAGGAAAAATCATGGACATGTCTTATATTTTCTTAGCGGTAATTATCCTTGGCGCGATCATTATTTTCAGTATTTATAATGCCATTGTTAAAGAGCACAATGCCGTTCAGCGTGGTTGGGCTGACGTATTAACTCAAGAAAGGCAACGTAGCAGAATTATTCCAGAATTAGATAGAGTGTTACAAGAGCATAAAGACTATGAAATGGAGTTACTGCCGAAGATTACTGCACTACGTAAAGGGATAAACGCACTCCAAGACAATAACATCGACACTAAGTTACAAAGTGATGTTGATAAAGCCTCACAGGAGCTGATTAAAGGTATTAATGTCGCGGTTGAAGCCTATCCAGAACTTAAAGCATCAGAGTCTTTCTCAAAGTTCATGAGTGAGATTACAGAACAAGAAGAAAATGTCGGTGCTGCAGTTCGTATCTTTAACCAAAACGTGGCTAATTTTAATAACTGTATTCAAGCTTTCCCGAATAATATGGTTAACGGTATGTTCAATAAAAAGCAGGTCATTGAAGTCTTTACTGACAGCAAAGCCCAAGCTGCTTTTGAATATAAGCCAAAGTTCTAGCTAGCATTACACCTTGTAGTAAGCACGGGGCTTAAATTGACTCATTTAAGCCCTTTATTATTTAAAAGCTTTAATGATAATAAAAACTTATTTTAGCCAAATGGGTGTACCGAACGTTTGTTGCTTATTTCCATTAATAACCACAGCATCGGTGTCTTTACAAAGCAATAACTCATTGTCGCTTTGCAACTTAAATGTTTCTATTTCTGACAGATTACTAATGGGGCCACTCACATGAGGAACTATTAAAAATGACACTAAATGTAAGCCTCTAGTATCAGTTAAACCGACTGTATTTTGATCGCCACAAAGTATTGCTGAATCTATGCTCGGCGTCATTATCATTGCCCCTGCACTCACTCCAACTATCGCTGTACCTTCTTCAGCAAGACACCTTAATTGCTTATCAATACCGCGTTGCTTTAACCCAGTTAAAAAACGGTATGTATCACCACCAGATAGATGAATTAAACCTGCTTTTTCTAATAGTGTTGACGCATTAGCCTGAAAACCATCCTCGAGCTCGATATAGTCAACCTGCTTAAAACCTAGTTGCTGATACATAATCTTAATAGGAGTAAAATACACTCGCTTAGGATCAGGCTGAGATGCAATATAAATCACCGGTAATGACAACAAATCCTTTGATAAGTTACCAATAAAAAATGTCAGTGCATTCATCGCTTCTAAAGAAGCTGTATTACTTAGTAGTACAAGGTTCATTGTCCATTAACGTCCTGTTCAGTATGGCTCATCTAGTTTCCATTCTTATTTCAATTCTGATTACTAATCTTCTGTTATTGAGTCAAATAGCCTTTGTTTCTCTTCCATAAAGACTTTCATTGCTGCTGGATCTTGCATTAAGTGCGACATTTCAGCCATCACTTTCATATGTTCTGGTTCTTGCTGTTGAAACATCAGCATCCCATGCTGTTTACTTAGGGCTTTCATCTCTTCAAAAGTTGCAGCGTGAAACTCGTGTTCACAAGCGCCACCAAGTTGTTTGCAAGTCATGGTTTTCATGTCTTTATCCTTGTATGTCTTATTAGACAATCACGTTTACGGAAGCTCACAGATGGTAAAATAATACATTGCAAACGAAAAAGAGCAACAAGCTAAAACTGTATCCCTTAACTCATTTATACAAAAAAGCCAGTTGTACAAATCATTGCACAACTGGCTTTTAACCATTCAATTATCGTTAGGGCTATACACCCTCAATAATGAATTAAGATTGGCGACGACGCCATAACAGAGGAAGTAGCATTAGTAAACCAGCACCTAAACTGCCCGCGCCTTCAGGCTTAGTCCAGCCTTCATCTAGTGTATTATTAACGTTAACACTTACAGAGGTAGTAAATTGCTCGTCACCATCAGTCACGACAAGCTCAAACACCAAAGCCTGATCAACTGTTACTTCTGGCGCTGTCACACTCAATACCAAGCCATCAGCACTATATTCAGCATCAGCACCTGATACTTGTTTCCAGCTATACACTAAACCTGCAGGTTCATCAGCAATTGCAGCTGTAATAACAGTGCTATCGCCTTCATTGAGTTCAGTGTTGCCACTAAAGCTAATATCAAATGACAAAGGCACATTGACAACAGTAACAGCTACAACTTGCGTCGTTTCTAACATGCCATCACTGACAGTTAAGGTAAACGCGATTTGTGTGTCTACACTAACTTCTGGTGCAGTCACAGACAAAATAGCTGCAGAACCGTCAAATGTTAGTTCTGGGCCTGCTGTTTGTTCCCAGCTAAAGGTTAAGTCTGAACCATCTTCAGCCACTGTTGCCGATGCATCAAGAACCAGCGTTTCAGTTTCATTCACTTGCTCTGGTGCCTCAATCACGACATCAACATCTAAGCTTGGGTTTATTGGATCGCCACACTGATCCCCATACACTTCTTGTACCCACTCAGGGTAATCAATATATGGATTACGGTTTCCTTGATATTGGTAAATCGCGTCGTTACGCGTTATGTCTTTTGCGTCAACAGGATCCTGTTGGTGCCAGTCATAAAGTGTACACAACTTGCCATGCAGTGGATCATTGTTTGAGACCTCATCAGCAGTGGTAATACGATCAACAGCAATCAAATCAGGCATGTTACTGTCGTTACCTTGGTAACGTGTATCCATGTACATGATCATCCGCGCCACATCACCTTTGATTGCATCTCTTGGCTCAAAACAACGAGCACCTGCATCAAGATAGTTACCAGGAGCATCAGCAACTTCAGTACCTGTATCACTACACTCGTTAAAGTCATAGTTGCTACGAGTAGAATTTACTTTTACGTTAGTTGGACGTAAATGGTGAGCATCTGTGTAACCTAACTGAGACTCACTTGGGAAGCCATGGCTTTTAGCCCAAACGTGTTCACGGTTCCAGTCACTGGTATTGCCACCGTTATTTTGCTTAGACACTGATAAACCCGTGTAAAGCTCAATAACATTACTGCTGTTAGATGGATCTTCATCTGAGTATGTCAACGCTGTCCACACTTGCTTGTAACTCAACTGTGTATGACCTGCAGTGATAGCGACAGAAATCGCATTTTTCATTGCTTCAGCATCATCAAAACTGCCGCTAAGTACGTTGGTGTAGTAAACATTGGCATCAAAGGTAGCGGGATCTGCGACAGGGGTTAACTCATCACACCCAGAACAAGGACCTTCTGGCTCTGGCTCAGGATCTACAGGTGTGCTACCACATGCGCTTTCACCCATACAACCTAGTCCATCGGCAGTGTCTTTATCAAAGGTCACCCATTGATTATTGTCACCAGGGAATGCAGCAGTAGCATCTGTGTCACCTGCTGTAATGCTATTTTTACGACGAAGGGTTTTGTCTTTAGTCGAAAAATCAGGGTCGTTTGGATCTGTCCATTCTGACCCTGGATCTTCACCTAACTTACCTAAGCGATCGATAACCACATCGTCTTTATAAAGGACTAGTGCATCGTCACCGTTAAAGTAAGTGACTGTTGATTCTGTACCGACTTTAAAAACATCGTCTGCACTACTGTTATGGAACACAATGCTCTCGCCAGCAGCTAAAATGCCCGTTAAAGTTTCAGTATTGCCAGCATCGGTACTGCCGTTGCCATATAAACTCAATGTGTAAACGGAAGCATCTAAATCTATGCTACTGCCACCCACATTCGAAAGTTCTACCGCTTTGTTACTTCCGCCACCTTCAACATATTCAGTGATAATTAATACGCCAGGTTCAGCAGTACAAGCACCTTCACCAGGACAACCTAAACCGTCGCTTGTGTCTTTATCAAACACAACCCACTGGTTATCAGTTCCAGGGAAGTCTGCAGATGCATTGGTATCACCAGTGGTAATACTAGCCTTACGTCTTAAGGTTTTATCCTTAGTAGAGAAATTTGCATCATTAGCGTCGGTCCATTCAGAACCAGGATCTTCACCAAGCTTACCAAAACGATCAATGACAACACCGTCTTTAGTTAGCAGTAAAGCGTCATCACCATTAAAGTAAGTGACTGTTGATTCAATCCCTACTTTAAAGGCATCATCAGCACTGCCATTATGATAAACAATGCTGCTGCCTGGGGCTAAAGTTCCAGTGAGTATTGATGAGTTTCCGGCTTCAGTAGAGCCATTTGAATACAGCGTAATTGCATATTGCGCTGCATCAAGATCAATATTACTGTCACCAAGGTTAGATATTTCGATGGCTTTATTACTACCACCACCTTCTACGTATTCCGTAATGACCAGATCAGCATGTGCAGCTGTAGACGCTGTTGCTAGCAATAGGGTAACTGCCTTAGCGACTGCGTTAATTTTATTATTCATAGTCTTATCTTATTGTTAGATGGTGAGGTGTAGCCTTTGCTAACACCTCACCTGGGATTGAACTTATTTTTGATTACGGCGACGCAGCGCTGCAAACCCAAATAAACCAAGAAGACTCAACAGCCCGGTACTTCCGCCACTACCATCGTGTTTTTCCTCAACAATTTCAGCAACTAATGCATCTCTACTTGCTACTTCTAAATCTAGAGAAACTTTAGAACCTTCAACTACATTGCCATCACGCTCAAGGTATACTTTGGCTGTGTAACGTGCAGATGGGGCGCCAAACACTTCAAAGTTAATTAACGTTTCACCGTCTTGGGTTAACACCACATTTGGCTCAACTAATTGGCTCAAATCCAATTTAGCTTCATCATCTTTTGGTGTTAATTTGATCATGGCAATATCACCTGCCATCGCACCAGCAGACTCAGGGATCTGATACGGTACTTTCATCAATTTATTAAGATTGGTTAAATGGATTGGACGATTTGAATCAGCCTCACCTGGCAAGTAACTTAACGTTACTAATGCTGGATCATGATCTGATGAGCGGAAGTGATCTTCAGCAAAGAACTTATTCACTTCGTTATCGTAATCACCTTTGTACTCATTGTTGTAATCGTAAAGGCTAGATTCAGCAGCATTAATGTGCCAATCCGAAGCATCGATCACACGATCTTCAAGCGATGGTGAGATTAAGATATGGTCCAATGAACCCACTTCGTCGTTATATGAATAACTCCAAGGTGTTTTACCTTTTTCTTCAAAAACTTTAGAGATAATATCGATATAACCATAACTACTTGTAATCGCTACTGGTGATCCATCAGTGTTGAACTGTGGCTTAGTACCGACAAAAGTATGACTTGCAGTCATTAGGGCTTTGTTACGAGGATTCTCTGTTAATACTAATAAAGGATCTTCTTTCGCATAAGCATTAAGGTCACCTAGGATGATTCGATCGCCTTCAACCGTTTTAAGTTCTTCAGCTAAACGAACGGCACCAGAGTTACGGAACTCTGCACATGAACCTTGGAAATCTAAATCTGGAGCATCATCTGTCCATGTAGTAGCATCGCCAAATTCAACACCTTGCCAATCTTCCCAACATGTTGAGCCTTTAGATTTAAAGTGATTAACCGCAAGCGTTAAACGCTTACCGGTTTGGTTAACCACAAAGGTCACAACCAATGCATCACGATGATAGTTTTGACCACTTTCTAAAATTTCATCTCTACCGTCTTTGATAACCTCATTGTTATCATTAACGATAGTCGGCGCTTTTTGCTGTGGCATTGTCACAACGCGAGTACGTTCAATACTTAACTTACTCGGGCGATAAATAATGCCAGTTGCAATTGCATCCGAACCTAATGCATCTAACTCGTCTAAAACACCATTGCCGTTATGGTCAAAACCAACAAACACATAGCGATTTTCAGTTGAGTAAGGCTTGTCATGATTATTCGCGTACTCATCGTTGTAGTACACGTTGACTTCATTGACGAGGTCAGCAACAGCACTCTTTAAACCATAACCATTGTTTTCCATTTCCATCAAACCAACAACATCAGCATCTAACGCACGAATCGCTTCTACTAACTTGGTTTTTTGTTGGATGAACTCGTTATAAGTGTCAGCACCACGGCTTTGGCCAAACTGGTTCTGATCGCCCCCAAATGGAGAATTAAAGTAATTGAACAAGTTTTGACTGGCGATACGGATAGCAAACTGGTCATCTGCAACCGTTTCATCAATATCAGGGCTGTCTGTTCTTGGCAAATTATGGATAAAGTTGGTACTGGTTAACTCGTTAGTTACCGTTAGGCTGTAATTGCCAAAGGTGTAACTAATAACCCCTTCCATACCAACGACACTGTCGTCGATGCGAACATAATTATCTTGTGGTGCAATGCCAAAGTTAGGATAGTAAGGGATAACATCATTACTAGCTTTTGTTGCACTTTCAATGACTAAACGATAATCATCGTTTTGCGCAGCTGCTGCTACAGATTCTGGCGAACCGGCTACATTAAGCTGATTTGGCTGCATATTAGGACGTAAATATGCCAAAGTCATGTTATTGCGGAAGCTATCGAAGTTAAAACTGAAGCTACGCGATACTCGCATGTCATGAACGCCGTCAGCTTGTGGACGTATATCTTCAGGTAAGTTAACTAACATACCTTCATAACGTTCAAGCATGGTTTCAAAAGAACCATCGTCTGAATCTAACATTTCAAGATCTGTCGCTAATGTTGGCGTGTAAGCACTATTAGTCACTTCCCAGCTTTCAGCACTTAACTGCGTTTGACCGTAACTGTCAGCAACGTCACTGCCGAGACATACAGTACGACCAACAAGTTCGCTATCAGCATTGCCGCTTTCAACAAAAATACCATCAGAAGTTAATGGGTTACCATCAGCAACTTCATCACGTAAGTAGAAACCTTTTTTAGGAATATCAACAACTGCAGTGACAACACCTTGTACAGCAATACTCTGGCCTTTTAATGGTGATTCACCACCAGTACCTTGAATTTCACTGATTGTTGTTAAATTTTCGCAAAAGAATGGGGTAAATGCTTCAGCAAGGTTTGGGGTGCCGACAGTGCTCATATCTAGCGGGCTAATGACTTCCCATTGAGAAGCATCAAAATCGCTTGAAGGTGCTGGAGCATTGCCTTCGCTGTCTTGGCGACGACGTAATGTGGTGTCTTCAGCCCAAACACTGGTGTTATCGGCTGCGCCAACACGATCGATGATGGTATCACCGTTTTTGATATAAAAGCCGTCATTACCACTCAGGTAAAAGTCGCTGTACGTCCCTGAACCATTGCCTTCACCAATAACAAAATCACCACCATTATCAGTAATAATTTTCTTATATTCGTCAGAAGCTGCAGCGTTAATTACCACAATAGACTTGCCAGCTTCAACGGTAATACCCGTTAATAGCGGTGCACCACCAGCTGCAAGCATTTGGTTTTCGTACTTACCGTTACCCCACATAAATGCGGCAGTATCATCGGTAAACGTAAATGACTCAGTAGCATGGGTATTGGTGATTTCAACAGAGCCGACTTCAGCTCCATAATTTTTCTGTACCATTTCAGTGATCAGTAGATCATTAACGCCTGCGTTAGCACTGACACTGATAACACTGGCAATGGCCAGTGAGAGAAAAGTTTTCTTCATAGTAAACTCGATATTTTTTAAACTGGAAATGAAACTAGAAATACATGCGTGCGTACGCATATCCGGCTTCTGGGGCTTCGCCAACACGGCCTTCAACAGACAATACGATGTCTCTGGTAGGACGATAATTAAAGCCGACACTCGCCCAACGACGGTCTTTACCATATTCAGCGGGCAAACCGGTATAGTCGTAGTTAGGGCTTTCTACATCCCAGCTTTCATATTGCTCATGGTTTGCAGACGCAATAATTTCCCACGACTCTGTTAGGTCGTATTTACCACTAAGGGTCACACCATAGTTTCTGAAAGTTTCATAAGCTAAGTGCACATCGCCACTTTTGCGAGTGGCTAAGTCTTCATCTTCAATAAAACCGTTTAAACCTAATGCAATATCATCAGTCAGTTGTACGCGCATACCTAAGCCAAATAACTGTTGCTCGCCATACTTAGATTCACCTTCAGAGCCGCCACGAGTCTCAAGACCTGCAACAACAGAGACTACATCCGTCATCCAACCGACATAACCATTAACGATATCGCCTTGTGGTGATCCGTTCTTATGTTTACCTTCATAAGAATATGAAACGCCATAAACAAGGTTTTCGAATTTAGCTTCGTATTTAACCGTGTTTTCTTGATCGCCAGCTTCGCCCGTTTCTACCGATTTATTGAAGGTAAAGTCACCAAAGTGATCATATTCATCAAATGCGGTATCGGTTAAGCCAAGTTCAATCCAATGATTGTCGTCAAACACATAACCGACATATAACTTATCAATAGCCAACTCAAATTCACCGTCACCACCAAGCCAATTTCTGCGTTGATAATCCAGCTCTAGTCGGTAGATGTAGTTTGAACGTTGCCCTTTAATGCCCATAGTGGCAAAGCTGTCGTCTACATACCCTTTGGTATCGTAAAACTCATCGTGGTTATAATCTGAATTGGTGCCGAAATGACCTCCGACACCCACTTCACCGTATAAATCTAGGTAATCGCCATTGTCCTCTTGTTGTAATGTCGCAGCTTGAGCTGCTGATATACAAAATAAAGAGGCCAATGCGACTGCAACTGTAGTTTTTCTAAGCATCGCGTTTATTTCCATTAGTGAACTTCAACCTTTAGCTTGTAGGTTGGATTCTGACTTAATTATTATTAATGTGAGGTTGATTTATCGGCGATAAGAATATCTAAAGGGTTATCCATACAAGTAAACTCATATAAAATCAGGCGAAAGACATTCAAGAATGAAAAACAAACGGAAGCATGTTCATTTGTAAAAATGACAACATTTCAAAATACTCAAAAATCAAAATGTAAATAAAAATTATATTTAAACGGATGAGCTCTAATATTTATGTATTAGGCATTCCCACAAACTAATTTTACACAACCGCAACACATGCTTAATTATCAATCACAGCAACCAGAATTAATCAACATTAGAATATTAAGTAAGTTACAGCGCCATAGCAAGGCGACCAACACGAGCCACATCACAAAAACAATACCGCCAATTAATTTAACAAAACAAAAATACCACTTACATTACATAAACTTAAAACCAATATGACGATACGGTTACAGACAAGTCATTTATCAATATACAGAACAATAAGGTTAAACATTAATAACCACAAAAAACAAATAACCAGCAAATAATAAACAGCTAAAAACATAAACCAATAAAAACCAACCGAAACAAGGGTCTAATTAAAAACAATGTAAAACATAAAAATCACACCACAACTAAAAACAGTACAAAATAGAGAACAAATAAAAATTAAAACATATTTAAAATAAGATACAATTTCATACAAAGCGTTACTTTAAAGGTCTAAATCCGAGTGATTGATAAAGGTAAGCTAATAAAACAAGCCGTTCAAAATCGAATTTAGACAAATTAAAATTAACATCCTCCCAAAAATGCATAAAAACACCTGAATCAACTTTTATTTAACATGAAGCATCACTGAGGCTCATATAAATTCAAACCCAAATATTCAATAAAAAGCGATAAAAGTGAGCTCACAATGTACAGTACTAACTAAAAAGGAAGTGATAGTTGAAGGAAGTAATAGGAGAAAGTGATGGGTGATGGGTGATGGGTGATGGGTGATGGGTGATGGCAGTGAAAATTGGTATATGAAAATAATCCTAGTCATAGATGCCGTTAAGTGAGTTTGACGACTCAACGACACCTATGAATTCATGCTCACTGTCTTAATAATCAAAACCCAGTTGGGCTTTTATGCCATCGTTAAAGGCATGTTTGATGGGTTGTACTTCACTAACCGTATCTGCAAGTTCGATGATTTCACGGTGACACGCACGGCCTGTAATAATAACGTGCTGCATTTTAGGACGATTCTTTAGTGCCTCTACAACACGTGCTAATTCAATATATTTATAGGTCACCATGTAGGTTAACTCATCAAGTAACACCATATTAATAGATTCATCTTTGAGTAACTTTTCAGCGTCTAGCCAAGCGGACTCAGCTGCAGCAACGTCCTTCTCTCTATCTTGAGTTTCCCAGGTAAAACCTGTGCCCATGACATAAAACTCAACACCCACTTTTTCAAGTAAGTTACGTTCGCCGCACTCCCAGCCACCCTTGATAAACTGAACCACTGCAGCTTTTTGTCCATGGCCAACACAACGGGTTACCGCGCCAAAACCGGATGTTGATTTTCCTTTACCGTTACCTGTCAGCACCAATAAAATACCCTTCTCTTCTTGAGCCGCTGCAATTTTTGCATCTACGCCTTCTTTGAGTTTTTGCTGGCGCGCTTTATGACGCTCAGCTTTAGTATCTGCTGCTTCATTGTTATCTAAGTTATTGTCAGACTGTGTCATGCAAGACTTCCTGTTAATTTGTCCATATCAAGATGCGCTTCTAGCACATCAGCTAATCTATCTAATTGCTGCTCTCTTATCTGATTGATATCCACCGTTTGAGCCTGTGCTAACCCTGCCCAGGTTAATATCAATTGGCACGCTGTTGGGCTATCGAACAGCCCATGAACATAAGTGCCCAAAATTTGGTTATCTGCGGTTACACAACCTTCTGAATAGACTTGACCAGCAACGGCTGTGGTTGTAGTTGTCGTTGCGGGTTTGGTCGTGGTTTTAGTTGTGGTTTTAGTTGTGGTTTTAGTTGCCGTTTCTGTTTTAGCAACATCGTCAATTCCAGTATTCTCTTGCGACTGCAAAGATAAAGGCTGACTATCATTTGGGTTAATGAACTCGCTTTGCCCACAGTGGATTTCATAGCCATTGACACTAGCCAGCTGGCCATCCAAGGTTAATTCTCCACTGACCTGTTTAAGGGTTTTATGCTCGCTAAGCACGGTCGTCATGTTAATTAATCCTAGGCCGTTACTGCTACCAGCGACATCTTCGATACCACTTGGATCGTCAATCTGCACGCCTAACATCTGATAGCCGCCACAGATCCCAACGACTTTACCGCCATAACGTAAGTGCCGATTGACTGCTTTATCCCAGCCTTGATCACACATAAAAGCTAAATCGGCGCGGACATTTTTACTGCCAGGAAGAATAATAAGATCGGCACTTGGAAACAGCTTATTACTCGCTTGGGTTTGCATACTCACATATTGAAAGTCCACATAAGGGTTTAATCTCAGAGGGTCAAAGTCGGTATGATTGCTTATTCGTGGAAACACTAATACCAGCACTTTAATTTTCTGTTGCGCTTGCAACTGATTCGATGAGCTTGGTGAAGACTCATCAATAGATAAGTCTGAATTAGGAGCATCAACGGAAGCATTAGGAGCATCAACCAGGGCATCTTCTGCATCAAGATGTAAATCATGTAGGTAAGGTAAAACGCCTAACACAGGTTTATTGGTATAACTTTCTAGCCAATCAATGCCTGACTGTAACAAGCTAATATCACCTCTAAAGCGATTAATCACAAAGCCTTTAACTCTCGCTTGCTCAGACAAACTTAATAACGCTAATGTACCAACTAGGTGAGCAAATACGCCGCCTTTATCAATGTCAGCGATAATAATCACAGGGCAATCTACTGCTTCAGCAAAGCCCATATTAGCAATATCGCCTTCGCGTAAATTAATTTCTGCAGGGCTGCCTGCACCTTCAACAATCACCATTTCATACTGAGAAGTTAGCCGTTCAAACGACTGCAATACCGCGTTCATTGCAACCGACTTATAGTTACGGCTTTCTGGCCCGAAAAAGGCTTTGGCTTCAAGTGTGGATAGCGCTTTACCGTGGATAATAATTTGCGCGCCCGTATCTGAACTGGGCTTCAGTAATACAGGATTAAAGTCGGTATGAGGTTCAAGGTAGCAACCCACAGCTTGCAGCGCCTGAGCGCGACCAATCTCACCACCATCACTTGTCACAGCACTGTTTAATGCCATATTCTGTGGTTTAAATGGCGCGACTTTAGTGCCCTTTCTGGCAAATAGCCGACACAAGCCAGCCACTAAGGTGCTTTTACCAGCATCTGAAGTTGTACCTTGCACCATTAAGGTTGAGGCCGCCCCAGCCAGATAACTATGATCTGTAACATCATTACTAAACTCGCTAATGACTTTTTCGTCTTCAGCCAGGGGGGAGTTTTCTCGATTGCTCATTGATGCCAATCATCCTTCATGCTTTGCTGTTTATGATGCATTTATTACCAATAATTCAACGTCGATAGGCAATAAGTTGGGGATTTTTTTTAATAACTGTTTATTTTAGCGCTAATGGCAAACCCGCGACGATTAAAGTCACTTTGTCAGCTTGCTCGGCAATGGCTTGATTTAGCCAACCTGCTTCATCGGCAAAACGACGTGTGAGTTCACCTAATGGCACAATGCCAGAACCCACTTCGTTACTGATAAAAATGATATGACCTTTGAGCTGTGGTAAAGCGTTAAGCAAAGCAATTTTTTGTTGCTGCCATAAATCATCTACACCATTGCGGTGGGTTTCTTCGCTAGCAACTAAATGGTTGGTTAAATAAAGCGTTAAGCAATCAACCAGAATGACCTTATCAGCAGCACTTTGTTCCATGAGGGTGGATGCTAATGCCAGTGGCGACTCAATCAATAACCAATTCACTTTAGCATCAACACGGTCTTGTTGGTGACGTGCGATACGTTGACTCATTTCTTCATCTAGTGCAGTTGCTGTGGCGATATAAATACAACTGGGGCTTTGCGCTGAACATTGCTCAGAAACCTGTTCAGAAACCTGCTCAGCATACGTTGCCGCTAAGGTTTCTCCATAACGACTTTTACCAGAACGCGCGCCACCTAAAACAAGATGGATCATTAATTCAATCCTATGGTTAACATGATGCAGTAACACATCAGTTCACTAATTTGTTGAGCCGCACCTAAGGTATCGCCTGTGTATCCACCAATTTGACGATTAAAACCCCAAATCAATAATTGTCTAAGCGCAACTAATACCAGCAACAACACAAATGCCACAAGGCCATTTAAACAAGCTAAGACGGCAAAACCACTAAGACATAAAATCAATAAATCATTAATATGCTGGTGCTGTGCTAACGGCTTAGATTTACTACCATCATCTTCAGTGACATATTGCTCAGAGAAAATCATACTCGCCGCAACGACTCGACTTAAAGAATGTGCCACAATCAGCGCAATAGCCGCTTTAAGTGGACTATAAAGTGCAATTTCAACCAATAGTTGCCACTTTAACAGTAAGGTTAAACCCACTGCCAAGGTGCCATAAGTGCCAATACGGGAGTCTTTCATGATCTTTAATTTGTCAGCAACTTTCCAGCCACCACCAAAACCATCTGCGGTATCCGCTAAGCCATCTTCATGAAAACCACCAGTCATTAATACGCTAGTAATAATGGCTAAGATCACCGCAACACTATTGGGTAAAACAAACTGACTTAACCAAAATACCAAAGCACTCGCAGCACCCACAATTAAGCCCACTACGCCAAAGTAACGGCTGGCTTTATTGAGCTTATCGCTATCAAACTCTACCCATGCAGGAATAGGAATTCGAGTAAAAAAACTCATTGCGATAAGCAGTAAGTTTAGTTGTTTCCTGAACCAGCCCATATTGAAATAGGAGCCGATATCTGAACCCTGAGACATTCTCTAATCCTTGATAGCGTTAATGTTAATAGCAGCCTAAACCACATTGCTCACGCCAGCATTTTCAAAACTGGCCATGTCATTATAAAAATTAACAGCTGATTGAATAATCGGTAACGCCAGTGCTGCTCCCGTCCCTTCGCCGAGTCTTAGCCCTAGAGATAAAATCGGTTGAGCATCTAACGCTTGCAGCATTTTGATATGACCTTGCTCATCAGACTGATGGGCAAAAATTAAATAACCTCGCGCATCAGGGTGCAGTGCTACCGCTGCTAATGCTGCTGCAGTCGCGATAAAGCCATCAATCACCACCAGCATTCTCTTTTCAGCCGCAGCTAAAATAGCCCCAGTCATCTGCACAATTTCAAAGCCGCCCAAACAAGCCAAAACATTAACCGGATCATTAAGATTATTACGATGTAGGTTCATCGCCACAGTTAATAACTCGGTTTTTAATGCAAACGCTTCATCGTTAATACCCGTACCTCGGCCAACACAATCTTTAATATCTAATTTCAATAAAGCTGCCATCACCGCTGCGGCAGATGATGTATTACCTATGCCCATTTCACCTAAAGCAATTAAATTACAACCTGAATCATAATGGCGCTGCACCACTTCATTGGCATAACTAAAACCATCTTTAACCGACAATAAGCTCATCGCAGGCTTTTGATGAATCGCTTTTGTGCCTGAGCCGAGTCGATGGTTAGTCACGCTAGGCGCATCACTTGGGGTGAGCATCCCGCAATCAATCACTTCAAGGTTTAAGCCCATTTGACGACAAAAGACATTAATTGCTGCGCCGCCAGAGGCAAAGTTTGCCACCATTTGTTTAGTCACTTCACTCGGCGCAATAGACACCCCGTGGGCTGCAATACCATGATCCCCTGCAAACACTAACATTGCAGGTTCTTTAATCGACAATTTGTGTCTGCCATTAAATTGTTTGGCAAACTGCACTTGAGCAATTTGCTTTGCCAAGGTTTCTAAAAGACCTAGCGCGCCCAAAGGCTTAGTTTTTTGGTTTATTTTATGTTGGATCTGCTCATCTATATGATGGTTAACCGGATCTACTGCAAACATTTTTATACTCCAAAACAGCGTCTTAACGACG
Source organism: Shewanella sp. 2_MG-2023 (assembly GCF_030548905.1). Taxonomy (NCBI): domain Bacteria; kingdom Pseudomonadati; phylum Pseudomonadota; class Gammaproteobacteria; order Alteromonadales; family Shewanellaceae; genus Shewanella; species Shewanella sp. 2_MG-2023. The sequence continues at coordinate 210,270 of NZ_JAUOSO010000003.1, forward strand.
ATGGCGTAAAACAAATAGGAAGAACACACTACCAATAGCAGCCGTAATAATCCCAACAGGTAATTCTTGGTTAGCCAGTAAGCAACGGGCGAGTACATCTATCCACACCATAAATAATCCACCGACAAGTGCGGTAATTAAAATAGGCTGCTGCCCAGGGAAAAGTAGCCTAACAGTATGGGGGATCATTAACCCCACAAAGCCAATACCGCCGCAACTTGCCACGAGTACGGCGGTGATTAATGAACACAATACCAACATATACAAACGCAGCTTGGCGACATTTACCCCCAATGAGTGGGCACTTTCATCGCCAGCCTGTATCGCGATAACTTGACGCTTAAATGCCAATATAATCAATATACTGGCTGATACCACCACAGCGGGTATCACCAGACCTTGCCAACTTGCTTTGGCAAAACTGCCTAAGCTCCAAAACAGCACTGACGCCGCAGCTTGCGGGCTAGAAAAATACAATACCAAGCTGGTCAGTGCGCCAAACATGAATGAAGTAGCAACACCGGATAACAGCATTCTTTCAACTTGGCTTGCGCGGCCAAAACCCGATAAAGACAACACCAATAACACTGAAAAACACGCACCAATAAATGCCCCTATGGGCAAACTGAGTGATGACCATGACCACCAGGCATCATGACTAAACCAGCCAGAACGCAGTATCGCCTCGGCTAAGTGGCTACCAGACTCCGACAACCATTGCTGCACTAATCCTTGGCTACCAAAAAAACTCAGCACCAATACTGCGCCAAAAGAGGCTCCAGAACTTATACCAAATAAATAGGGATCTGCTAACGGATTTCGCGTGACAGTTTGCAACACACTGCCCGCGAGCGCTAAACCTGCGCCAGCAATAAAGGCTAATGCAATTCGAGGTAAACGTAACTCAAACACAATTCGTTGCGTTAAGGCATTAGCGCTGTCAGCGTCAGCGCCCAAAAACGGTGAGGTAAATAAGCCAAGTACTTGCTCAAAACTAATGTTTGCAGCGCCAAAGCTTGATGCTGCAATCGGTGTCATTAGGGTTAATAATGCGGTTGCAAAAATTAATAGCTTATATTTCATCGATGATGCAGCTAGGGTCATAAACTTGCCTCTGCTTCATCATCTTTACTATGACCACCACTTTGATAGCCATAAAAATAGGTAATCAAAGGCTTGCCGTGTTGAGGGTGTTTGGACACTTGGCAACATACCCCGAATACATCACCAATAATGGCTTCAGTTAACACTTCATCTGGTAAACCTTGCGCAATGCACTTGCCTGCATTTAACAGTATTAAGCGATCGCACACAGCACTGGCTAAATTCAAATCATGAATAGAAGCAATCACACTGATCCCAAGTTGCCTAACTAGCTCTAAAATTTGGATTTGATAACGAATATCTAAATGATTGGTCGGTTCATCAAGAATCAGCAGCTGAGGTTTTTGCACAATCGCACGGGCAATTAATGCCCGTTGTTTTTCGCCACCTGATAACTGCTCATATTGCTGCTTGGCCTTTAATTGCAAACCAACTTTGGTAAGTGCATCGGCAATATCTTGTTTATCCGACAGAGAATCACTTTCAAACAAGCCTTTATGGGGCGTTAACCCCATTGCGACAATTTGCTCTGTGGTCATTTCAAAATAGTGCGGAGTTTCTTGCTGAACGACTGCCACTTGAGTCGCCAGTTGCTTTTGGCTAAAGCCATTAATGTTACGGCCAAAAAGCTTCACATTGCCTTGCTCTGGGGTGATATAACGATAGAGACAACGCAGTAAGCTCGACTTACCGGCGCCATTGGGGCCAATCAGTCCAAGCATTTCTCCCTGATTTTGGCTAAAGCTGACGCGAGAAAGGATCTGGTTATCATCAGCAGACCAACTGAGGAGTTCAACGTTTAACGCTGAAGGGATATCTACACTCATATCTTTATCGCCTTAGCGATAACGCCTTCAGCGCTAGCGATAAAAAATGCATTAATACCTGATAAGGAAAATGAACGAATAAATAACATTAACACTCCGCCTAAGTCACCCGCTTAGGTTGCATAACGCTGTTAAACAGCAAAGAAAATAACGCTAGGTATCTGACTTAGTGGGCAAACACAAGCTAGCTTGCTATTTAATGCCACATCACAGTTGCGGGTACAGTTCATGCTAATCATCATAAGTAACTTATGAATGCCATGATTCCCTATTCATTTACTGGCTATCGAGTTTTACTAACGACAAAGCAGTAAATTAACGTTATTACATTTTAAACAAACAGTGATTATTAAGTGCTTGGCTTGCAAGCGGTTAAACTGTTCTCGCACTATTGTACGATATATCTCACCGAGTTTATGACCTTTTAACGATAATCTTTTAGTGATTTAGCTGCACAAGTTTTGCAGGTGATTAATTTAACTCGGCCAATGTAATCGGTAGACGGGTTTACTGTCCGCAGGCTTTGTCATTGATTGCATCGATTCAATTTCAGAAGCACTGTTAACCGCCTGTTTAGTTACTGCCTGTTCTGGCCAATAAACATCAATCACCACTGTGGCGCCGTAATCTATCGCCAGCTGTGAATACAAACCAGCGCATTGTTCAAGCCCTAAAATATGACTCATGATGCAGCGGATCACGCCGCCATGGGTGACAATCAAAGCAGTCGCTTTCTCATTCTCAGTAGCAGTGCCATTATCAAAGTCAGTATCAGAATCAGGCTCAGGCTCAGGCTCAGGCGCTGAAGCAAGGCTTGATTCAGCTGAAACCTGTTCATTTAATTGCTTCAAACTTGATAACTGAGCCGCAAGTTGACCAGACACCTCGGCGAGTCCATTAGTGACTCTGGCTTCAAACTCAAACATCGTTTCGCCATTAGGTGGTGTATCCAGCCAAGGGTTAGTCCAATAGCTATCTACAGCTTGGCCGTCATGTTGGTATAAAGCATCAAACGTTTGCCCATCCCAATCACCAAAATCTACTTCTTGAAATTGCGGCATCTGTATTACTTCAGCTAACAAGCTGGTTTGGCAATCAACCTCTCGCTTGTTAACAGGTTCATTAGCATTAAGTTGTTGGCTGAAGCTGCGGTTTTGATTTATATCAGCGACTAAATTTTGGGCAAATTGCTGGCAACGTATTAAAGGAGAGCTGTATATCGTTAGCGGAGCAGCTTGCAAAGCCCCGCCTAATTTTTTTACGCTAGCCTCCATGGTGGCCACGCCCAAAGGCGTAAGCGCAACATCGGTTTTACCACGTAAAATATTGCCACCTTCGCACTGACCATGACGCAGTAATATCATTTTGGCTTGTTGCATATTAACGCTTCACCCTTGTTTCGTTTCGTTCAGTTCAGTGCAACTCAGCTCAATTCACTCAGCTTCGTGCCTTCATTCTGTTTCGAGCCTTCATTCAGTTCAAGCATACACTCAGCTAACAGCCAGCCATTATCAAGCGTAAATCATTCACTTCTGACGATTATAAAGATTTCATAGACACTGAATTTAATCTAGCGTCCAGCTTACTTGTGTAATGCGCTTGCTCTTACAATCTATTTAAACGTATTATGGACGTCTATACGTTTAAATGTCCAAACAAATCTTGATGATGAATATTTTTGCAGGGATTTTTCACTTGTCAGCGCCTTTTATCCAATCAATAAAGGTATGCTAATGAGCGTTAATCGCACTGCCTCATCACCATATTGCTGGCCAATAGCACCAACTAATAAGTAATAAAGGTAATCAGTTATGACGAAGTCGACTTCCTACAGTCAGGTTCTTGAGCAACTTACCAATACGCTAAATGAGCGCATTGTAATCCTTGATGGTGCCATGGGGACCATGATCCAAGACTACAAATTGGAAGAAGCTGATTATCGTGGCGAGCGCTTTAAAGACTGGCATTGCGACGTAAAAGGCAACAACGACATGTTGATCCTAAGCCAACGTCAAATCATTAAAGACATTCACACCAAATACATGCTGGCTGGTGCTGACATTATCGAAACCAACACCTTTAATGCCACCACTATCGCCATGGCCGACTATGACATGCAGTCGCTATCGGCTGAAATGAACTTAGAAGGTGCTCGCGTTGCACGTGAAGCAGCTGATGAAGTGGCAGCGCAAACTGGCACGCCACGTTATGTTGCTGGTGTTTTAGGCCCGACAAACCGTACCTGTTCTATCAGCCCAGATGTAAACGATCCAAGCTTTCGTAATGTCAGTTTTGATGAACTGGTCGATGCGTATGTTGAATCTACCAGCGCTTTAATTGAAGGCGGCGCGGATATCATCATGGTCGAAACCATCTTTGATACCTTAAACGCCAAAGCCGCTTTATTTGCCATTGAAAAAGTCTTCGATAACTTGGGTGACCGCTTACCCGTGATGATATCGGGCACCATTACCGATGCATCAGGCCGTACACTCACAGGGCAAACTACCGAAGGTTTTTATAACTCACTGCGCCACATTAAGCCGCTTTCAATCGGCCTTAACTGTGCATTAGGCCCTAAAGAGCTGCGCCCATACGTTGAAGAACTATCACGTATTGCTGAATGTTTTGTCTCTGCTCACCCTAATGCAGGCCTGCCAAACGAGTTTGGTGGTTACGATGAAACCCCAGAAGAAATGGCTGAAGTGATTCAAGATTGGGCCGCCGATGGCATGCTCAATATTGTTGGTGGCTGTTGTGGTAGTACGCCTGAGCATATTAATACCATTCGTGAGTCTGTGATAAATCACGACCCACGTAAACTGCCTGAGATCCCAGTCGCTTGTCGCCTTTCAGGACTTGAGCCATTAACCATTGATGGCAACTCATTATTTGTTAACGTGGGCGAACGTGCCAACGTCACAGGTTCAGCTAAGTTCCTACGCTTAATCAAAGAAGAAAAGTTTGAAGAAGCACTCGATGTGGTGCGTGAACAAGTCGAAAATGGTGCGCAAATCATCGACGTCAACATGGATGAAGGCATGCTCGATGGCGCCGAGTCGATGAAAAAGTTCTTAAACTTAATCGCCTCTGAGCCTGATATCTCTCGTGTACCTATCATGATTGACTCATCAAAATGGGAAGTGATTGAAGCTGGCCTTAAGTGCGTTCAAGGCAAGTCGATCGTTAACTCTATTTCGATGAAAGAAGGCGAAGAAGCCTTTATCAAACAAGCGACCTTAGTGAAGCGTTATGGCGCTGCTGCCATCGTAATGGCATTTGATGAAGACGGCCAAGCCGATACCCGCGCTCGTAAAACTGAAATCTGTACCCGTGCTTATCGCGTTTTAGTCGATGTAGTTGGCTTTCCGCCTGAAGACATTATTTTTGACCCGAATATCTTTGCTATTGCTACGGGTATTGAAGAGCACGACAATTACGCGGTCGACTTTATCGAGTCGATTAAAGACATTAAAACCACCCTGCCTTATGCAATGATTTCTGGTGGTGTATCAAACGTCTCGTTCTCTTTTCGTGGCAACAACCCAGTACGTGAAGCGATCCACGCAGTGTTTTTATACCATGCGATTCAAGCGGGTATGGACATGGGGATTGTTAACGCAGGTCAATTAGCCATTTATGATGACATTGACCCAGAGCTTAAAGAAAAAGTCGAAAACGTGGTGCAGAACTTACCTTGCCCTGTTGCCGACTCAACTAATACCGAACAGCTACTTGATGTGGCAGAAAAGTTTCGTGGTGACGGTAAACAAATCGCTAAAAAAGAAGATTTAGCATGGCGTAGCTGGCCTGTGGAAGAGCGTTTATCCCATGCGCTAGTAAAAGGCATTACCGAATTTATCGACCAAGACACTGAAGAAGCGCGCCTACAAGCTGTGCGCCCGCTTGATGTGATTGAAGGGCCATTAATGAATGGCATGAACGTGGTCGGCGACCTATTTGGCGCAGGTAAAATGTTCCTGCCGCAAGTGGTTAAATCAGCCCGAGTAATGAAAAAAGCCGTTGCTTACCTTAACCCTTACATTGAAGCCGAAAAAGTCGAAGGCCAATCAAACGGCAAAATCTTAATGGTCACAGTGAAAGGCGACGTGCACGATATTGGTAAAAATATTGTCGGCGTCGTACTGGCCTGTAACGGCTATGAAGTGATCGATTTAGGCGTGATGGTGCCCGTTGATAAAATCATTGAAGTCGCGGTAGCTGAAAACGTTGATATCATTGGCATGTCAGGCCTTATCACCCCAAGCCTTGATGAAATGGTGCACAACGTTAAAGCCTTCCATAAGGCAGGTTTAACCATTCCATCGATTATTGGCGGCGCGACTTGTTCAAAAATTCATACCGCCGTTAAAATTGCGCCCCATTCGCCAACTGGGGCAATTTACATTGCCGACGCCTCACGCGCCGTACCTATGGTGTCAAAACTGATTAATAATGAAACCCGTCAAGCCACCATTGATGAAGCCTATAATGAATACGATGTGATGCGTGAAAAGCGTTTATCACAAACTAAACGTAAAACCATCATATCCATTGAGGCAGCGCGCGAGAATCGTTGTCAGCATGACTGGGACAACTACACGCCGTTTACCCCGAATGTATTAGGTCGTCAGGTCTTTGATGATTACCCACTTGAAGACTTAGTTGATCGCATCGACTGGACGCCGTTTTTCAGAAGCTGGGAATTACATGGCCGTTACCCTGATATTTTAGACGACAAGGTTGTAGGTGAAGAAGCCCGCAAACTATACGCCGATGGTAAAGCCATGCTTAAAACCATCATCAGTGAAAAGTGGCTCACCGCCAAAGCGGTTATGGGCTTATTTCCAGCCAACACCGTCAACCATGATGACATTGAGCTATACACTGATGAAACACGTACCGAAGTTGAAATGACCACCCATCATCTGCGCATGCAGCTTGAACGTGTGGGTAATGACAACTTCTGTTTATCTGATTTTGTTGCGCCAAAAGACTCTGGCGTTGCCGATTACATGGGCGGATTTGCAGTCACCGCAGGTCATGGTATTGATGAACATGTCGCGCGTTTTGAAGCGAACCATGATGACTACAACGCCATTATGCTTAAGTGCCTTGCAGACCGTTTAGCTGAAGCCTTTGCCGAACGTATGCATGAACGAGTACGTAAAGAGTTTTGGGGTTACGCTGCCGATGAAATATTAGATAACGAAGCGCTTATTCGTGAAAAATACAAAGGGATTCGCCCAGCGCCAGGTTACCCAGCATGTCCTGATCATACTGAAAAAGGCTTATTGTGGGATTTGCTTAAACCCGATGAAACCATTGGTTTAAACATCACTGAAAGCTATGCCATGTTCCCAACCGCAGCCGTATCAGGCTGGTACTTTGCCCATCCGAAATCACGTTACTTTGGGGTGACTAATGTAGGTAAAGATCAAGTTGAGGATTATGCTGAGCGTAAGGGAATGACTTTGGCAGAAGCGGAAAGATGGTTGGCACCGGTTTTGGATTATGACCCTGAATAGAGAGTGATCCAGAGTAATCATAAGGTTACTCTTTAGGTTTCCAAACTTCGTTTGGATGTAGATCGCAGGGTTCCACCCTGCACTGGCCAAGATGGGGATCAACAGCAATCCCCCTCTTGAATCACCCCTGCCGCCCCCAACCAAGTTATTCTTTCAAAGCGAATAAGCTTCATACTTCAATAAAAATACCTAACGGCTCAGATGGGACATCCATGTCCCGCCGAGCCTTAGCCATCATCCTGATGGCTACACGGTATTTTTATCTGCGTATTTCAGCAACTTGGAATGGGGAATATTGAAGACTGCGGCGGTAATTGGTTTAGTTTACTCTGACCCAATATATTTTTATTCGGTTGCCATTGATACTAATTTCTCACCATTTGTGAGATACAAAATATCGCCATCCCAAGCCGCATAGAGAGTTTGATCTCTGGTATCAATTATTTCATTTCCAGAGTATTGAAAACCTCCTTGATACCAAACCTCCCCACTTGACTCAAAATAGATGGTCCCTTTATATTGGCCATTTTCAGGATCTACTTTTACATAGACCCCGCCATCACTCCCCCCAACCCATAAGGCTGCTAGAGGTATATTATTTGGACGAACTTCAGGCTCAATAGTTGCTACCTGTTCACATCCAAATAGCAAAAAAGATATTAGCAGTATATTTATCCATTTCATTAGGAATACTCCCCAACAGCTTCAATAACAAGCCTTTTACTAGAAGGGTAATAATCAAGATCACGATAATCGTCTCGGAATTCTCCGATATAGGATGCGGGCCGAGGATCTATCATCCACGGCGTTTCTTTACCTGCTGCTTCAACTAACCTTTTAACAAAATGAATACAGCTATTCGAAGTAAGGTCATACTCTTTTCGATTCGGGTTATTATTTTGAGCTTTCTGCAAAATCACTTTTTGGTTAAGCTTTTCAAAAACATCTGTGGCCTCTATATAAACACCTTCGATTCTGGTAGCTCTTCCAGCAATTTTACTCACCTTATCTAGAACAGAAATTAAAGATTTAGGCTCTACACCTGAAGTACTTACTTTTGCGTCAGGGACTGGTACTCTCCTTACAATTCCTTTTTCTTCAGGATAATCATACCTTCCAAATTCATAGTATTTCGTTAGTCCCGAAATACCATTGACGATAAGGATGCCCGCATGCCCTAAATTGGATAGTTTTTGAGTTGAACTCTGTATTGTAAAATTATCAAAACTTACCCACGGTATAAGATCTACATCTTTTCTAGGTGTATCCACTGTTATCTTATATTCAGGGAATACTATTGGTATTAACACGTCTTTCATACTTAATCCTTGTAAAAAAACTTTTAAATTTTCTGAAAAAAATCTAAATATAACTTTATATAATGCCATATATAAATATGCCTAACTATTAGCATTAATAGCAATAAAAGGTAATTTACTCCCCCTTAATTAACTAGAAATAGTGTACTCTTAGTCTGATAAATCCCTTTGCCCACACGAAATCACGCTACTAATATTGGCCGAGAGCAAGTTGAGGATTATCTTGAACGTAAGGGAATGAGCTTGGCAGAAGCGGAAAGATGGTTGGCACCAGTGCTTGACCACATCAATCCTGAGTAAGAGTGATCCTGAGTAGAGATTGATGTTGAGTAATCACTGGTTACTCTTTTAGGTTTCCAAACTTCGTTTGGATTGAGATCGCAGGGTTCCACCCTGCACTGGCCAAGATGGGGTTCAACAGCAATCCCCCTCTTGAATCACCCCTGCCGCCCCAACCAAGTTGTGCTTCTTCATACTCCAATAAAAATACCTAACGGCTCAGATGGGACATCCATGTCCCGCCGAGCCTTAGCCATCATCCTGATGGCTACACGGTATTTTTATCTGCGTATTTCAGCAACTTGGAATGGGAATATTGGAGACTGCGGCGGTGTTTGGATTAGTTTGCTCTGGCTCAACATATTCAGATTTAGTTAGGGCTATTTTTGTAAATCTCTAAAAAAGGGTACACTTCCTAAGAATTAGTCTATCTGCACAAGGTGAAGCTTTGAATATTGATTTAAAAACTTTTTTGATTTGCCTTCTAGTTTTTATCTCAGGTGTGATTTTTGGCGCGGCTTGGACCGCCGATGTTACAATAAATTTAAATAGCTTTTTAGATGTTGTAATATGCCTCAGTGCAGCAGTAACTGCTGCCGCAACATTATTTATTACCTATTACTCAAGGCAAGCACTAACGTCTTGGAAAAAACAGTTGCTTTATGACAACGCAAAATCTAGATTTGATGAGACTTTGGAAGCTTACGGGATTTACTTTGATAAGCTTATTGAATTAAATAAAGAACACAACCAACTGCCTAGTGTTGTTCCAAATAATATACAAGAAGCACATGAAAACTACAGCTTAGCTTGGAAAAGAATGTTAAAAATTGATAGCCTTTGCCCTTCTTCTGATTTCTTTGAAAAATTTTCTCCACAAGTAACTGAAACTTCCGCCCTAATCAATGAGTTTGTAGATATGAGTAGTCCAACAGATGTTTCAATTGGACAAAAATTATTAACAAAAAAATATGCAGGAATTACTTCTTTTAAGCAACTAAAAAGCCGGATTTATTAAGTAATAAAGTGATTCCTAGTAAACTAAATCCTTTCAACTAAATTGAAGTCGGACGCTGGATGATTCCCCGTTGGAAGTGTCCGAGTGCGTTAAGTGAATTGACGTGAGCTCGGCATGGACGCCGAGATAGCCTCAGTTGAGCCATGGATGGCGAATCTGAGGCGATAGTCAATTAGCTTAAATTAGCATGAGCCTAATATTTACCAAGAGCCACTTCGTCGGGGCTGCGGGGCCAATGTTTACAGAGAGTAAGAAGGGGGTCGCAGTTCACACCCTTTTGGTCGCACTCTTTGCACAGTATGGGGCGAAGCGCCACGACTTACCTTGGCCGCAAGGCCAAAATAAGTGGGGTCAAACTATTAGAGGTCATTTGGGATGCTGTTGAAAAATGCATCAAAGTCGGCTTCCTGCAGATGTCACTTTCTACCTTAATAATATCACCACTGATTAAACTATTTTTGAACATAAAAAAACGTCTCATTAGAGGCGCTTTTTTGTATTTGCGGTTTGCCAATTAAGAGTTAACTAAACTCACTACTTAGGTGGTTAAAATGACTAATTGTTTATTTATTACACAGGTGCAAATTGAATATATTTTGATTTTTATTTGATTTGCTTTTGATTAAAACCATTTAAAACAATTTTAAATCAGCAACTTAATTGACTACAGAAAAACTTGGCACGCAGCTTGTAATAACCTAGGTGTACCCCATAATTGAAAAGGAAGACACCATGTTTAACTCAACCTCAAATACAAATTTAGTAGCTCGTTCAGCATCTACAAAAACTAACCGTACATTTAAAAAATTAGCGTTAATTGCCGTTATTGCAACAGCAAGTATTGGCGCTCAAGCTAATGAATTGAGTAGTGCTGATGTCGTAAGTGTATTAGAAACACGTTTTACTGAAGCAACCACAGAAATGCTACAAACTGCAAAACAAGAAATTACTTTGAATCTGCAAAGCCACATCGCAGAGCAACTATTTGAGCTAAGTACTTCTCTTGAGTTGACTGAATCAGTAACAGAGCCAGATACAGCATTAGTAAGTAATGAGGACTAATAAATGGATGTAATGATGTTACTTAATTTAGCAGACCCATTAATCTCAATGCTTCTGCTTCCCGTTATCAGCTTTATTGTGTGTTCGTTGTTGATATGCGGGTTGCAGTGGTACCAATTTAGAAGCGTCAATGCTATTTCCAAAGAGTTTGTTTCACTGGAGATGGCGGGAAAAGCAGCATAACTTAACATGCCACTCATTGTTAAAAAGTACAGTAACAACCCCTACCTGGATTGCGATCATCTTTATGACTATTTGCTATTCAAATTCAAATTCAAATTCAAATTCAAATTCAAATAAAGTCTGACGCTAATTACTCCCCCGTAAACACGTAACATGCCATCCATTGTAAAAAGTAACTTAACGACTTTTTTATAAGTGGGTCAGAGTAAACTTAATTCTAATCTCACCCAAATGAAGTCTGACGCTAAATATTCCCCCGTTGGAAATCATTCGTTTTCCGAATATTTAGCTGAGACTACTGAGGCAATGTTGGCAACGAATAAGAGAGTGTCGCAGTTCACATTCTTTTTAGCGTTCTCAAACAATAAGGAACGAAGCGCCACGAATTACCTTAGCCTTAAGCGCTAAACCTGCGTTAAATCACTTTTAATTTCTCTTGAAATAAAGCATCTTGGAGTAGAACAGGGATAGGGATTGCTTATGAAAATTCAATTAGATGATTATTATGTTTTTTGCCAAGTCGCTAAATATGGCAGCATGAAGCGAGCGAGCGAGAAAACCCGCTTACCATTATCAACGGTCAGTAGGCGGATTGTGTCGTTAGAAGAAAACCTAGGCTTGCAGCTTTTTATTCGAAATAAAAACAAATTATCACTGTCTAATGAAGGCGCTAAGTATTACCAAAAATTAGCGAATATTGTTGAAGAACTCGCCAATACTGTCGATGAACTTAATGATGACTCAGGCTTACTCAGCGGTCATATTGTTATCTCCACCACCAAGCTTTTTTATGCTCGCTATATTCATCCTGCTATTCTTACATTGCTCAAAGATAACCCTAAGCTCAGTGTCGAACTCAAGCACTCAGTTAACTCCACTGCATTAACTGACGATGTCGATATTGCAGTGGTGAACGGTGAACTCCCTGAAAGTAACTTAATCGCCAGAAAACTCATTGAGCTCGAACTCGCCTTTTTCGCTAGTGAAGCATTTTCCCTGCAATATAAAGATGCAATCAATAATGCTGAGTTTAATAACCTGCCTTATATCTCAACGCTTTCTCACCCTTCATTGCCGATTACCCATAAAAGCACCGATGAACAATTCAAAATTCAACCGAGCTGCAAACTCACTGTGATGGATGCTGAAATGTTGCTCTCCGCGACAAAAGAAGGTCTTGGTTACGCCATTATTCCTTTATATGCGCTGCAACCAGCCGACTCAGCCTTAGTGAAAATCTTTAACGACTACCAATTAGCGCCCGTGCCTTTCTCACTACTCTATCGAAGTCGCCAGTTACAATCAGCCGCTCAGCGAGCGGTAGTGGATGCCATCGTCAGCGCGTTTAAGTAAATCCCCCCTTCTCCACTCAGTTAAAAAGCCAATCTCATTTTTGGGATTGGCAAGCTCGAAATACGCTATATAGAAGATATCAGCCATTGCTTACTATTACCTCACACAAACAAAGCACCAAATTAAAACCACGTTGAGGTAACACCATGAAACAGATCACACTAGCCACTTACATCCTGACTCGTCTTAAAGAACTTAACACTAATCATGTTTTTGGCATCCCAGGTGACTATGTTCTGCCATTTTTTGATGAGATTTTAGATGGCGACCATGGCGTAAAGCACGTCCTGCCACGCAATGAACTTAACGGCACCTATGCTGCTGACGGTTACGCAAAATTGAATGGTTTCGGCGCTATGGTTGTGACATTTGGGGTGGGTTCATTGAGCTGTACTAATGCCATTGCTGGCGCTTATGCTGACGACACACCTTTGATGGTCATTGCTGGCACGCCAACGGTCAAGGTGTTATCAACACCAACAGAGCGCCGCTACCATCATGTGATTGAGAACAACTTCGACACTAATATCGATATGTTTAAACACATTACTTGCGCCAGCCAGCGCTTAGTTGATTTAAGCATTGCCACCTTTGAAGTAGACCAAATGCTACGTAAAGCGATGCAAACCAAAAAGCCTGTTTACTTAGAAGTACCCTATGATCTACAAACAGCATTAGTACCTGCACCAACGCGTCCACTGGACTTAATGCTTGAGCAGTCTTCAATGACTAACCTCAATGCAGCACTTGAAGCCAGTGTTGCCTTACTTGAAAAATCACACACTCGCAGTGTGTTAACAGGGCACCTTCTACAGCGCGAAGGCATGATTAAGCAAGGCGTGCAGTTAGTTGATCAGCTTAACGCTGCTGTTGCCACTACATTCACCTGTAAAATGGGCGACTTCGAAGATCATCCTAACAGTGTGGGGATCTATATGGGCGAAGTCAGCGAAGACTACACCAAAGAAATGATGGATGGTGCAGATGTGGCTATAGCACTTGGTGTGACATTCAATGAGTTTGATACGGGTGTATTTTCAACTCGACTAGGTCAGCAACAAGATGTCATTTGGATCCGTAAAGACTATGTCGAAATTAATGGTGAGCGATATGACATGGTCTATCTACGCGACTTTGTTCCAGCGCTTTTAGCTGCTATCAGGCATATCGATGCAGGCGAGCTGTCTTTGCAATCTCGACGTAAGTTTGCCTTTGAGTTAAACGACAAATTCACCCCGACCGATAATGAACTCACCATCGATCGATTATTTGTGCAATTTGCTAATTACCTGCAAGCAGGCGACATGCTATATGGCGATACTGGCGGATTTATTAATAGCTCACAAGCTGAGTTCCCTGCGGATGTTGTTATGCATGGTTGTGGTAACTGGGGATCGCTCGGTGCAGGATTTGGCATGTTTGTCGGCGCTAACTTTGCCAATGAACAACACAACCGTCGCTCGGTGAGTATCCAAGGCGAAGGGGCATTCACTATGAGTGCACAGGATTTAGCCACCTTAATTGAGCACAAGAAAGACTTAGCTTTATTTATTTTAGACAATGCAGGTTACGGCGCAGAAAGAGCGATTCATCCAGGTGTAGAGCGTGCTTATAACGACATTGCAGTATGGAAGTACGAAAAGCTTGGTGAAGCTCTTGGCGGCACTGAAGGTACTGATGTGCATAGCTATGTAGTCAACACTGAAAAAGAAATGGATGCGATTTTCACTGCATTAAAAGAGCCTAAAGGCGTAAACATAGTACGGGTCATGTTAGACCCAAATGACTCTGCCAGCTTTAATCTACGTTTTAGTCAGTTGCTACAACACTAAAATCTAGCGTTTCAAGTAAACTCAGCCTGCAATGGCTGAGTTCCCGATTAAATAAGTAGTAATAACTGAGGTCATAATAAGTGAAATTAGACGCAGGTTGTTTCACTTTTGGCATTTATTTGCGTTCAAAAAAAAATCGGATCTTGGAGCCAGTTTGTTACCAAGAGTTAGCAGCAGTCGCAGTGCCTATTTTTAAATAAGTGGGGGGAATAAGCGGGAGCCACTTGGAGTGGGTGACCATGTAAAATAGGTGGCCATGTTAATTTTCGGAGAGTTAGCGTAAGCCTCACATGGCCTTTCTCGTACATCCATGTGCTTCAAAGCATTCAGGCATCCTGCCTATCAGAATCAGGATAGCGTTCGCGGGGCATAGGAGCCCCACCGCAAGCGTTAGCTATTGCCACAAACTTTCTATAGCAATAAATTAAGCCATATAGCGCCAAGCAAGTTGTGAACAGACTTCATTAGCTTGCTTGTTGCTTGAGACTTAAAGGGTATTCTTGTATATGACCCCATCTTTCATGATCATTTTAAGGTTTTGCTTAGGTTTAGTCAGAATCGAAATATCTTCAAGTGGGTTACCATCAATTATCAATAAATCAGCGTATGCCCCCACTTTAATGACGCCCATAGGGTGTGGATATGGATTACGTTTACCTGACAGAGCGAGTAATGCCGCAGAGTTTGCTGTTGCCTGTTGCATAATTTCCGCATTAGAAAACCATTTAGTACGATGAACAAATTCCTCATTGATCCGCTCAATAGCTGCAGGGTCAGTAATAATGTCTGAACCAAATGCGATTTTTTTATAACCTATTTTTTTAGCTGTCGAGAATAAGTTATCAAGTCCTGCGTATGCTGCACGATGTTTTTTCGCTTGGTCTTCGGTATAACCTTTAGGAATAAAAGTGTAAACACTGACTTGAGGTGACAGCCACACATCGTTTTTTTTCATGTATCTAAGTGTTTTCTCATCAATAAGGTTGGCATGCTCAATACTTTTAACGCCATTATCAACGGCACGTCGAATACCATCACTATTATAAACATGCGCTAAAACATAGGTGCCCCAATCACTGGCTGCGCTAACAGCGGCTCTAATCTCTTCAGGTGTAAATTCGATAACATCAAGCGGATCAGCGTAAGAGCCTGTGCCACCGCCTACAGCTATTTTAATCTGTGTCGCCCCTTGTCTTAAACTTTCTCTTACGGCCTTAAGGACTTGAGGTACACCATCGGCTATAACCATGTCACCATTTCTTACCATTGGATCCCATGTGCCATTGCCATTAACGTTTGAACCATCAGAGGCATGGCGGTGATCGGCATGGCCAGATGTTTGTGTGATCATTGGGCCAGATGGGTAAATTCGGGGGCCTGTTACATAACCTTCATCGATTGCTTTTTTCAAAGAAAAAGTATTGCCAGCGACATCTCTTAAGGCTGTATAGCCATTCATTAGGTAAGTATTTACCGTACTTGAAGCGACATAAGCTGCAAACCTTGTATCTGTAGTAAATATATCGCCAAAGGACATTTGGCCAATAATATGCTCATGCACGGCTATAAACCCTGGGCTCAATGTCTTATTGTCACCTTCAATGATTTCAGTCTCTTTTTCTGCGGTAATATTTTCAGAAATCTGTTTGATGAGGTTTCCTTCGATAAGGACATCTTGATTTGGAATAAGTTTGTCGCTGCCATCAAAAACATTAACGTTTTTGATGAGATAACGATGCGGTTGTTCCTCACTTGCAATCACATTACTGGTTAATAACGTCAATGTAGCCAGTGTAATTGGTGCAATCCATTTGTTTAACATATAACCACCATAGGGTTTAGAAAAAGAACTTACTTAAGCAAAATTAAGGTACTGTATAAATATTGTGCAGCCACTACAAAAAATCAACCACTATAACGATTTGTTTGCATACGCGTTCATACCGTCTATTTTTACGTATTTCGGACAAATGTCCTCTTATCTAAAACAGGTTTTATCTAAAATAACTAGTTTAATAAACACCATAAAAAGGTAGCACCATGACTCCCCATATTAATGCATCAAAAGGCGATTTCGCTGACACGGTTTTAATGCCTGGCGATCCTTTACGCGCGAAATTTATTGCCGAAAACTATCTATCAGATGTTAAGCAAGTCTGTGATGTACGTAATATTCTCGGGTTTACCGGCACCTATAAAGGGCAAGCAATTTCAGTAATGGCCTCTGGTATGGGCACGCCTTCTATGGCCATTTATGCCAATGAACTTATCAATGAATTTGGGGTTAAACAGCTAATCCGTGTTGGTAGCTGCGGCGCGATTGCGGAAGATATTGAGCTAAGAGATATTATTGTGCCTAACGCTGCCAGTACAGGTAACGCCATGAATCGTGCACGTTTTGCGGGTTATGATTATGCTGCGGCACCTGATTTTTCGATGCTTAAAAACTGTTGGGATGTGGCACAGTCACAATCTCTTGAGCTGCGTGTTGGTAATATTTTTACCAGCGATTTTTTCTACGAAGATCCTGACACGCTGCTACCTGCGATGAAAACCATGAATATTCTCGCTTATGATATGGAATCGGCTGCCTTATTTACCATCGCAGCGAAACATCGTGTGAAAGCGTTAAGCATACTAACAGTGTCTGATCACGTTATAAAAGGCGGCGAGTTGACCACAGAAGAGCGCCAAAGCTCTTTTGACAATATGATGAAATTAGCGTTAGAAACAGCCATCAAGCCGTTATAGTTATCGCATGAAGAACGTCAACAAGCCTTTGGCGTTCTGTTTAATAGCTAAAGTTGTCCAATAACCTTATAACGTTTACCGATTTTCTCTAGCTTTTTCTCTTCGATAAGTTCATGCACAATTCTGCGATACGTTCGTGTAGTAATGCCGAGTTTTTTAGCATTTAAAGTCGATGACAAATCAAATAGCTCATCATCCGACACGTTATGAGCTTGCAGTATTTGATTGATAATACTTATTTTTGTTGGCTGAGTGAGACGTTCAATAAGCTTTTTGACATTGGTGTTATATCGTTGGGTCATCAATGCCATTAAGTCAGAAAAAACCTGACTGTCAGCCGATAAAACCGTTAACACCTGCATTTTGCTGAGCTTATAATAGGTTCCGGGCTTATTAGATTTAACACTGAAAAGTGAATGATTCTCTTGTTGAAAAAATTCCATCTCACCGACAAAGCCAGTGTAATTTTCTTCCACCTTCAAAATAAATTCATTGCCGTTATCATTGATATAAGAAACCGTAAAATTGGCATCAACACAAAATAATAGCGCGGTGACTTCACAGGACTGGCGCAATAGATAACGACCCTGGGCATAATCGTGCTTGCGCACACCGGTTGATTCAAGCACAGCAATAATATTTTTCAATCAAAGTCACTCCCGCATGTAATAGGCCATTTTATTTTAGCTAAGTTAGTCGCTAAACCGAAAGGCTATATCAGGTTTGATATACATTTCGCATAAATAAATGGGGTCAGAGTCTGAGGGAACCTCACGAATTTAATAGGATGCTTGTGGTTCCCACACTAAATCCAGCAGCATCTTAATCGCTAACTGCCAATGCGATTTCAACAGCTTCAAATTCTTATTTTTGTAGGCTCTCAAGCCAATAAACTGGTTTGAAAGTACATTCCGGTGCTTTATCGAGTTAGCTTGATATTGCCTGTGTTTATCTGCTGCTTTGACCGCCAAACCAAGCAGGTAAAGTATAAATTGTGAAAGACTGGCGATGAGTAGAAGCACGCTTAATTTATCTTGGTTCCTTGAGCCGCTATCATTCATTTTTAGACCTGTTTTAACATCTCTAAAGCTTTCTTCTATCTGCATTCTTGTTGAATAAATCTTAACGACTCTTTTGGCAGCAGCACTTGATAAACAAAGTGATGTAGCAAGTAACCAAGGCTCTTTCTCTCGTTCTGCACTGGCTCGAGATTGTTTACTCCGCCTCGACTTTTCACCCGTTACCACTTTGTCTTTACGTCCTTTTGCGTTACGTTTGAAAATAACTAAACGGGACTTAAAAGAGGTTTGTTCACCTAGCATGTAAACACCGAGGCTTTTAGCTCTGGTGCTTGCTTGAACATAGAGTTGTTTAACTGGATACCAGCTATCTACTGGTAATTTTTTACAGTGAGTTCGATTTCTAAATCTGCCTACGTAATCCCAATTTAATGACAAAATTTGCTTGAACCAAGGTATACGAAAACCTGCATCTGTCACGATTATAGGTTTGCACTCATTGGGAAGCATAGTTTTTAATTTAGTTAGAAATAGTTGATGAGTTTTAGGCTTCTCTTTTTTATTTAGCGGATGAATTTCTTCATAAAGTGTCAGTGAACGACCTTGAGCTGCAAGCGATGCTCTAATGAGAAAATGTTGCTTTCGGTCATCAAGATCAGACCAATCGATATGAATTATCGGTTGTTTCATTCTTCCGATTAGTAAGCAAGTCATGCGTGTGTATATAAACTCGATATCACGATGTAAATGGCCATTATTACAAAGCCTATCGACACGTTTAATCTTATGTTTTTCCAGCGCTTTACTTTCAATGTTACGGCCAAGGCCTGTAATTGAAAGGGAGCCTCCATTCATTGAGCTTTCGACTGCACAGAACAAACTTTGTCGGCGAGTTTTGTGCATTAACGGGGTGACAATCGATAGGCATTTTGATAAAACTTGTTTCGCATTCATGGCATTTACTCGTGGTAATTTTTGTTTGGCGATAAATTTGATCACCAAATGCCATGAATGTTCCAATCTTTTTTCAATATCTTGTTGTTTCTAATAATTATTTCGTGGGGATTCGTCAGACTCTGACCACATTTATTTTAAACTTTATCTCACTGGTTTTTTAAGAATCATCTAAGCAGATGAATTCTAAAACTTAAATAATACAAACCTAAAAAAGCTGCTGTTAGCATTTGCCAAAATATGAACAAAACTAATACAACATAAAAAGATGTCAGGACAAAAAAAGTATCTACTGGAACTACTGTTACTGATGAAAATAAGTTTATTAGAAGTAAAACAATTGATTCAAATGTCACAAAAGAAAATAATGAACATAAAAAAACTCGTCTTGATATAATAATATCTTCTTTATGGTGCACTCCAGACTTATCAACATAGTTTACCTTCATAGTCGGTTCTACGTTTGGATTGTCTAATGCAAAATCAATTTCTTTTCGGGGGAAAGTGGCTATAGCAGCCAAAGCAGCTATAAAAAAACCAGGTAATAGAGCTGTAAATGCTAATAATTTATCTATAAAACCTGATTGAATAATAATAAAATTTAAATCCCAATTAGCCACAACATACAAATAAATACAGCTAATACTTGTCAGCAATATAGGGAAAAGCCAATCAAATAAGTATTTTGAGTTCATACTTTTGATTTTTAAGTAATTTAGTGGACTTGCGATTTGGGTAATCAGCATAATAATACCTTAAAGGCTACTGTTGTACTTCCAACATTTTTTCAATTATATCATTAGATAACATTGTATAAGCATCTTTTAAAGTCTCATTAAAACCATCAATTAAAACTTTCTTCGTTACAGCTTTTTCTAAGCCATCTACAGATATATTTGAGACATCGAAGTTAGCAGAAGAATTCACACCCCCTGATTTATAAGAAACTTTAACAGTATCAAAATCATTTTTGTAATACTGTTTTATTCCATTAAAAAAAGAACCTGTTGAGCCTGTAAATTTAGTGCTTAACCTAACTTCTCTTTGAGTTTCTATAATTTCAACATTACTATCAGTGCCATTAATGGACTTCTCTTCACGACTAACTAAAGTGATCGATGAGAAGTTACCTAACCTAATAGCTTCCATCAAATCTTCATCAGGCTTACTTTCCAACCCTATAATTGGTTTATAGCGTATGTTTCTTACTTTTCCCGTTTCACTATCCAGAACACCAAATTCTTGAGCTATTGTATAATCACTTTCATTTTCCTTTGCTATTTCAAATAGTACTTTATTCAAAAAGAGCTCAAGATAATGGGTCGATAGTAATGGACTCTTTTCAACTAAAACAAGGTGCCTTTTTTTAGTATCCAAAGTTCTAGATATCAAGATATGTGATGAATATTCGAAACCTTGATCTTTCCCTTTTTCAAGTGAAAACTCTCTCCTAGAGTGACTTTCATTATCTTTAATTACTTTTGTTGCACCTGCCGTATCAGAAATATTAACTAATAATGTAAGATATTTTTCACAATGAGAGACTTGTATATCTTGTAAGGTTAAAACAGCTCTTCGAGTATTAATAGTATAGGCATGTTCAAAATATTTTTTAGAAATAATTGCCTCTTCTAAATCAATTAAACTTTTTACCGGTAAAATCGAAGAATGTTGACTGTCATCAGGTCTCGTTCTGGCTCGACTATTTATACTTAAGCTATAAAACCATACAAGCCTTTCAAAACCACTTCTATTGGACATAATACTCATCTCACTATTTTACTTATCATGGGTTTAGATAAAATTTAACATTTCGTTATAACAACAAGCAGGTAAAATTAATATAAGAATCAGATAACGATATATAAATGACACATCATCCTAATCCAATGATCTAATGGTTAATTAAACGTTAGCTTTCATTCTTGTCATATTTGTTAACGATAACCTTTCGCAGGTAGACTTGTCCATAAAACATTTATGTTTACAGTCACTTAATATTAATAAAAGATGAAAAAGACCAGG
The DNA here is from genome assembly GCF_030548905.1 of Shewanella sp. 2_MG-2023. NCBI lineage: Bacteria > Pseudomonadati > Pseudomonadota > Gammaproteobacteria > Alteromonadales > Shewanellaceae > Shewanella > Shewanella sp. 2_MG-2023. The sequence continues at coordinate 231,524 of NZ_JAUOSO010000003.1, forward strand.
CAACCATATCTTTTCATTCATGTAAAGTCAGACGCTGGATGATTCCCCGTTGGAAGTGTCCGAGTGCGTTAAGTTAATTGACGTGAGCTCGGCATGGATGCCGAGATAGCCTCAGTTGAGCCATGGATGGCGAATCTGAGGCGGTAGTCAATTCGCTTAAATTAGCACAAGGAATAACACTTCGTCGGGGCTGCGGGGTGATCCAAGAGGGTGTCGCAGTTCACACCCTTTTGGTCTGGTGTGGGCGAAGCGCCACGACTTTCATTGGCCGTAAGGCCATAAAAGAATAGTAATAAACCTAATCATAAAACCCATTTTCCAAAATAAAGCCAGAAGCTGAATGTTCCCCCCGTTGGAAGTGTACGAGTGTGTTAAGTGAATTGACGTGATGGAGGCAGGTTATTCCCGTGTATCCATGCACTAGATGATATTCAGGCTTCCTGCTTATCGATGGCGCAATAAATGAGATCAGATTCTGACCCTTCTTATTTCTACTTCTTCCCATATCACCACTGATTAAACTATTTTTGAACATAAAAAGCGTCTCATTAGAGGCGCTTTTTATGTATTTTTGGTTTGCTAATTAAGAGTTAGCTAAACTCACTACTTAGGTGGTTAAAATGACTAATTGTTTATTTATCACACAGAAATAAAATGAATATTATTTGATTTACTTTTGATTTCCTTTTGACTAAAACCATTTAAAACTACTTTAAATCAGGAATTTAAGTGTTCACTTAAAAACTTGGCACGCAGCTTGTAGTAACCTAGGTGTACCCCATAATTGAAAAGGAAGACACCATGTTTAACTCAAGCTCAAATACAAATTTAGCCACTCGTTCAGTAGCTACAAAAACTAACCGTACATTTAAAAAATTAGCGTTAATTGCCGTTATTGCAACAGCAAGTATTGGCGCTCAAGCGAACGAATTAAGTAGTGCTGATGTCGTAAGTGCATTAGAAACACGTTTTACTGAAGCAACCACAGAAATGCTACAAACTGCGAAACAAGAAATTACTTTGAATCTGCAAAGTCACATCGCAGAACAACTATTTGAGCTGAGTACTTCTCTTGAGTTGACTGAATCAGTAACAGAGCCAGATACAGCATTAGTCAGTAATGAGGACTAATAAATGGATTTAATGATGTTACTTAATTTAGCAGACCCGTTAACCTCATTGCTTCTGCTTCCCGTTATCAGCTTTATTGTGTGTTCGTTGTTGATATGCGGGTTGCAGTGGTACCAATTTAGAAGCATCAATGCTGTTTTCAAAGAGTTTGTTTAACTGGAGATGGCGAGAGAAACAACATAACTTAAAATGCCACTCATTGTTAAAAAGTAAAATAACAACTTCTACTTGGATTGCGATGACCTTTTATGACTCTTTGTTATTCAAATTCAAATAAAGCCTGACGCTAACTACTCCCCCGTAAACACTTAACATGCCACCCATTGTAAAAAGTAACGTAATGACTTTTTAGTTGAAAGCCTATAACTCTACAAGAGCGTCTTTCTCAGTTTTATAGCGTATGAGAAACAAGGCATTATAAGTCCCAATAGGAATGTTCACTTGCAAGTATTTTGAACAAAAATAGGATACTGTGGACTAAAAGAGTACATGTGATTTTAAAATGGAGTTTAAATTGCTAAAAATAAAACTGTTAACCCTCGTTAGTGTTTATATTGCTATTTCCGCATTTCCCCCCAATGTTAGCGCAACTCCTAGTGAGCAGGATATTGATAGTATTTTTTCCGAATGGGAGCAAGATGACCAGCCTGGTGGCTCTATTGCAGTAATTAAAGAGGGAAAACTCATTTACAGTAGAGGATATGGCCTAGCCAATATCGAACACTCAGTCCCTAATACTCCTAATACCGTTTTTAGAATTGCATCGACCTCAAAACAATTCACTGCTGCTACGATCCTTTTGTTAGCTCAGCAGAAAAAATTAAATTTAAACGATTCGCTCTACTCTTTCTTTCCTGAGTCTCCAGATTATGCAAAAGACATCACCATAAAACATTTACTCCACCACACAAGTGGGGTAAGAGATTATTTTAATCTTACAGAGTTAAAAGGTTTTAGAACTGATGATTACTATGATGACACGAACGTCATGGAGTGGTTAACCACCCAGCCATCACTTAATTTCACCCCTGGGGAGGAGTTTTTATACAGTAATTCAGGTTATTGGCTGCTTGGACAAATAGTGCAAAAGGTAACAGGTACTTCAATGGCCTTATTCGCTGACAACGAAATTTTTAAGCCACTTAAGATGCAAAGTACTCTGTTTCATAATAATCATAACCATATTGTTAAAAACAAAGCCTATGGATATACCCCCTTCTCTGGACCTGAATTCGAAATTAACATGTCAACATTAGATCTTATTGGTGATGGCGGCATTTTGACTACCGTAGAAGATTTGAAAAAATGGGACGATGAGTTTTATCAACAAAAAGTGCTTGATAAAAACTTTTGGGAAATGATGACAACCGTCGGAAAACTCAATAACGGTGAGCATATTGAATATGCTTCAGGTCTACGTATAAGTGATTATAAAGGGCTTAAACAAATAGACCATGCAGGGTGGTTTGGCGGTTTTAAATCAAACTTGATTAGATTTCCAGAACAACAATTTTCAGTCATTGTTCTTGCGAATAGAGAAGATGCTTATTCAACAGGTTTAGCCCGCCAAGTTGCCGATCTATATTTAAGCCAATTCTATGAAAAAGAAGTTGAAAGTACGCCGCAGTTTGTTGAGCTTAACGTTGATCAGCTAAAGGACTTTTCTGGTCACTATTGGAGCAAAGATAGAAATGATTCGCGTCATGTGTATATTAAAGAAGGAAAATTAAAGTTATCGCCCTCCCCTAATAGAGAATTCGATTTAGCAGCTTTTTCCGAAAACCAGTTTAAGCTAATGGGCGTAAAAGCCAACGTCATTATGACTTTTATGCCAAAAAGCAACCAAATGTCAGTCTCGGTGAATGGCCGAGAACCTTTTATATGTGATGAGTACACGCCTGCCAATTACACTAGTGATCAATTAGTCCAATTTACGGGAAGCTTTCACAGTGAAGCACTAATGGTCAATTATCACATCAAGTTAGTTGATGGTGAGCTACAGCTCTTTATAGGCAACCGCCAGGTTTCACAACTTAATGCAACACAACCAGACATACTGGTCAGTCGCAACCTTGGCGTCATCAATATCGTAAGAGACCACGAGGGTGTGATCAGTGGATTCGAAATGTCCTCAAATCGAGTTAAACATGTCCAGTTTGAAAAAGTCTTGATTACACCGTGAATGAGTAGAACATAACAAAATTAATCTGAACCTGATCCGTTCATGAAAAAGTGGGTCATGAATAAGTGGGGGTAAAGCCTGACTCCCTTCACGAAATAATTTTTAAAAACAAAACATTAAAAAAGAATGGAACATTCATGCCATTTGGTGTTCAAATTTACCGCCAAACAAAAGTCACCACGATTAAATGCCATTAATGCATAAAACTCGTTGATAAAGTTTATTCTGTATAATCGAAAGCTTAATAAATGGTGGCTCTCTTTCAATCACAGGGCTTGGACGTAGCATTGAAAGTAAAGTGTTTGGGGGAAAGATTAAACGTCTCAATAGGCTTTGTAATAATGGAAGGCTAATCTATGAAAAAATCAATTTTACTGTTATGCATGTTAACTCTGCAAAGCTGCATGGAGGTTAATTTTGATGACGTAGAGAAGAATTATTTTGACAATGAAATTAATTTTAAGAAATTATCAGTTATTGGCTGCGCGATTCAAAATGAAGTTAAATCTAATTTTAATTACAAAGTTGGTGATATAAAAAAGAGAGAGGATAACTATAATACTGCATTAAATAATGACTATAGTAATAATGCTTTTTTTGATGTTACTTCTGAGAAGCTAGATGAAGTGACATTAAGCATGTTTAGAACTCTCGATAAAAATCTGATTAAGCTAGCTGTTGATGAAGCTTTGGTTAGGGTTACAAATAAATGTATGATTTTTGTTCCTTATGAAGATATTAAAGATGAAGTTTATTATGTTTATAATCCTAGTATAGGAATTATAAACAATTTTATTAAACCTAATCTCAAACGTAGCTCTAATCTGCTGTCATTGAATTGGTATTATTATGTGGAATAATTAACGACCCTACCTCTGCTTGTAGTAAATTAAAAATCAGAAGAAGTCGAGCAGAGTTAACTTAATCGCAAATGGGAATATTGGAGAGTGCAGCGGTGTTTGAGTTTGTATATTCTGACGCAAAATATTCATTTACCCCAACATGTTCCCAAAAACTGAGTTAGTTTCTCTACCTCCAATAAATTTTATGCTAACTTCAATTTCTTCCATATATTGGCTATAAACTGTCTGTCTACAGCGTCAAATGGATTATCGGCGACCACATAAGATGAGGTCGATTTTGTCATTGCAAATAATTCACTGTTGGGGTTAATGCCGTTTTCGTCTATGGCAAGGTTATTGAACAAATCAACCACCACAGTTTTTAATTCCGCCAATAATTGTTCAAAAACTTGCTGCACCTGCTGGATAAACACATGGTAAGGCTCGTTACCACTTAACATAAAACTGGAGCCCGCCGTCCCCACTAAATTAATACCTTCTTTGATATAGTCAATCTCAGACAAATGCTGGACCCATAGCTTGTCGATGGCGTGCATAACTACAATATTCAGGGCTTCATTGAGCTTTTCATCGCTCACGACTGTACTGAGATTTTGCCAACGCGGTGTGACTTTGCTTTTAAACTGCTCAGCCCCATCCCCCAGTAAAATGTCATTTCGTAGTTGGTGGATCATTTGCCTTTGTTGTTCAACCAAATCACTGTATTTGTACAACGCTTTGCGTCTATCAAGATTCGCGCCTTCTAGTACTCGCTGGCCGTGGGCAATTTTTTTGCTTATACGGGCATTAGATAGCAACTCCCCTGTGTCACTTTTCCCAGACAACAAGCCATCGTGCCCCAAGTGATTAAATAATTTGTCTTCAAGGCTGACAAAATATTGCGAAGACCCTGGCTCGCCTTGCCTTGCCGCCCGTCCCCGTAATTGATCATCAATCCGTCTCGACTCAAATCGGCTAGTGCCGATAATATGCAGGCCACCTGCCTTTTTTACTTGTATATTGCTTGCAGTGTCTTTTGCCCCCAGTAAAATATCTGTGCCGCGTCCGGCCAAGTTGGTACAGATGGTAACGGCCCCAAAAGCACCTGCCTGAGCAATTATTTGGGCTTCCTGCTCATCATTTTTAGCATTGAGCAGACAACACTCAATCCCTTTTTCAACTAACAAAGCATATAAGTTTTCAGACTCACGGACATTGGGCGTGCCCACTAAAACAGGTTGCCCAGTACGTTGAATCAAGGATATTTCATTGCAAATGGCAATGGTTTTTTCGGCTTTTGTACTGAACACCCGATCTGGCTTGTCTATTCTAATGCAGGGTTTACGCGGTGGAATAACACAGGTTTTTAATTGGTATAACTGCTCAAGCTCTTGCGCTGCCAACACCGCGGTGCCGGTCATGCCGCTCACTTTCTTAAACAAACACATCAAATGTTGCAAGGTGATCGAACCTAGGGTTTGACCTTCCTTTTTGACTGGCAGACCTTCTTTGGATTCCAATGCCGATTGCATACCATCAGGCCAGCGGTGCTTTTCGGCAATTCTACCTGTGAATTCATCAACCAGTTTGATGCTGTTGTCTTTAACTATGTAATCTATGTCTTTGACCAGCAAAACCTCGACGTGCAGTGCTAGATTGACGCTGGTCAGCAAGGGCAAATTATCGATATCAAATAGGTTTTCACAGCCAAATTGTTGCTCTATTTTACGACTGCCGCTGTCCGTCAAATGAACAGAGGTGCTAAATTCATCGACCGCATAATCGTTTGTTTTGTCTAATTGTTTAATTACCGTCGCAATGTGCGTCAGTTGATCATTGTTTTGGTGGATATCACCTGAAATAACCAGAGGAATACGGGCTTCGTCAATTAGAATCGAATCGGCTTCATCAACAATGGCAACATCTAATCCCGACAATACTTTTTGCTGTTTATAATGCACCAATTGATCACGTAAATAATCAAAGCCAACTTCTCGGGCTGTGGCATAAACAATGTCGCAGGCATGAGCTTTTTTGCGTTGTTTACCCGACATGCCAGCTTGGATCATATCCACGCTCAAACCAAAAAAATGATAGAGGGGCTGTAAAAAGTGACTGTCTCGTTTAGCCAGATAGTCATTAAAGGTGAGTACGTGAACTTTGCGGCCAGCTAATGCGTTAACAATAACGGGGGCAGCTGCGGCCAATGTTTTACCTTCCCCGGTTTTCATATCGACAATATAACCGTCATGTAATGCTAACCCTGCCAACATTTGGCTATCGAAGGGCCTCATGCCTAATCGTCTGTTTGATATTTCTGACACAAAAGCAAAAATTTTAACTTGAGTGGGTATATTCATTGGCGGGGAAATAGAAGCACACAGTGATTGTAGCTGTGCTTTGAGTTCATCATCACAAAGCGATTTCAATGTCTCGCTGAAGGAGTCTATTTGTGTCAACGTTCTCTTAAACGGTTTAAGGTCGGATTCAATCGATGACCTTTGCAGTTTTTCCATAACCCTTTTAAACATACTTCCACCTGTTTGTTTATGCTTAAATTATATATTGGTTGTGGAAAGGCTTAATTCAAGTCAAAAGCCTTTAAATCCTTGTTTTACAATCTATTCAATGCTAACTACCGCACCTAAAATAACTCCTAAAGCAATGATTTTGTTTCCAATTAATAAAGAAAACTTTAAAGTAAATAAGTTGAAAGTAAGTGGGTAGAGTCGGTGTGTAGAGTGATTGGCAAGAGCAACTTAATCTAAAACTCATCAATTCAAATTAGGTCGAACCCAATGAGGTGAATGCTGTATCAATGGGGACGGCAAGACGTTTGATGCAAGAAGCGAAAAGGGAAATGTTGTTGTTTTCCTTTCGTCTAGTATGGGCGAAGCGCAACGACTTTCTCAGCCATTAATACCGTAAAAAATTGAGAGCCATTGGATCAGATCCTGACCATAACGACTCAGGATAAATAACTAATGTTTAGGGTTAGGATTAGGGCTAGGCTTAGAATCAGCAGAGAGGATTGTGTTATCCCTCTCGGTAACTCATGCTGGAAGAATGCGATGATATAAGCCTTTGCCCAATTTACAGTTAGGCTAATTTAACAGTCATCATCGACTAGAGTTAATGTTTTAGTCGCTACTTGTTGTGTAGGGTCAACTGAAACACTATATCTTAAGTAACATGATGTTAGCGCTCTAGGCTTGACAAAATCTTCTTCAGGTTCCATATTGTTAGCAAACGTAATCACATATGCATTATCTGGGTTTACACCTTGACCACCCGCCCATTCAGTCTTATCTAAATCCATTGATTCAGCCTGATTGCTCCACATATCTGCACCACTTTCATGCACAATGCCGTAGACTAGCGATATCCCTTCAGGAGTATCATAAGCAGGTGATTTTTCTTCACCTTCTATTGCTGCAGCTGCAAAATATAATGTGTCATTAGAATGAATTGCGCCTTTTAAACCATTTAAAGCACTAATACGTGCATCGCGTTGAAGGTTGATAAATTTAGGCGCTGCATATACCGCTAAAATACCTAAAATAATAATCACGACAACAAGTTCAATTAAAGTAAAGCCACGTAGTTTTTTGCTCATGTAACAGTCCGAAAAATAAGAATAAATAAATTATAACTCGATACATGTCGTCAAAAGGCCTTATTCCATATGGAATAAACAATATTCCATATGGAATAAACAATATTCCATATGGGGTACTTGGATGTGTCAGGAGGGCCCCAAAGCAGAGTAAACTTAATTTAAAACCCAATAAATAAAATAGCACCAACCAGAGATTGAATGAGTAGGTGCATAATTAGTGAGATCAAAGTCAGACCTCCTTCAACTTTTTCACACTTCCCCTAACAAGCTGTTACACTGCGCACCCTAAAAATTTGTTAGCCCTAAACGACACGAGTTTATCTTGCTCTCCCCCTAAACCCGTTGTCCCTTTGAGTGTGCGAATTACCCAATAAATGATTGCTTTAGCCGCAATCGATTAGAACATGCCTATACTTAGCTTGTGTTAACAATAAGTCTCAGCGTTCATAACCCCATATACAGGTCCCAATCATGTTTAAGAAATCGAGTATTTATCCTCCGGTTTTCTTCCCTTCTGTGCTGCTTATATTTGTCATGGTATTTATCTGTGCGGTTTGGCCAGAGCAAGCCAGCATCTTTTTCAAATCCATTCAAAGCTATTTAGAAGTCAAAGCAGGCTGGTTGTATATTGTTGGGGTCGCGATATTCCTTATCTTTATCATTTTTGTCATGGTCAGCCGTTTCGGAGATATCAAACTAGGTCCTGATCACTCCGTCCCTGATTACAGCTTTAAAAGCTGGGCCTCGATGTTGTTTTCTGCCGGCATGGGAATTGGATTAATGTTTTTTGGCGTTGCTGAACCCGTGATGCATTATCTCGCGCCACCTGATGCAACACCTGAGACACTGGAAGCCGCTAAAGAAGCCTTGAATATTACCTTTTATCATTATGGTATTCATATTTGGGCGATTTATGCCGTTGTGGCACTTAGCCTAGCATACTTCTCATACCGTCATAAATTACCCTTACTGCCTCGGTCTGCGTTATATCCTTTAATTGGAGAGCGCATTTACGGCCCTATCGGCCATGCCGTTGATACGTTTGCGGTGCTCGGCACCATGTTTGGTGTCGCCACCTCTTTAGGTTTTGGCGTACTGCAAGTTAATTCAGGCTTAAGTTATTTATTTGATGGGGTGCCAAATAACCCAACAGTGCAGGTGGTTATCATTATGATGATCACCGCTATCGCAACACTCTCTGTTTTTGCAGGCTTAGACAAAGGCGTTAAACGCTTAAGTGTACTCAACCTCACGCTGGCCTTGCTACTGTTAACTGCGGTTTTACTGCTCGGCCCGACCGTGATGTTACTGCAAGCATTTGTGCAAAATACCGGGGGCTATTTAAGCGATATTGTCGGAAAAACCTTTAATCTATATGCCTATGAGCAAAAAGATGATTGGTTAGGTGGTTGGACATTATTGTACTGGGGGTGGTGGATTTCATGGTCGCCATTTGTCGGTACTTTTATTGCTCGAGTCAGTCGTGGCCGTACCATTCGTGAGTTTATCGCTGGGGTGTTATTTTTCCCTACTGGGGTGACATTCTTGTGGATGACGGTATTTGGTAATAGCGCCATTGACCTAATCAGAAACCAAGGCGCAACCTATCTATCTGAAGCCGTATCAAGTGATGTGTCAGTAGCCTTGTTTAGATTTTTTGAGCATCTACCATTTTCGACCACATTATCAGTGTTAGCCATTTTCTTGGTGGTAACTTTCTTTATTACTTCGTCTGATTCTGGCTCGTTAGTGATTGATAATTTAACCTCAGGCGGCAATGAGCAATCACCCGCAGGCCAACGTGTATTCTGGGCCATATTACAAGGGGTTGTTGCCAGCGTATTATTACTGGCTGGGGGGTTACAAGCGCTACAAACTGCTGCCATTGCCAGTGCGCTGCCCATTATGATTGTCATGCTTTTGATGTGTATTGGTTTATATAAAGCCTTGCAAGATGATCGCTTAAAACTTGAAAGCGTGCAGCAACACCATACTGGGGTTCAATTTGCCAAAACTAGCATAAGTTGGAAAGAACGAGTCAATATATTGGTGTCTCACCCCAGTAAAGAGGATGCGCAACAATTCTTGAATACTGTTGCTAAGCCTGGTTTAGAAGAAGTGGTAAAAATATTTTTAGCCAACAATACCCCTGCTGTTATTACTCAGCATGATAAACGAGTGCGGTTATTAATTGGTAATAATGGAGCATTACAGTTTGCTTATGGTTTACGTATTCGCGCATTTACAATGAATGGCGCTGATATCGAAGGCTTTGCTAGCGAGCAGGATTATTACCGAGTAGAAGTATTTTTAGAGCACGGCGGGCAACATTATGATGTGATGGGATACACCCAAGAGCAAATAATCGCTGACGTGATTAATCAATATGAACGCTACCTGCACTACCAACATCTATCTAATTCTGAGTTAGTAACAGACTAATCGGATAGCTAAGTCAGTATGAGAATGTACTCATACTGACGCTATTGCTTAACCCAAGTATTCAGCTTGCAGGTGACATTCAGGCTATCGACACTTCAGTCACTTTACCTATCTGAATCAGTAAATTGATAGTGATAACCAGCCAGAACTCATTACATCTTTATGAATAAAGTTAAGTAATAAGTTAATCCAGACATTAGAAATGGTATTTAACGAGTAAGCTGGTTACGCTTTGGTCAGTATCAAAGCCTGAACTGCTTTTTATACCGTATTTATTCTTCCAATAATCATATTCAATACCGACTAGTAAAGCGCTATCACCTAGCCCCACTTGTTTACCTAAGTCATATTTAAGCTGTGGGTTAAAGTGGAAGTTTTTCTCATAGCTGCCATCAGAATCGACTACCCAATCAATAAAGCCATCAAACACAATACTAGACTCGCCAACAGGCCAGCTCATTTTCCATGTTGGAGTAATTTGCCATGTATCGCCATCACGGCCATCAGGCAGGCGCTTATACATATTTAATTGGAAAAAATCGAAACCTGGAATCGCTAAATCAAAGCCTGCACCAATCAAAAATGATTCAACATCGCCTTCACCAAACTCAACCGTCGTTGCTAATAAAACATCTTTTACAAACCCAATTTCTATTGGTTTATCTAACATTTTGCTAAAGCTAAAACGTGGGGCGAACTCACCGTAATAGGTTGTTTCGCCATTTAAAAAATCTTCTTCGCCATTATATTTAGTAAAGTCCACAAACATGAACAAATCACCGATATTCCAGCCACTAGCATGTTCAAATGTGATCGTTTGCTGGGTTTTCGGGTTCACTTTAAAATTATCACCATACAGATAAGACAAACTATTATCTTGCCAATGGACTATCTCTGTTGAAGTTGCGTCATTTGCAGCAACAAAAGGAGCCTGACAAAGCAGTATCAAGGCGAGAAAACGTTTCATATTAAGTCCTTGTAAATATAAGTTTTGTAAAACATACAGTGATGATTTTGCATGTAAAACAGCAAACACCTTTTGTCCTTATTTCAGAACAGCTCCAACTATTATGACATTTAGCTTAGTCACTTTTAAGTAGATAAATACTCCAAAATATAACAAGTGTGTTTTGATAAGCATAAACAGGCAAGTAAATAAGTAGACCAAAAGTAAACAGAATTTTGATCAAATACTATATTGAATAGAAGTAATAGATAACCACCCAATTAAATAATCGAACGGCATAATTGTTTGGTTTAACACGATCAAAAAAGGGGAACAATCTCTGTTCCCCTTTTGGGTCTTCGCCAATATAGGCATTCAGACTAATTTAGCCCTATGCGATATACGACGTACAATATATACGATATGCAGAACTAAGATTTAGCCACACCAAAAGCATCATCAAACGTCTGGTCTAAACTTGCGTGATCCACTTTATTACCCTTTAATCGCTCAACCACAAGGTAATTAACTGGCACCAAAATCAAGGTGATAAAGGTGGCAAAGATAATCCCGAAGCCTAGTGAAATCGCCATTGGAATTAAGAACTGCGCTTGGGTAGATTTTTCGAGTAGCAAGGGCATCAGACCAATAAAGGTGGTTAAACTGGTCAACATAACCGGTCTAAATCGTTTTGTGCCTGCGGTTAATACCGCCTCGGCTAATGGCATACCTTCAATACGTTTTTTATTGATAAAATCCACCAGCACTAACGAGTCATTAACCACAACCCCTACCAGTGCAAGCATCCCTAAAATACTGAAAATGGTGAGTGGCGATCCCATAAACCAGTGACCGAGTACTGCACCAATTAAACCAAAGGGGATCACACTCATCACAATTAGCGGCTGAATGTATGATTTGAACGGTATCGCCAATAGGCTATAAATCATAAACAACACAAACACTAAGCCCCACTGCAATGAACCAAAGCTGTCTCGTTGCTCACGCGCTTCTCCTTCAAGCGAATGGCGCACACCAGGATATTGCTGCACTAAACCATCAAGATAGACCTTAAGATCGGCTTGAAGTACTGTCATATTGGTGTTGTCTTTATCCACATCCGCAGTGACATTTAACACTCGATAGCGATCGATTCTTCGAATACTAGATGGGCTTTTACCTGAGGTCATTTTCGCCACATGGCCAAGCGGTACTTGTGTGCCTTGACTGGTGGTAATCAATACCTTTTTAAGGTCATCCAATGACTGACGTTCATCCAATGGCAAACGTAACATTACCCGCACATCATCACGGCCACGTTGTATACGTTGTACTTCGGCGCCAAAATAGAAACTTCTGACTTGGCTTGAAACTTCCTGACGGGTTAAGCCTAAGGCTTTACCTTGCTCGGTTAACTCAATTAACAGCTCTTCTTTACCGTTAGATAAACTGTCGGCAATATCAAATACGGTCGGATAGGTTTTCAAGTGTTGTTTCACTTGGTCGGCAATTTCTCGCAATGTCTCAAGGGAATTCGCACTTAACTGCACATCAATTGGATCAGAGCTTCGGCCGATTTCAGCGCGATAGGTCACAGACTCCGCCCCCGGAATATCACCGACACTACGGCGCCACTCAGTTAGTAACTGCCGTGAAGTAATATCTGACTCACGCTTTTCTGCAGGGGTGATTTCAAAACGAACGCCACCCGCATTTGATGTGCCACCACGGCCACCTGTGGTCGCTAGAATATTAATGATCACACTCTCGCCCGTATCTTCGTCTCGATACTTTTCTTGCAGCGCCTCAGCTTTAGCGGCAATAGCAATAATATGTGCGTTAGTCACCTCAAATGGGGTGCCTGCTGGCATGGTCAAGTTTAGACGTACCGTTTCACTGGGAATGCGCGGGAAGAAGGTAAACTTGGTCCAGCCCGTAGCCAGTAACGCTGCAATAATCAGCAAAATACTCAGGAATAAACTTAACGTAGCAGTTTTATGCTTTAGCGCTATGCGCAAGAATGGTTGATAAAACTTAATAATTGCATGTTCAAACCCATCTGCGAATTTTTGCTGAAACACCTCAAACTTATTGTATTGGTCCTTATCGTTACGCAGTTTAATGTACTTAAGGTGAGCAGGCAGAACAAACTTAGATTCGATTAATGAGAACAATAAAACTGGGATAACTACAATCGCAATCTGGCCAAATATCGCCCCTCGATTCCCCTCGATAAACAACATAGGTAAAAAGGCAGTAATCGTTGTAAGAATACCAAAGGTCACGGGCGCAGCCACTTCTTGCGTACCCAAAATAGCCGCATGTTCGCCATTGGGAGAAGTCTTGAGATGAGTATAAATATTCTCGCCGGTCACAATCGCATCATCGACCACAATACCCAGTACCAGAATAAAACCAAATAAACTGATGACGTTTAATGAAACACCAAAAAACGGCATAAAGATAAAAGCGCCCATAAAAGACACTGGAATACCGATAAACACCCAAATCGCAATGGAAGGACGTAAAAACAGTGTCAGCAATAGCAGAACCAAAATACCGCCCTGCAGTGCACTGCCTGTTAACGTGGCAATACGGTTTTTAACGATTTCAGAATCATCATCCCAGTAGCTAAGGCCATAACCTTCAGGCAGTGTTGCCTGACGTGAATCAATATAGCCTTTGACCTGATCAGCAACATCAATTGCACTTTGCTGGCCAATACGATAGACATCAATAAAGGCAGCCTGCTGGCCATTAAAACGGGTTCTTACTGGTGTTTCTTCAAAACCATCTTCGACATTAGCAATATCACCTAAGCGAATAATGGTGCCGTCTGCAGCAGATTTAATCGCGATATTGGAAAACTCATCTTTGTAATAAGCTTGGCCTTTTGAGCGCAGTAAAATATCGCCGCCTTGGGTTTTTAAGTTACCCGCTGAGATATCGGTACTGGAGGCATTAATTGCTCGCGACACTTCACTAAGGGTTAAATTGTATTGGCGTAACTTGTTTTGCGATAACGCTAACGACACCTCATAGTTACGCACCCCGCTTAAATCCATTTGGGTCACGCCATCAAGTCGCAGTAATTCATCACGCACGACTTCAGCAAACTCAATGGTTTCTTTTTCGCTGTATTTACCTGTTACCGTCACTGCAATCACTTCACGCTTTCGCTGGGCAAGCGCTATCACAGGTTTTTCAGCATCAGCAGGAAAGGTATTAATCGCATCGACTCGACTTTTAATATCGGCCAACATGTCACGAGGGTCGTAGCCACTATCAACCTCAATCGTCACCCGAGAGGATGACTCAGATGAACTCGACGTGATTTTTTCAATCCCTTCTAAATCTTGCACCGCTTCTTCAATGCGAATTGTCACCCCTTTTTCGACATCTTCAGGGGTAGCTCCACGCAGCGAAACACTTACTGATATTCGTTCAGATTCAACCGTTGGAAATACCTCTAGCGGGATCTGCGTAGACAATGAACCTAAACCCAATACCAGCAGCAGTAACATTAACAAGTTGGCTGCTACATGGTTTTTAGCAAACCAAGCAATCATGGTCGTTGCTCCTCTTTGGTCGCTTTATCTGCTGCCTTATCTGCGACTAGCTTAGCTTTAGGCGGCTTATCACCTCGACGCGGACCAGGTTCACCTTTATCAGACTGAGCAGCTTTACTCGTTTGGCCCACGATTGAGACTGGCGTGCCAGAACTAACTTGACCAAGGGAAGTCGTTACCAATTCATCGCCACTTTGTAAGCCTGCTCTAATTACTGAGTCTTGGCTGTTTTGCCATCTTGTGGTGATTTCTCTGCGCAGTAAAACGCCGTCATTTACCACATAGACATAAGCGCCTTGATAAATAGCTTTAGTTGGAATAACTAACGCTTGCTTAAGTTTTTTACCGGCAATATTAGCTGTCAGGTATTGTCCAATTTTAAGCGGCATTTGCTGACTTGCTTGATACACAAATGGGTCGTCAATTTGCGCGACAACGTAAAGCTGCTGCGAATTACTGTCGATGGCCCCTTCAGTGCGAATAAGTTCTCCTTCCCACTTTTGCAAGCCAATTAAATCCGACTCAAAACTTACTTTGGCAACGCTTTTCTTACCTTGCTCAGGGAGCTCAACTAAACCTAAATCGCTGTTGTTAATCGGTAAGCGAATTTCAACATAATCGGTTGCGTAAATAGTGGCTAACTGGCCATTGGTTGACACTACACGGCCGACATCAACATGCTTTTCGAGTATTCGTCCTGAAAATGGTGCGACTACATGAGTTCGCTCTAGTGCTAAATTGGCTTTCTCTAATGACGCTTGATTAGATAACATCGCCGCTCGCGCTGCGGCTAATTGTGGCTCACGTAATACTAATGAGGTTGGCTCACGGCCATTACTAAGACGCTGCCAATCTGCAAGTGCCTGATTGGTGCGGGCTTGTTCTTCTAACAATTGTTGTCTCGCCAGCATTAATCCAGATTCGGCAATTTTTACTTCTGCTTGATAATCTCGGTCATCAAGCTGGACTAACACTTCCCCTTTTTCAAAAAAGCCACCTTCACGGAAGTTAGGGCTAATAGATAAGATTTGCCCTGATGCTTGCGTCACTAACACACTTTGGGTACGCGGTTTTACCACGCCAAAGCTGCTCACCTGAATCTGATAATCCTGCGGTTTAACTATCAGTGTTTCTACCGACATTGCAGCCACAGCCATTGGTTTGCCACGTTTGCTACTTGGTGGATTTGAAGTAATCACTATGATACTGACGATAGCAATCGCAATAATGCCTGCGGGGATAAGGTATTTCTTATTCATCATATTATTCTTCTTCTGTAACACTCGCATCCAGATCGCCACCTAAAGCTAGGTGTAGTCCGATACGGTTGGCAATAATTTGGTTTTTTAAGCTAATGACTGAGCTTTGGGCAACAAAGGCGCGCGTTTGAGCATCCAACACAGTGGTATAGCTGACTAGACCCACCTGGTATTGCTCAAATGATAACGTTTCAGCTTGAATAGCATTTTCTTGAGCTTTTAAAGTCGCGCGATATTGTTGCTGCAGACTGGCATCTAAATCTAGATTGTTCTCAACCCGTTCAAAAGCGTTAAATAAGGTACTGAGATACTGTTGCTCTTGCTGCTTCAGCTTTAATTTCTGTTGTGCTGTGAGCGACGCTAATCGGCCCGCATTAAAAATAGGTGCGGTAATACCAGCAAACACAGACCATGAGCTGTAGTCACCACTTAATAAGTTGGCAATGTCACTGCTGGCAGTGCCAATATCAGCCCCTAAACTCAATGATGGGTATCGCTGTTTTTGGGTATAAGCCACTAACGCATCTTGCGACAGCAGTTGGTACCAAGCGGCTTTTAACTCAGGTTTGCGTTTTACTAACTCACTGGGCACGCCAATTTTTATCCCTTGTGGCAGCAATGGTAGTTTTTCATCAATCAATAATTTGCCCGCAGGATAGCCACCTAACAGTCGCTCTAGGGTTCTGACATCTTGATTTCGCTGACTGCGCTGGGATAGCAGATTGGAGTTTTCAGTATAAAATTCATTTTGTGTTAGGTAGACATCTAATGCGGCATTTAAGCCTTGCAGATAACCTGATTCAATAATCTCAAAATTCAGGCGAGCATTTTCAGTGCGGCGCTCAAACAACTTCACTAATTCATTTGATGTCACTACCTTGTAATAGGCAATGACCAAATCCGCCACCAAAGCATCTCTAGCTTGCTGATAGTTAGCTTCAGCGGTTAATAAATTCAGTTTTGAGGCCCTGGCGTTATCAGATAACTTACCCCAGATATCGAGTTCATAACTTAAGTTTAGACTCAGGCTATTAGCACTAGAAGACGCATCATTATCGCCACTTCGGGAGCTATTCGCACCAAGGTTTAGCTCAGGCCAAAAGCTTGAATCGCTCACATTGAGCTGCTGCTTTTTGACCTCAACTTCTAATGCTAGCTGTATGAGTGCTTGGTTAGTGTTTAAGCCAATGCTGATAAATTCTAATAACTGATCTGTCGCTATTGGTGTTACCCAACTTTGATTGTCTTTTAACGACTCAGCATCGGTATGCCAAGAAGGAGGAAGTTGCGGCTTAACCAAAGGCTCATCGACATAGGATGAGCTGGTGCAAGCAGACAAAATGACCAGCGAAGTTGCTAAAGCCACTTTAGTGAAATGTCTTTTCATCAATTGGAAATCCATTTTCGTTATTATTATGCAATTCATTATTATTTAGATGTTACGCAATTGATTCTAAATAGTTCACATTTTAAAGAAAATAGCCAAACAATAACTTTGCATAGCTTTACAAAGCGCTTCTAGTTACCCGCCTATGAACATCAATACATCAATACATCAATACATCAATACATCAATACATTAATGATAGTGTGATGAAAAGTGAGAAAAGAATTAGCTGAGAGGTAGGAGGGAATTAGATATAACATTGAATGAATAATGTCATGATGACATATCCCCGTCCGTTTTAAAGACAACAAAAAAGCGACCTAGGGTCGCTTTTTAATGTTAACTGTTGTCAATGAGGACTGCTGCCGAAGTTCAACAACGCAGTAGCAAGTCTAAGCAGCGATTAAAACTGATACTTAACACTCGCGGTGAAATTAATCGGCTCACCCGGCATAGTCCATAACTTATGGTACGAGCTTTCAAAATACTGCTGATTAAATAAGTTATTTACATCAATCATCAGACTAAATCTGCTGGTTAAATCTACCGCCGCAGATAAGTTAACTAAGGTGTATGCAGGTAAAATATAGTCAGGGTCGGTTGTCTCACCTAAACGGTCACCAACATAATTTACTGTGGCGCCAAAGTAGGCTTCTTTACCCATAATGTCTGTGTAATGTCTTAAAGCAACATGACCGACATGCTCTGCAACGTTGATTAAGCGTGAGCCTTTAGGAATTGGCACACCCCAGTCGTTATCAATCAAGTCTTTCGCAGTTCTTGCATCAGTATATGCGTAAGCGAGTTCAAGACTGGTATCATCGGTCAGTAATGTGCTCAGCTGAAATTCAACCCCCTGACTTTCTACTTCACCTAATGTGGCAGACAGGCCAGTATCAGGCTCCGCTGTTAGCATATTGGTTTTGCTTGCGTCATAAAGTGCGAGGCTACCTGAAAATCTATCGGCGACATTTTGCCACTTAAGGCCCACTTCAAACGACTTTGTTTGTTCAGGTTCAAAGGCATTTCTGTCTGAATCTAGACCTGAGTTCGGTCTGAAGCCTTCTGCATAGCTGGTGTACACATTTATGTTGTCACCTAATTCATAAACAAACCCAAAACGCGAAGACACTTCAGTTTGGTCTTGTTCGTGTTCTTCGTTATCCAGTTTGTTCAAAATTTGCTGATTAAATCGATCAACCCTGAAGCCCAACAATAATTTTGCTTTATCGGTTAACTCAATCAAATCTTGCGCATAAAAGCCAACACCTGTTTGCTCTTCTGATGTCAATGTCGTTGGTGATGTTTCAGGCTGAAACATAGTGTAATCAGGGTTGTTCGGGTCAATTGAATAGGTATCGTCACCTGAGCCCCAAGCCGTGCGCCATACTCGGTAATCAGTGTCTAACTGGAAGTTATAATAATCTAATCCAACTAAAAGGTTATTCTTAAATCCTCCTAATTCTACGTCACCACTGATCTCGAAGCGCGCTGACAAATCTTGCGCTTGATAGTCACGTTCTCTTCGTTGTCTTGATAGCGTATTTGGATCGCTATAAATCAACTGGCGACCGTCAGAAAGCTCTGCATCTGAAGACTGTCCTTTAAACGATGAATCTCTATAAGCTAAGCCGGTTAATAAGTGCCAATTATTATTAAGCTGATGATTTAATAATAATTGGTGACCTAGTGCCTTAACGGTATGGTCGCCATCTCTGGTGTCACCATAAAAAGCCGAAGTATCAACAGCATCAAAGTCATTATCTAAAACGTATACACCACGTTCTAACGGCTTACGTTGATCGAGAATTTCCATTTCATAGCTTAAGCTAGTGGCATCTGAAATATTCCACAAAAGAGACGGACTTAAGTTTAAGCTTTGAACATCAACATGATCGCGATAGGTATCTGAATCTTCATAAAAACCATTGATACGGTAAGCGACATCATCACTAATGCCTTTAGTGTGGTCAAACTCAACTTGCTTAGTATCGTAGTTACCTAAAGTCCCTTGAATATAGCCTTGTTCTTCAAACTGAGGCTTTTTAGTAACGATATTGACGGTACCACCTGGCTCACCTTGACCGTACAATGCCGAGCCTGGTCCTTTCATTACTTCAATGGTTTCAATATTAGCGGTGTTTCTATTACCGTTATAACCCCGTGAATTAAAACCATTCACTAAGTAACCTGTTGGATTGTTTTCATCCCCAGAAAAACCGCGAATAGCAAAGCTATCAAACATGCCACCAGAATTGTTTTGTCTTACGATACTTGGAGAAAAATCTAAGGCATCCATAAAACGAGTAATACCCTCGTTTTTTATCGTGTCAGCATTAATTCTATCGACAGCTTGTGGTGTATCAATCAATGGCACATTACCGCGATATGGTTGCCAGTGTCTTCTCACCTCAATACGTTCAATATCATCATTCATTTCTGACGTTTGGTTAATATTATCCTGTGCTATCGCGCCATTAGAAATGACAATTAGTGAACATAAAAGCTGTTTTTTCACGTGCTTTTCTCTGTGAGGGGTTGATTTGAAGCGGGATGTTACAACATATCATTTTAATCGTCAAAGCTAGTCCATGAATTAATTGTTACTGTAAGTGCTACATAGTAATAAGCACTAATTTAATACCTCAATTTTTAAGGGGTCATGAAGTATAAGGTCACTCAATGCCAATAGGCTGGAATCGAATACATGAGGTTCATTGCCTTCCTGAATTACTACTCGTTTACCCCTACACAAACATATACATTATTCGTTTCAAGGGATTAGGATTCTAATCTTAAAACTCCAAAGATAATTATCTGCACTAGACAGTTCATTTATTATTCAATAAGATAAAAGTGTGACGAAGATCACCTTTCTACTAATGCAGTTTAGAGAAATGAATTACAGGAGTTTTTATGAAATCGTTATCTTACAAAGTATCAATCCTAGCAGCGTCAGTTTTAATGGCTGCTAATGCGTCTGCTATGATCATCGAATGTAATGATTGCAGCCCAGAGCAACGACTATCTTCAATTAACAATCAAGTGTCTGGCCCAGTATTTGTCGTCGATTTTGTCAACAAAACTGTCGACAAGTATCAAGTCACTGAAGACGGAAAAACTCAAGTGCTAGATCCTACCAAAGCGGATGTTAGTCAGCTAAACCAGCAGTTTTCTCATCGAAAAACTCATCTAAGAGATCCAAAATAAGCAAATTGTTAGATAACGTTTATGCGAACTTTTCTCATAAACGTTATTTTAATGATGTAGACCAAGCCACTGTTAACATCCCAACCTCTAGAATTATCCTCCCCAGTTATTAAGTATCCACTGTACAATTTTCTATCTAGATCTAATTTCCAACTTAAAGGGTCAGCAACATAAAACACCGAGGTTTTCGCTTTCACCAAAAGCGAATCTAAGTTCACATAAGTGTGGATTTATAAAACAAACCCTTGTATCCTCCGTTCAAATTCATCAAACCTGCTTTACTAAAGCAAAAGAAATCACCAATAGGCATTTCATGAAAAAAACCATAATAACAATCAGCTTATGCATGATGTCACTCCACACTTTTGCATCGACTCCTGCTTACCATAACCCTGGAGCGGCCAACAAAACTGTTGAATTCGCTCCTGGGATTATTTCTACAGCCGATCATTTTGAAATTAATACTGTGTTTAACAAAGCAGGAGATAAGGTCATTTTTGCCCGTTGTGCTGACGATTTTAGTCACTGCACTATGATGCAATCAGACTTTAGCAATGGCCAGTGGCAAGCACCGTCAGCCTTATCTATTTCTGGTGATTACCTCGATGCAGATCCTTATTACAGTGCCGATTACTCTCAGCTATATTTTGTCTCTAAAAGACCCATTTCAGAGGGTGAGGATGAAGCACCTGAGGTCAATTTGTGGCGAACGACTTGGGCTGAAGGCCAATGGCAAACACCTGAATACTTAACTGATGTTAACTCTGCCGCAGCAGACTTATACCCGTCACTCACTGACAAAGGCGAGTTATACTTTCCTTCATTTAGGGACAACGGTCGCCATATGTATGTTGCTCAGCCTAAAGGAGATGGCTTTGACACTCCAAGACCATTGCCAAGCCATATTTATGGTATGAAAGGTAACATTGGTGATTCGGCGGTGTCTCGAGACGGCAAGACGATCGTTTTTAGTATCAAGGATCGCGATGATAGCCTCGGAAAAGGCGATTTATATCTGTCTAAGTTAATCGATGGCGAATGGACAGTAGCAAAAAGTCTAGGCAGTAAAGTGAATACAGCAGACCATGAGTTCACTCCAATTATCTCACCTAACGGCGAGTATTTGTTCTTTACCCGTATTGAAAATGGCAAAGGTAACTTGTACCAGATTAAACTTTCTGCATTAGCGATTTAACCAAAATAAAAATACATAGCAAGGGAGGTTTCCCTTGCTTGTTCCCTCCTCTTTCTAATGTCATTAAAAATGATCCATTTATCACTAAAAACACTATTACACTGATGACAGTATGTTCGCCAACGCCTTTAAGTTAGCTTCTTTTAGCATCCGTACTATATGTTTATCCAACAAACAGCGCAGATAATCTGACACCGCTTATACTGATTGAGTCGGGTTTATTTTTTATATTACTGCGGCCAGCTGTCATCCATTACCTAATCGTGTAAAGAGTCGTTTAAAGAGTCGTTTAAAGAGTCGTTTAAAGAGTCAATTACAACTCCTTTTCTATTCATTTATGAGTGAAATATGAAAAAATTAATCGCGTTACTGAATACTGTTTGGCAAGTGATGAAAAAGCCGAGTGTCCATTACAGCTTAGGCTTTCTGGTAATAGGCGGCTTTATTGCTGGGATCATTTTTTGGGGTGCATTTAATACTGCATTAGAAATGTCGAGTACCGAGGAGTTTTGTAGCAGTTGCCATCAAAATGTCTATGAAGAAATGAAACCAACGATTCATTTTACCAACCGTAGCGGTGTACGAGCCACCTGTCACGATTGTCATGTGCCCCATAAATGGACCGATAAAATAGCGCGAAAAATGCAAGCTTCAAAAGAGATTTGGGCGCATTTAGTGGGTTCGATAAATACGCCTGAAAAGTTTGAAGCTAAACGCCGCCAATTAGCCGAGCACGAATGGCGACGCCTTAAAGCCAACAACTCTTTAGAGTGCCGAAATTGCCATGAGTTCGACTATATGGACTTCACTCGCCAATCAACCCGCGCAGCTGATATGCACTCAACCTACTTAGAAAGCGGTGCACAAACCTGTATTGATTGCCATAAAGGCATTGCTCATCAATTACCAGATATGGCCGGAGTTGAAGGTTATTAAAGGTTGAACTAGCTGCAACTATGCGCTTTTTAACGCTAATGCGCTGCTTGTAAATTTAATACCGTCCCAGCCATTAAGCATAAATTGACGGATATTTTGATGGTCATTCCCTTGTGGAGTGGCCACGACATCTCGATAATGCTGACCAAATAAACTCAAGGTTTGTTGCTCATTTAGCTGATGTAACGTCCCAAAAGCAAACACCTTACAAGAGCCGGCATTTTCTCCTTCAGCATTGCTCTGTAGACCATTAGTAAACGCACATGGCGTAAACACATAATGCGCCTCAATAATCGCCATAGTATCTTCAAATAGAATGTTCTGTGGACTATCGATAGCCTTGATGAAGTTTGCTAGTGTTGATTGAGTCATTAAGTGCTGTCCTAGTTTATGTTGATATCGATTGGGTTATATTCTTGCCTAATTCTATAGCTGCAGTGATCTGTCCATTGTAGCGATAACACCATAAATCTCCTGTAAAATAAGATCAATTGAAACAATTTCTTATTAGCACGCAAACGACAAGATTGATTTAATAAAAACCATATCAAGGCCGCTATTCATCTATCATCAAATGCCCCACCTTAACCAGAATCACCGTATCTTGTTCTACAAAGGGATTATGCTGACTTAAGTGTGGACTGCGGATCCAAGTGCCTGCTGGATATCGACCTAACTCATCAATAAATTCGCCACTGATAACGTATATCTCTTCGCCGCCAAAATGACGATGAGGCTGAAATTGACAGCCAGCAGGCCAAAACACTAATGCTGTCGACTCGGTTAAATGCTGATGCAGCGGCATCACTTGCAGGTCCCCTTGGCCTGGAAGCCAATCAGTATGATGAGTATCTACCCTAACTTGTTCAATGTCAGTGGTTTGAAACTGATGTAACTTAACCAGTAACTCGCAGCCTTGCTCACTAAATGGTGCGTGGCTGAAACCTTCAGGGTTACGGATATAGGTGCCCGCTGGATAATCTCCAGTTTCATCAGAAAAGACTCCTGATAAAACTAAAATCTCTTCACCTAAAGGATGCGGATGTGACGCAAAGCTTGCACCGGCATCATACTTAACAATACTGGTCGCATGGCCACGTTCCGCTTCTTCTCTGGCTAAACGTTTACGCCATACACCTTTGGCAGGGCTTTTATCCCACTCAAGCATATGAGTATTAATAACAATTCGTTGGCTAAAATCCATATTCAGTGAATCAGTCTTGCTGGTATTGTTAGCGGTATTCATATTCTTTTTCTCCACTCAATCTATGCCGTTATCATAGGCTTATTGGTGATGAATAAAAAGCAGGCACAATTTGGAGTAGTAGGTACTTTTAGGTCCTATTTATTGATTATTAAACATAAAAAAGCCTACTCAAAAAATTGAGTAGGCTTTTTCCGCTAAATATAGGGCTGCTAGTTACTTCTTAAATGGCACCGGACGTGGTGTGTTCTCATTCGAAGGTGGCAAAATTGGTAACATAATTTGTGGTTGGTCACCGGTTAAGCTCTTCAAGAAGTCTACCATTTGCTTGGTTTCAACTTCGGTCATAGTCTGACCTAGCTGAATGTCTGCCATAGTGTTAACGGCTTCTTCTAATGTCCAAACGCTACCATCGTGAAAGTAGGGATAAGTTAGTTCGATATTACGTAAGGTTGGTACTTTAAAGACGAATTTATCCGCATCTTTACCCGTTACGCCTTTACGCCCTACCGCAGGGTTGTCAGTATGAAACGGCTTAACTAGGCCCATTTTCATGTACATGGTGCCACCAACAGCAGGGCCGCTATGACAGGCTACACAACCTTTATCTTTAAACAATTGATAACCCGCTTTCGCATCAGCAGTAATCGCTTTTTTATCGCCTTCTAAATACTGATCAAACGGGCTATTTGGGGTTACTAAGGTTTTTTCAAATACGGCAATTGCATCGGTAATTCTGTCGATATTCACTTCATCTGAACCGTAGATTGCTTTAAAGCGTTCTACATATCCAGGCATTGAAGCAATAGTTCCGACTGCCAATTCATGGGTGTAACCCATTTCTTTTGGATTATCGATAGGGCCTGCAGCTTGCTCTTTTAAGTCAGCCGCTCGACCGTCCCAAAATTGCGCTAGCATGTACTCAGCGTTTAATACTGTTGGTGAGTTAATTGGACCTTCTTGCCACTCATGGCCAATCGAGGTTGGCAGGGCATCAACACCACCTAAAGATAGATTATGACAAGAGTTACAAGAGATAAACCCAGACATTGACAAACGTGGTTCAAAAAATAGCATTTTGCCTAGTTCAACTTTTTCAGGTTCGGTGATCACAGCAGGCTTGATCACTTCGATTGGCTCACTGGCCTGTGAGGTAGAGATTGAAAAAATTGATGCCATCAAAATTGCAACTGAGGTTAGCTTCGTCATAACTAATAACCTTATAGGGTATGTGGTTTATTTGAAGCCATCATATACGCCACTTTTTATGAGTTAAAACGACAAAATTCGATTGGGTCTATCGTGTATTTTGATGATAAAAACGCGACCTAAATCACTGTTTATTATTACAAACAAGGTAGGTTATCAATTAATTAGTTTACAGCTAAACAGTGCATTCAAAATACCGGTTACAACCGAGATAGATCACACCCAAAAGAGCGAAAAACCATCACCTTTGATGTTATTTCTGCTTTAAAATGACATTTTTAGATTAGGCATTTTTACAGTTTCACCTTCATGTACTGTCAATTTCCGATTTTTAAGCCTTTAGGTTGAGCCGAAATCCCAATTTATTATTCAAGCTATTGAATAAGTGTTCGTTCAATTAAGTATGCTAAAGTTAACTTTAGCTAAGTAAAATCAATGGAATTAAGCCAAGAGCTTGCATGTGTCGACAATGAAGGTAGCGATTAAATGGATGTTCAACTCCCACGTGTTTCAAAAGCATGGCAATCAATAAAAAACCTAATATCAGGACAATCGACTAGCAGTCATGATGGCGACAGCATTGAAGGCAAACTTTCGCTTAAGGAAATAAGCCAACTTTATCCCCGTGACACAACCATACTTTCTGAAGTAGAAAAGTGTCTGCTTTATCATCCAATAAGAACTGACTTACAGCCTTTAGCGAATAAGCTTGCTGAGTCAGTCGCCCTTGATACTCAAGATGTTCAGCTAATTCAGCAGTCAAATCAGCAGTCAAATCAGCAGCAAATTGAAACGCCTCTCCAAGCGGTAAATAGTCAGTTTATTGGCCGAGATGTTCAGCAGAAAAAGGTCAGTGATGCGATCTCTCGTTGGCAAAATAATAAAGGCGAGTTAACCGCGGTGATAGGCCCGTTTGGCTCTGGCGTTAGCTCTTTTCTGAATCAATTTCATCATCAATATCATCAACAAGTGCCTGTCACTTACGTCAGCTTTTACCACGCAGCGCTCACGACCAAAGAAGCCATCGCTAACTTGTGTTATTGCTTCAATATTACCGATGAGCCCAAATCCATCACTGAAGCGATTGCACTTATTAATCAACAAGACTCACACATCATTATCATTGATGACTTACATAAACTGATGCTGAGAATGATGGGCAACTATCAAGCTTTAGTGACCTTCGCGACAGTTATCATGGAAACACGCCAACAGCATTGCTGGATCCTAGGCTGTGAAACCTATGTATGGCATCGCTTATCGTCACAATACTCCATCACAAACTTCGTCAAAATTATCGTAAGATTAGAATACTTTTCTTTATTAGAGTTTCGAGATGTCATCCAAGCTAAAACCGCTAATATTAGCCTGACTTTAACAAGTGATGGCAATGAAGAAACAGAGAAAGCCGCATTTGAACAGCTAACAAAGCAATTGCACCAGGTCAGTGGCGGTCACAGCAAACTCGCCTGTGTTTTACTATTTAATGCGTTAACCGAAGACCCTAATCACCCTTTAAGCATAAAACCAATATGCACACCGGACTTAGCAACACTTAAACAATGTACTGATGAAGATTTATTTAGCTTGGCTGAGATCTATGTTCATGGAGGCTTACGCATATTTCAGCATGCTGAAATTTTTGCCACCAGCATAGAACAAAGCTCATTAAAATTAGAATATCTTTCACGCCAGGGCTTACTTAAACCTCATTACTCAAAGTTGGACTTTGCTCAGCATTACTACGTCATTCCCCCAACATTAACCCGGCTTATCGCCAGTCATTTAGTTAATCACAATAAACTTTACTTGTAGGAGCAATAAGCATGGATGATTCACGTAAAGCACTACAAGCCATACTCGACATTATTTCTTTTGATAAATTATTAGCTTTTGCCACCGTATGTTTATTTGCTTGGCTGCTTATGGTTATCGTGCAATTTGTGTTGAAACAGCTCACCATCAAACTGCCAAAATACCGTTTACTCTGGAGTCGTTTATACCCTTTTGCGCGCTTATTTGTTTGGGCTACCGTGATGATTTACACCATCACTGAAATCATCGATCCTCACGAGAATTTGATATTAGCCGTTATTGGCTCCATCGGGATTGTATTAGGTTTAGCGACACAAGAGCCTGCTAAAAATATGATTGCTGGACTGATTATTATGATCACCCCGCCTTATCGAGTGGGTGATATGGTCACGCTTTCAGGTCATTATGGCGAGGTGATTCAACTTGATTGGAGTGTCACCTGGCTACGCACTTTTGATGACAATACTGTTATGGTGCCCAATGCTGAGGCATTAAAAACGGCGGTGTCGAATGCTAACAGTGGCGCATTAGATGAAATGGTAGTGGTGACATTTAAGCTACCCATTAGCGTTGATCATCTGCACGCGATTCAACTGGCAAAAGAAGCCACTCAATGTTCGCCTTACACTTTTTTAGATAAGCCCATTACGGTCAATATTGCCACTGATTATCAATATGGTGAGCATCTGATTACCTTAACGGTAAAAGCCTATGTGATGGATATTAGATTAGAGCGAAAATTTGCCAGTGATATTAATTTACGGGTGATTAATGCATTTAAACAGGCACAATTTTACCCTGTAACGAAATCTGTGACTTCAGAGTCGATTAATTAAATCACTACCGTATCTAGCACTGTTTATCTTTTGTTATACTCAGGCCAATTTTAATATTTATCATTGCTAGATTGCCACCACAGGATGTTGTCATGACTCAAGACGAAATGAAAAAAGCCGCTGGTTGGGCTGCACTAAAATATGTTGAAGAAGGTTCAATTGTTGGTGTTGGAACCGGTTCAACGGTTAATCACTTTATTGATGCGCTAGCAACAATGAAGAATGACATTGAAGGCGCAGTTTCAAGTTCAGAAGCGTCAACCCAAAAATTGAAACAATTGGGTATTGAAGTATTTGATCTAAATAGCGTATCTGATTTATCTGTCTATGTTGACGGTGCAGATGAAATCAATGCTCACATGGACATGATCAAAGGCGGCGGTGCGGCACTAACACGCGAAAAAATTGTTGCAGCTGTGGCTAAAAAGTTTGTCTGTATTGTTGATAACACCAAGCAAGTTGATGTGTTAGGTGAATTCCCACTACCAATCGAAGTGATCCCGATGGCTCGCTCATATGTTGCTCGCGAGCTTGTTAAGTTAGGTGGCGATCCTGTTTACCGAGAAGGCGTAGTGACTGATAACGGTAACGTTATCTTAGACATGTACAACTACAGAATTCTTGACCCTAAAACACTAGAAAAGCAACTTAATGCTATCGTTGGTGTGGTAACAAATGGTCTATTCGCTAATCGCGGTGCTGACGTATTACTGGTTGGCTCACCAGATGGTGTAAACACTATTTTGCCAGCATAAGCGGTCTGAAACCAAACAGTTTGAATAAATGGTTTATTGAACACTAAAAAGCCCAATCAGTGATTGGGCTTTTTGTTGGCTTTAATTTATTACAATTAAATTAATGTCTGCTAATTACCTTAGCTGCTTTGTGCAATCTCATCTAAACAAGCCATCACTTTCTCACTGGCTAACTCCATCGCTTCTAGGTATTTCAATGCATTTTCTTTCTCGCCAGCATTAATTAAAGAAAGCGCTTCAACCCCATTACGATGCACAAGTTTATGTGGCTCATCTAACCTTTTAAAGGCAGATAAATTAGCATAACTTTCCTTGCCAGTTGTTTGGTACCATTTACCTAATCGACACATAGTATGATCTGAAAATGTTCCTATCTCTTTTTGACTCGCTCCAGAAGCGACAGCATAAACATCGCCCTTCCATACAATATGATCCAACTTTACTGTTTGAATGAAGGTACGTAATGAAGCATGACCAATTGCATCTTTCATAGAGGTGCAGAATGAAATAATAGAATCATAATCCTCATTAAGAGATGACATCCCACCCGCTAACTCTGCATTACTTCCTTGAATATCTTCAACTGAAAAAACAGTTTCATTGGTCGATTGAATAATTTGTTGCACTAACTCAGCAACTTCTTTAGCAGAACCATTGGTATTGCTTGCTAAGGCCCTCACCTCATCAGCAACGACACTAAAACCTCGACCAGCATCTCCAGCACGAGCTGCCTCAATTGCAGCATTCAAAGCTAACAAATTAGTTTGGTCAGAAATTTTTGAAATAGTCGCAACAAACGAATTGATGTTATCTGCCATTGAAGATAAACCAGATATATTAGTCGTTAAGCCAGTCATTTTTTGAGTGATTGTCTCTATGCCCTCAACCATGCTTTCAAGTGATTGATTTGAAGCATCTAGCGAGTCGTTAATTTGTTCACTCGCTTCTTTCTCATTATTAATATCAATATGAGCTTGAAGGACAGTGCCTCTAACTCCTTCAATATGTCCTAAGGATTGAATCGCACAATCTAGGAGCATTCCTCTAAATTTTGTATCTGAATTTTCTTGAATAGCATTGAATTGTTCATTTAGATGCGCATTGTTATCAGCTAATTGAGCATTTTCATTAGATAACTGATTAATTTTCTCTTTTAACGCATCATTTTCTTGTTGTAGCTGTGTATGACTCTTTCTTAAAACAAACATCGCTATCCCAATTATTCTTTTTATTTAATATCCACTTGAATTTAATATAAACCTTATACAAAAACACTTCACTGATTGGAACTCAATAATGTGGACTATTCCTGTAAATAGTTAATACTGATTTTAAAGCCAATTACATAAGCCCATTGCATATGCCAATTGCATAAACCCATTGCATATTAGAGCCTAATAAATGGCTTTTAGATTTAACTCACTTTAAATAAGCTCACCGCTTCATGTAATGACTCTGCTCGCTGTCTAACATCTTGTGTTGCTGCCGCATTCTCTTCAGTTGCATTGGCTGTTTCATCTGCAATATCACGGATCACCACTACATTTTTACCGACTTCTGCAGCCACCATACTTTGCTCTTCAATGGCGGTCGCAATTTGGGTACTCATGTCTGATATGGTTTGCACATCTTGGGTGATTGAGTTGAGTAAGTCCCCTGCTCCACCAGCTTGCTCGACGCTTTCTGAACCCTGCTGTTGACTGGCATCCATTAACTGCACAATCGAATGAGTACGGCTTTGCAAAGTTGAAATAATTTTCGAAATTTCTTCGGTGGACTCTTGGGTGCGCATGGCAAGGTTTCTGACCTCATCTGCCACTACCGCGAATCCTCTGCCTTGCTCACCGGCTCTAGCAGCCTCAATCGCAGCATTTAATGCCAGTAAATTAGTTTGTTCTGCAATACCTCTAATAACATCTAACACGCTGCCTATGGTTTCGCTGTCACGTTCTAAGTCTGCGACCACGTTTGATGAATCACTCAGCTGACTTGCTAAGCTTTGTATTTTCTCAATTGTCTGTTCAACACTGACTAAACCTTGCTGAGCATTGTCATTGGTTTCGTTGGCTTTAAGTGCTGCTTGCTCAGTATTACTGGCAATCTCATCAATGGTCGCCCCCATTTCAGTAATGGCTGTTGCGACCATGTCCGTTTCACTTAATTGTTTTGAAACGCCTTCAGATGCCGTAACTGCATTTTGAGTCAGCTCTTCACAGGAGATATTCATCGCATCTACTGATTCGTTCACTTGCTCAATCAAATGCTGAAAACTGAGCACCATGGCATTAAAGTGTTTTGCAATTCTTGCAAGTTCATCGTTTTTGCTTTCATCACAACGAAGCGTTAAATCTTTATTCTTTTCAACTTCTGAGATCACCCGATTGATATCATTAATCGGCACCACAATACTGCGTAAAATAAGATAAGCAGAAATCGATAAGATTACGGAGATAAGCACAAAAATACTTACCCCTAAAATAAGCGCATTAGTTTCAGCTCCTGCAATTTGAGCATTAGTTTGCTCATGCAGATGAATAAGATCGGTATCCGTCCTTTTAATGGCTTCTCTTAGTTTCAGCATGTCACCATCATAAGCGGTTAAACCAAATAGCTTTTCTTTATCAGTTAATAAGATAAAACTTTTTTGATAAGCATCAGCCAATCCTGATAGTTGATTCTTGGTTGATGAATTGAGAGATGAAGACTGAAGTTGCGATTGAAATAAATCTAAATTCTTTTCGAATTTATCTAGGTAGCTTTGGGTCCGGCGTAACATAAAGTCTTTCTCGTTACGGCGCAGCTGTAACATGGTGACTGATAACTCCGCTTGTCCTTGCTCTTTTAAAATGGTTTCAACATTATGAACTGACTTGCGTAAATCCCCATATAAACCCGTCTTCGGTGTTAAGCCTATTTCTGTTTGTAAAGTCACTAACTCAGCAAACATGACTTTATAGGTGTCCAGACTTTGGTTAAAACTCGATAAGCTTTGAGTGGATAAACCACGATCGGTTAATGCCTCATTAAGCGCAGCTATCGTATTATTAATATCGACATAAATATTGTCATGTTGATCAATATATTTACTGTCTAACCGGGCAAAAAAGTCTTTTTCCGTCACTCGAAGTTGTAAAACTTCTCGCTCAATTTCAGTAATATTGTTGGCAGCACCTGCCAAAGTCGATTTCACATCACTGGTATAGAGTTGCAATAAAAACATCGCGACAAATGCAACTAGTGACACCACAACACTCAATATTAACTTGGTACGAATTAGCATATAAATCCCTAATAACCTTAAGGTACATTAAAAATATAGATGCTTAATTACCTATTAGACAACTTTTAAGCAAACTAATTTTTATAGCCTGCATAAGCTAATAATGTATTAGCTTTCAGGATACTGACTGTATCTTTATCGACCAAAAGTTGGTTTTCTAGATATTATTTTTTATATACGAGTAAACCTTTTACTAACTTGCTAATGTCTAATCTAGTAACTCGCACCCAATCGGATAAAACGGTGACCCTGAACTCCAACAACATTACTGACATTGATTGCCAGTTTCAGCAGCAAAGTAAAAACGCTGAAACAGATCAAAATCAGGCTAATCACGATCAAATCGATGGGCTTACGCCTGACGAGACATTAGTGAATCTAGCCAGGTCAGGTAATAAAGCTGCATTTAAGCAGTTATATTTGCGTCACCAGGGACGAGTGTATGCCATTTGTTTTCGCCTTAGTGGTAGTCATGATCATGCCGATGAAATCTGTCAGGACTGTTTTGTTAGATTGTGGCAAAAATTAGAACAGTTTAATGGTCAAAGTCAGTTCACCACTTGGTTGCATAAATTATCGGTTCATCAAGCCATTAACAGCATGAAAGCCAAACAGCGTTTTTGGCACCGCTTTTTACCTGATAGCAGTATCACCGACGAAAACGAACAAGAAGCAAGTCGGCATTATGAATATCACCGTTTAGACAAGTTAATAATGAAGTTACCAGAAAGAACCAGAGTGGTATTTGTATTAAGCGCCATTGAAGGTTATCAGCATCAGGAAATTGCAGAAATATTGAATATTGCAGTGGGAACGAGCAAAACCCAGTACCACAGAGCAAAACAGATGTTACAGGAAATGCTGTCATGAAAAAAAACCAACCACAACAAGAAAACCTTGACGATTTGATAGCCAGTTTACCCAAAGAAATCACTCCTAAGGTCGATCTTTGGCAAGACATTGATGACCAAATTAATGCGAAAACCAACAGCAATATGACACAAAACAGCATGGTCAAAGGGGATTCACATTGGAAAATGATTGCAATGGCCGCAAGCCTTGCATTTGTGATGGTATTAGGCTGGAAACTGTCGACGCCAAACATCAGCTCCACTGAAACCCTAACGGTCAAGAACGCATTATCAAACCAGTCCACCGAAGATTTAATTGCACTGGTCGATCAAATAGCCCAGACACATCAACAACAAATTGCCACATTTGAAGACAACAAATACACCGTAGGTATGCAGCTTGATAATCAAACTAACCCGTTCAATAAAGGGTTTTCAGAACTAGAACTTGCCTCAAAAGAGATTCAGCAAGCCTTAAAGAATGACCCTAACAATAAACAAGTTTGGGATTTATGGCTTTGGATTATGAAACGCGAAATAGAATTGTTACAACAACAGCAACGCACACCAATGAATACAGCTCCATCAACTCAAGGAAATCAAATATGAATATCACCCTTAACCAGCTAGTCAGTCGAACGATATTCGGCTGCAGTCTGTTAATGACTCCACTGATGGCGCAAGCAGTCGAACAGATAGAGCGTGAAATGACCGTTTCTGCCAACCCTAATATTGAGTTAAAAGTACAACGTGGCAAGGTCGAAATTATTGGTTGGGATAAGGATATTATTAGCGTAAAGGGTCAGCTTGATGAACTATCAGAGGGCTTTGTTTTTGAAAAAAAAGGCGGCGATATTATCATAGAGGATAAGCTACCAAGCAGCTACCGCGGTAACAATGATCAAGGTTCAAACTTAGTTATTCGTATTCCATCAAATTTAGCACTGGAAGCCGAAGGGGTTTCTGCTGACTACGAAGTTGAAAAACTAGTTGGTAAAGTTCAATTATCTTTAGTCAGTGGCAGTATGGAAGTTGAAGATATTGAAGGTAAAATCAGCTTAAACACTGTTTCAGGCGACATCAAAGCTGAAAAGCTTAACGGTAAAATTGAATTAGAAACGGTGTCAGGAGATATCAAAGACAAAGATGTGCAAGGTAAAGCAAAATATCGCCTGGTCAGTGGTGAGTTAGAATCTGAAAATAACTTAGTCACAGACTTAAGCATTGACCAAGTTTCTGGTGACGTTGAAGGCAGTTTTACTGCTGCGGAAAAAGTTAAAGTGGTTACTGTTAGCGGCGATATTGAAGTTAAACTGAGTGACGCCATCACTAAAGTATTATTCGATACTGTCAGCGGTGACATTGAAGTTAAGTTTACCAATATGCCAAATTTAGCATTCGAGATTGATGGTGGCCCAGGTGGAAGAATTGAAAATCGTTTAACGAATGATAAACCGATGAAAACCAAGTATTCATCACGTCAGTCTATTCAATTTAAAACTCAGCAAGGTGATGGTAGCTTTAATGCCAGCACCATTAGCGGAAAAGTCAGTTTAGAGAAATAACTTAACCTAAGTTTAATGAAATAATTCAACACTCAGTAAGCCCTTAATAATGATGATTGTTAGGGGCTTTTTTTGTATAGTTATTCAAGCGTTAATTGGTATTTTCATTAGCACTATTTCGACATTTCGTCTAATCCACAATACACTGTCTATACCCATTGTCTTACTTGCCTTCAAACACAATGAATAAAACCCCATTTGAGTCACTCGATCTGAATTTAATCAAAGTTTTTTTCATCTTGTACGAAGAGCTCAACACCCATAAAGCAGCTGAAAGACTGCACATGAGTCAACCAGCAGTCAGTCGAACACTACAAAAACTTCGTGATGCCTTTAACGATCCTATTTTTGTTAAGACTAGACACGGATTATCGGCAACAGATAAAGCCCACTTTTTAGCCCAAAGGCTGCCAAATACGTGGCAAGAGTTGGCTGATATCATTAATCATGTCGACGAATTTGAGTTCAAAAAACTAACCGGTAAACTCTGCGTCACGATTCACCCAGCTTTGATAGGTTTGATCAGCGATAAGTTATTTCTCGCTCTGCATCAGACTGCTCCGCAAGTAGAATTAGTCGTATCGGTATGGAATAGCGCAACGGAGCAGGATTTATTATTAGGTAAACAAGACTTTGCCATTACGATGATGGAACCAGACTTCTCCAAAGAAATGAGCATAAAAACACTGCCGAGTTTGTTTGCGAGGGTTTATTTAAACAAACAGCACCCGTTGATAGATAAAACTATCGATGAACAGGCTTTTACTCAGTACCCATTAGCGGTGTTACATGTGCCAGGTTGGAACGAGAATATAACCTATGTGGAAAAGTATCTTAAACGCCGTGGTTTAAGCCCAACTATTGCTTATCGTAACCCTCATCCAAGCTCAGTGCTCAGTGTGGTTGCACAAACCCAGTTAATGCATGCTGTCGGCACACAATATCATGGTATAAGCACAGAAAAAGTCACCAGTAAGGTGATACATATCGATGGTAAACCTGTCGAATTAAATAGCTATTTCTGCCATCATTATCGACACAGAAACAAGCCGCTTTTTCAGTGGCTATATAACACCATTAATCAGATTATTACTGAGCAAAATAAAGCAGAAAGAAGTCGTTAATTAGTTTACTTAAATCGCTAAAGGTTCAGGGTTAATAAAGTCGATAAAAGCTTTGGCCGCAGGCGTTAAGCGTCGATTTTTAAGATAAACAATACTAAAAGATGCTTTTATGTCAGGAATATCCATCACAGGTAGCTCCACTAAAGACTGGGATTCTACCTCTCGCACGATGGAGATATCTGGCGCTAATGCCACTAAGTCACATTCAGTCAACGACTCCTTAATCGCCTGAAATTGTTCAAATTTCACTAACCCTGAAAAGTCATCGCGATACTTAGAAAATAGATCGCCAAATTGATCAAATAACGGTTTGGGTAAGGCTGATGGAATCGCAATCGGATACTGCTTAATATCATCAAGTGTAACTTGAGGTTTATCAGTTAAAGGGTGCCCTGCACGGCAGCAAAATACCGCTTGAAAACTGGGTAATGGAATCACCTCAATGTCATCTCTTAAATCCAGTTCCGTCGCTTTGGTTTCAGCGATAAATAATGACACTTCAGCTTTACACAGTTTTTGATACAAGCTCAGCCAATTACCTACTTTTAATTCAACATTGACGTTGGGAAATGTATTGATAAATTGGCCAATACTCGGGCCTACAATGCTATTTAATGGTATTGCGCTCGCCCCTACCATTAACTCCCCGGTTTCTAATCCTTGAATCGCTTTGATTTCTCTTTTTAGATACTCAACATCTCGTACGATACGGCTACCATGTTCAACAACTACTTCGCCAAATGGGGTTAATGTCACCGAGCGTGAAGTCCGTTCTAATAATTTAGCTCCTAATAAATCTTCCATTTTTTGAATACTTCTAGACAAAGATGGTTGTGCCAAATTTAATTCGAGTGCAGCTCTATGGAAATGTTTTAAATCCGCAACAACAAGAAAATGTTTTAAATGACGTAATTCCATTAACATACCCAATTATAAAAAAAGCAGAAAATCCGAAGTATTAATAGCAATTACGTCAACTTACTCATTATAAAAAAACATTTCAAATTTTAATAAAAGTGATAAAACATCAATATTAAAACAGAATTAATTTCTTAGTTCAACAATAATTAAAATTGATGCAAAACCTCAAACCAAAACCATAAGCCACTGTAAATAAAGAGTTTATATAAATACGCAAATGTATCAAAACGTATCACTTAATATTCAATTAATTAATTACAACTGCGCATTAATCTGATACAAAAATTGCATCAATTAAGATTAAACAACCAATTCCTATTAATAGTTTTTATGCATTATTTAATGCTTAATTTCGCATTGGATTATCTGGTAACAATTTTGCAATATCTGATTAACCACTTTTTTATTCGTGGTCATTAAAATAATAATTAATAGGAACTCATCATGAGAATTAAAAAATTGACATTGATGACATTGGCTGCGATATATGCAGGTAGTGTTGGCAGTGCTGCAGCAAGTAGCCCTCCTTCTGCAAATGATATTGTGCAATTGCAAGGCGTTGACATTATGGAAATGTACTTAGCCCAAAAGGAGACTCAGGCTAAATTAGGAACACAAACCACTCAGCCACTTAGACGTGGCGAGATGACTAATATTCATTTCCAAGCTAAACAAGCCAAAGACAAAATCCAGATTGAAAAAGGCCTTACGGGCAAACAAACATACATTGTTAGAATGCACGGTAGCTCGGTTGCGACCTATAAAGGTGATGTACCAGGCCTACAAGCTACACAAGCCACCCTAAATAATAAAAGTGCAAAATTATTTACTGCAGGCGTTGCAACTGGTGCAAGTGTTAATGCGATTGATGCTTACTCCAAACACCTATTGTCAAAACAACAAAGTTTGATTCAAAAAGCAGGCCTGCAAGTTAAACAACAATTTACCTTAGCAGCTAATGCATTTACCGTTGAAATGACTCAAGAAGAAGCCGTGCAGCTGTCTTCCATGTCAGAAGTCGCCTATATTCAACGTTCAAAAATTTATCAATTACATACCGACGTTGGTCCTGAACACATTGGTTCGAAAGGTGTGTGGGATGGTTCTACAACGACGGATGGCAATGCCTACACAGGTGAAGGCATGATCGTCGGTATTATCGATACAGGTATTAACACTGACCACCCTTCATTTGCAGCAATTGGCGGGGACGGTTTTGAACACACCAATCCATTAGGTCAAGGAAACTACTTAGGTGATTGTGGCCTAGAAGAATTTGCAGACCGTTGTAACGATAAATTGATCGGTGTTTACACTCACAAAGATATCACTACTGAATTCAAAGACGAATGGGGAAATCCATTAGCACCTGATTTTGGTGAAGATTTTCAAGGCCATGGTAGCCATGTAGCCAGTACGGTTGCTGGTAATATTTTATATGATGTAGACGTTGTAGGATCGCAACTTGGTGGCGGACCTGGTAACCCTATTGGCGTGCAAATGCCGATGATTTCAGGTGTTGCCCCTCACGCTAACATCATTTCATACCAAGTATGTATGGTAAGTGGTGGCTGTTCAGGTGATGCGATGTTATTTGCCATTGAACAAGCAATTAAAGACGGTGTTGATGTCATCAACATGTCAATTGGTGGTAGCGAAAGTTTCCCATGGGATGATGCCTTTGAAATGGCATTCCTTTCTGCCCGTGAAGCGGGTGTTGCTGTTGCACTATCTGCCGGTAACTCTGGCGCAGCAAACGGTACCGATTCACTTTACACCGTAGATCATACTTCACCTTGGGTATTAAACGTTGCAGCCACCACACATGCACGTTCAATCGCCATCGAAGATAAAGCATTAGATAATTTTGTTGGAGGTGACGCTGCGTTAGTCCCTGACAGGCTGGATGCTGCTGGTATCTCTGAATCCTTCACTGGTAACTTCGTTGTTGCTGCCGATTTTGGTGATGCACGTTGTAATTCACCTTTTCCTGCTGATACCTTCCAAGCAACTGATATTGTTATTTGTGAACGTGGCGATATTGCTCGTGTAGACAAAGCATCAAATGCTGCTGCAGGTGGCGCTGGTGGTTTCGTTCTCTATAACACCTACAATGAAACCGATGATGATGTTGCTAATGATACTTACGCAATTCCAGGTGTGCATATCAATGCGACTCAGTGGTACGGTAATTGGCGTGTTAAAGGTCTTCAGCCATGGATTCAGTCAGGCACAGACCTACAAGGAACAATCACCGCTTCAACCGCTTCGCGCGTCATCACCCCAGAAAATGCAGATCAGTTAGCGAGTTTCTCATCTCGTGGTCCATCAAGTACGATTGAAGAATTATTTTCTCCAGGTATTGCTGCACCCGGTGTGGATATTTTTGCAGCTTGGAACGATGAAAACCCGCTTAACCCACAAGCAGATACCCGTAATTATAACGCTATTAGCGGTACATCAATGGCAAGCCCGCATGTTGCAGGTGTCATGGCATTAGTACGTCAGGCTAATCCAAGCTGGACAGCATCTGAAGTACAATCAGCTTTGCAAATGACAGCCAATAGCCAAGCAATTAAAACGAATCATCCATTTGATCAAAAAGTTGAGATTGCGGGCCCTTACCGCGCAGGACACGGTCTTGTTAATGTTGCACGAGCCATCAATAGTGGTTTAGTCATGGATGAAACTGCAGATAATTTCCGCAGAGCAAATCCGCAAAATGGCGGCCAAGTTCGTGAACTTAACTTACCGCAACTGATTAATAAAGATTGTGGATTAAGCTGTAACTGGATACGTACAGTGAAAGCGACTCGAGATGGCACTTGGAGTGTTGATGCACAATACTCTGATCGCTCACCACTATTTTGGGATTTCACCTTAGATCCAACAGCCAAAGTAAGAGTCACTCCTTCGACCTTTACCTTAAAAGCTGGTGAAAGCATTGATTTAACGGTTACCAGTCTATTTAAAGAAACAGATATGGCTTGGTACGATGGCACAGTGCAAACAGCTGCTGGTGAAATTCAATTTACGCCACAAGATGAAACCATACCTGCAGCTCATTGGCCGTTTTTAGCAACGTATCAAGGTAAAACACTGCCAAGTACGATTAATATCACTGCACATGATGATCAATCTCAACATGTCATTGCCGATGTACCATTTGGTGCTCCAGGTTCAAGCTTAAGCGGTGTTGCTTACACGCCTGTTGAAGCAACTGTCGAAACATTTGACTTACCTCGCCGCCAGTTTAGCGCCATCGCCGTTGATGATGAGTTTTTCTGGGATACCACACTACCAAACATAAAGACCTTTACGGTTGATGTGCCTGAAAATAGTGCTGTTTTACGTGCTGAATTATTAGGACGAGTAGGTTCAGAAACTGATCATCCATTTAATCAATATCTTCAAACCGATGTATATATCTTTCAAGATTTCAACAAAGATGGACGTTTACATCAGTCAGAAGCTATTTGTGGCTCAATGTTGGGGCAAACTACCAAAGGACAATACTGTGCTTTAGAAGATCCAGAAGCAGGTGAATACACTGTTATGGTGATGAGTGGTTACCCATTATTCCCATATGATAATGTTGATACTATTGAAATGGCTCATGTTGTTATCCCAAAAGAAACTTCATCAGCTATTAACCTTAACTTTGAAGAAACAAGCGCGCTAAATTCGACATTAACAATCGACTGGAATATGGAGATGGAACAGGGTACACATTACTACTCTGCTGCTGCCATAGCTGCTGGTGATAATGCCGAAGGTTCTTTAGCTATAGTACCGCTTAACATTAAACGCGGTGTAAACAGCGTTTCTATTAATACTTCACAAGATGCTGCACGAATTGGCGATATCATTGATGTCAGTTTCATGGTTCAGCCTAACCTTTCTGGTAATGATCGTGCAGTAGAGTTAAGTGCAACATTGTCTTCAGGTTTAAAGTTAGTGCCAGGTTCAATTGCTGAGATTGAAGGATTAACTGAAACGGAAAACGGCTTCAGCTTACTTAGCAGCCAACTTGATACTTCCGGTCTTGAAACAAACTACAACATCACTACCAATCTTGAAGATGCTATGTGTCGTACACCATTGGATATTGATTATCCTGATGGCACTCCGGTTGATGGCGGATACCTTGACTTAGCTAAGTTCGGACTTAATGTTACTTGGGGTAGTTTTTATGAAGCAACCGAATGGGGCGGAAACTGGAATCATGATATTGAAATACCATTAAATGCCGGTACTTTGACGGTATTTGATAACCAAGATTATTTCAATACAGACTCTATTATCCTAAGTTCTAAAGGCTGGTTACAGTTAGATACAGGCAACTTCAATCCTTGGGACTTCGTGCCAATGAATATGTATTTAGAGCTGCCAACTAACGAGTATTCAACTCCACCTGATTTCATCGTAGCACCATTATGGGGTGGCTTAGATGCTACAGACCCAATGGCAATGTTTGGTCCGCAGAAGTGGACACTCGCTATGTATGAACCGAACTGGGACATCAACGAAGAGAAAGGTGTGACATTAGCCTTTGCAGACGATTACACCATCATAGAATGGAATAAAGCTGCAACTCATGACAAAAGTTGGGATGAAAACTGGAACACATTGATCACCCCTAGAAGTGATTCTTATGATCATCAAGTTTTCTTGAAAAACAATACTGGTCACGCACCTGGTGAATATGAAATTGTCATGGCCTATGACAATATCGATTTTGCTGGTGAAGCTGGGGAAGGTTCTATCGGTGTTCGCGGTTACAATGGTCCTCGTGGTACTTATGGTCCATTAAACGGCCATACTGGTGTAAGCTACGCCTTCAATGACCTTGAAGACAAAGTGTCAAATAACTTAGTCGTCTGTTATGACATCACAGGTCCTAGTGACAGTATTGTTGTTGTGAATATGCAAGCTGAAGTCACCCACGAAGCGCTTGGTGTCAATCAAACAGTCACTATCGCAGGCGATATTGAAGGTATTGCCAATGCCAATGCTGAACAAATGATTAGCGTTGCCTCAAATATCATTATGTCTGATATTAGCGATAAAATGGTTGATGAAAACACAACACTTGAAGGTATTGTGGTTAACTACGCTGATAACGATGGTGGAGTATCTGCTAACACCATTACAGTCACTGGCGACAATGTTACTGCTGTAGTCAATGGTCATACATCAGGTTCAAGTTTTGATATTACGCCAGCAGCTGATTTCTGGGGTGAAACCATGATCACTGTGACAGTGTCTGATAACTTGTTCCCGAATGATATGAGCACGACAACATTCATGTTAACGGTTAACTCTGATGGTGTGGAGCCAACTCCACCAGCAGCAGAGAATCCAATTGAACCTGAAGCAACTCCAGATAATGACGATGGAGGAAGTTTAAGTTTATTAGGGTTAGTTTTCTTAGGATTACTTGGCGCAAGTCGTCGTAAAAAGTATCACTAATAATTCATTAATATAATCAATCAAAAGGCCTTCAGATGAAGGCCTTTTTTATGCTTATAAATAGCCAAAAACATATTATTCTAGAAGCTGATTGACTTAGCATAATTGAACATCATGGCTAAGAGCCTATGATGTAATTGACTATTTTGGTTTTACTTAGTCTTATACAAATACTATTTAAGCGCTGCTCAAGCACTACACTAGATGAGTCAGGTTGATTCTTTAACTCTTTTACAATTAACTCGACCTTGCTTAACGCCTCACCTTTACTTCAACAGTTACATCATGAATTAAGAATCAGCTCACATTGTATTCTTAAGGATTTATCTTCCTTTTATATATTCAATATCGGTTTTGCTGCTTGAAGTAGTATTGGCTACTTTAACCTAACCAACATTACCGCTTTCGGCATGCCGAGTAAGAAAATGGCTGCAAATGAAGTCATGGAAGAATTAACAGTGGAATACATGCACAGTGAAAACGTGTCGACTAAGTAGACGGTATGAGCTTTACTAGCAATCCAGATATCGATTGGTATGGTGAAACGGAAGCTAAAGTGACTGTAACTGTGACAATGACAATGACAATGACAATGACAATGACAATGACAATGATGGATTCGGCTAATCAACATGACCAAGCCAACACAAGCTTTATGCTAACGGTTAATTCTGATTATATCGATGCAGCACCACCAGCAGAAGAGGCGCCAGAAGAAACACCTGTGAAATCTGATTCAAGCAGTAGCATGGGGGTCTTTAGTCTTATTTTGGTCGGTTTATTAGGCGCTGCGCGACGTCGTAAACTACACTAATATAGCGTTCCAAAACTAGTGTTTGGGCCTTCTGTAAAGAAGGCCCTTTTTTATGGCCGATTATCTATCGTGGGGGTCGTAAACTATTTAACTGACTTTACTTCTTCATCAGTTAAAAATCGCCATTCACCTTCAAGCAATTCATCTTCCATTTCAATACTGCCGACCGCTTCACGATGAAGATTGACCACTTTATTGCCCACAGCGGCAAACATACGTTTTACTTGATGGTATTTGCCTTCACTGATGGTTAAACGAGCATGGGTGTCATCTAGAATTTCAAGCTGAGCGGGTTTGGTTAACCCATCTTCGCTACGTAACTGAACCCCTTCTTTAAAGGTCTCAATCAAAGCTTCATCAAGTGGCTCAGCCACCTCAACCCAATACCGTTTACCGCAGTCTTTCTTAGGTGAAGTGATTTTGTGCGACCACAAACCGTCACTGGTAATGAGCACTAACCCGGTGGTATCCACATCAAGACGGCCTGCAATATGTAACGTATCGACCTTTTCAATATCCATCAAACTCAGTACCGACTGATATTCTTCATCAATGGTTGAGCAAATCGTATCGACCGGCTTATTCATCATGATGTAACGTTCACCGATAATGGTTATCTGACGTCCCTCGATGCACACTTCAGTATCTTCAGCGACTTTATAACTGGCATCTTTTACCACCACGCCATCACAGGTAACTTCACCTGACTTTAATACTCTTTTTGCCAATGAACGAGTGAGCTCAGTACTTTCACAGATAAACTTATCTAAACGCATTACTACAACCAATTGAGTGTCTAATTAGCCGCTATTATGAGCCGTGAACCATCAAATGAAAAACAAATATTCCGCTTCTGCAGTAAAACGGTAATTTTTAGTTACATATCAGTTCCTGAAAAGCTCACATTTTATCAACAAAAATGCCCTATCCCCTTGTTAAATGCCCTTTTCAACACTTAACATGGGGTTCACAACAATAAAGACTGATTTTCTATTTACACTTTTGCTGTTTAAAAGAATAAATGAAAAATCAGCATCTAAAGCTCATTGAAGAGCTTATTAATACTTGATTTCAAGAATGCAAAGGAAACAACATGAATAAGTTTGTTATTGGGGGACTTTGTGCCTCATTGATCGCAGGTCTCAGTGCTTGTAGTAATAATGAAGTGCAAAACACCACCAAAACGGCAACGGCTGAAGCAGTTCAAACTGCACTAACATCAGGTATCGATTTTCAAAACATCGATAAATCAGTACGTCCACAAGATGATTTTTATGAATATGTAAACGGCACTTGGCTAAAAACAGCTGAAATCCCAGGCGATCGTACTAATATTGGCGCCTTTTACGACCTACGTGAAAATGCTCGTGAAGACGTGAAAGCAATCATTGAAGAAGTAGCAGCAATGCCTACTCTGACAGCTGGCACTGACGAACAAAAAGTAGCCGATCTTTATCGCGCCTTTATGGATGTTGAAACGTTAAATAAATTAGGTGTCACACCTATCCAAGCTGAATTTGATAAAATTACTGCTATTTCATCAAAAGCTGACCTCACCAACTTTTTTGCCTATAGCCAAGTTAACGGTTACGGCACCCCACTGGCTTTTTACGTTAATGTTGATGCAAAAGACTCAACCCGTTACGCCACCCATATCTGGCAATATGGCCTAAGCCTGCCAGAAAAAGACTATTACTTTAACGAAGAAGAACGTTTCGTTAATATTCGTAAAGCTTTCGTTGAGCACATTGAAAAAATGTTTAACTTAGCGGGTCTTGCTGATGGTAAGGCTGCTGCTGAGTCTATTTTAGCCCTTGAAACTGCCATTGCTGAAAAGCATTGGGATGTGGTTGAAAGCCGCGATAGCACTAAAACTTACAATAAAATGACAATAGCTGAGCTTGCAGAGCTTGCTCCGAACATTGATTGGAACCAATACCTGACAACTATGGGTGTTGCAGAGCAAAAAGATATCATCATCAACCAGCCTAGTTACGTGAGCGGCTTGAGTGAAGTGATTGGTGCAACAGATTTAGACACCCTTAAAACTTACATGACGTGGAGCGTATTAACCCATGCAGCAAGTAACTTGTCTGAAGCCATTGATGCAGAAAACTTTGCTTTCTTCTCTAAAACCTTAAACGGTCAAGAAGAGCAAGAGTCTCGCTGGAAACGTGGTGTAAACACAGTCAGTGGCACTTTAGGTGAAGTTGTAGGTAAGGTGTACGTTAAGCGTCATTTCACTTCTGCAGCAAAAGATCGCATGAGTGTATTAGTTGAAAACTTACGTGGCGCATAC
Source organism: Shewanella sp. 2_MG-2023 (assembly GCF_030548905.1). Classification (NCBI taxonomy): domain Bacteria; kingdom Pseudomonadati; phylum Pseudomonadota; class Gammaproteobacteria; order Alteromonadales; family Shewanellaceae; genus Shewanella; species Shewanella sp. 2_MG-2023. Next base: position 276,387 of record NZ_JAUOSO010000003.1, read on the forward strand.
GGTACTAGCATCGACTCATTAGATTGGATGAGTGCTGACACTAAAGTGGCCGCTAAAGACAAATTAGCCAAATTTAATCCAAAGATTGGTTACCCTGATAAATGGAAAGATTACAGCAAGCTAACCATTAAAGGTGATGACTTAGTCGGTAATGCGCAGCGTGCAAGCGTTGAAAGCCACAATAAAGATATTGCTAAACTTGGCGGCCCAATTGATAAAGGCGAGTGGCACATGACGCCGCAAACCGTCAACGCTTACTACAATCCAACGATGAACGAGATTGTGTTCCCTGCGGCAATTTTGCAACCTCCGTTTTTCAACATGCAAGCAGATGATGCGGTTAACTACGGTGGCATCGGCGCAGTAATCGGCCACGAAATGGGTCATGGTTTTGATGACCAAGGCGCTAAATTCGATGGCGAAGGAAATATGCGTGATTGGTGGACTGAAGCTGATTTAGCCGCCTTTACCAAAAAAGGGAATGCGTTAATTGCCCAATATGATGGTTACCAAGTATTTGATGACTTAAATGTTAATGGTGAACTGACACTAGGCGAAAACATCGGTGATTTATCGGGTGTGACTATTGCGTATAAAGCTTACAAAATGTCATTAGACGGTAAAGAAGCACCTGTGATTGACGGCTTAACGGGCGATCAACGTTTCTTTATGGGCTTCACTCAAATCTGGCGAGTGAAAATGAAAGAAGAAGCTTTGCGTAACCGTGTTGCAACTGATCCACATTCACCAGGCCATTTCCGTGCTTTAGGTGCCCTATCTAACATGCCTGAGTTCTACACAACTTATGACGTGAAAGAAGGCGATAAAATGTATATCGAACCAGCTAAACGCGTAAAGATTTGGTAGTCACTCACTTGAGCTACCCTTTATTTCTTAAAGGGTAGAACGACTAAAAAGGACATCATTTCGATGTCCTTTTTTATTGCGATTTAACATTCTAGATTTAGCAAATCAAAGCCTGCTCAATATTCAATATCACAGTCTTAATAATCACTTTGTAAAGATTGGTAAACCTACCCATAGTCGATAAAATATTCAGCTTTGATTCAGCTTCCACCAGCTAAAGTAATCACATATCCCAAAAGGGTTATAACGAATACTTTATTACTCATGCCTTCATAACTTTAGAGTCAGTGGTAACGCAAATGAACAGAATTTTTCGTACCTTTTTTATATTTTTATTATTACTCACTACGCGAAATGCCGTAGCTGTTACTGTTGATACTAGCCCTGTTAAACCCGTTTACGATGTTAACCAGACCCTTGTTGATGATTTAGACAGTCTATTAAACCTAGCAAGTACTTCAGGTACTGCGCCGCAACAAGAAACTGATAGCTTACAACAGTTATTTGAACGCGCCCCTTTAGCGCAAACAGAACTGAGTAATTTACTCAACAACATCAGTCAAGAAAGCCATACTCATATACTGATGCCTGAGATTAAAAGTTACCAAAGGGCGCAACAAAAAATTGAACGAAAATTCAATGGCGATGCCAGTTTCATTACCGATATTGCCAGAGCAACGTTGGTTGCCGATGACGTTGAAACATTAATGCGCAGTTATGATGCCTTGGCTGAGACCACAGAGGTTGTGCAAGTTAAAAACCGCTTTGCAGACCCCAAAGCATCAGGCTATCGCGACTTAAATTTATTAGTGAAATTACCGCAAACAAAAATGATTGTAGAAGTGCAATTACATCTGAGCAAAATCGCTGAGATTAAAAGCGGCCCAGAACATCAAGTCTATGAACAAATACAGCATATTGAAGCTGTCGCACAAACCCAACACCGCGCCCTAACTGATTTAGAGTTAATGCAAATTGTTAAGCTGCGTCAGTCATCACATAAGCTTTATCACAAAGCTTGGCTTAGCTATAAACGCCAAAGCCTTGCCCAATTTGACAACACACACATAGGAGACCAAACCCAAGCAGCTTAACCCCATTAAGCTTTGCCTATTTCCGTTCAACCCCCTTCCATTTTGGCACCTTAATTTAAGGTGCTTTTTTTTATTATTTTTTGCTGTTTTGTTGGTTTTTCGATTAATTCAAATTGGTTAAGAGCGCCATACAAGCTATACTCCCGCCATTATTGCCGATAACTGGAAACACTGATGAATGACATCATTGAAATGCTTCAAGACTTAAGCGAAACGGTCCCTGTACCACTTGAATTACCGACATTCGAGCAACTGGTAGAAGTTGAAGAGCAAATTTTAATTTCACTGCCCAACGACCTAAAAGAATACCTGCTATTTGGTAGTGATGTTATTTACGGTGCTATTGAAATGGTTACGGCATCTGACCCATATTCTCATACCTATTTACCTGAAGTGACCAGCTACGCTTGGTCTGTGGGTATGCCAAGAGAGTACATTGCGATTTGTCAGCAAGGGGATAACTTTTACTGTATCGACCAAGAAGCCAATGTGCGCTTTTTCAAGAATGGTCGCATGGCAGACATCATGTGGGAATCTCTCTGGGATTGGATTCAAGATATTTGGTTAAAACGTAAGTAATTAATTTGATTCACCTATGTTTTAACCACAACACGACAAGATTAAATAGGAAAAACCATGGCTAAATCAAATAACTTGAATGCAATCGAAATGCAGTGTTTACGCTTATCATTAGGGTTAAGTGTCGAGCAAATTGCCGAACTAACTAAAACAACGGCTGAAGCAGTTACTGCTTGGGAAGCTGGCGAAACTGATGCGCCAGAAGTTGCACAAAAGAAGTTACTTGAAATTGAAGATACCATTGAGATGCAAGTACTCAATACCACTGACGGTATTGAAGCGCTATTCAAAACCGAACCAAAGCGACGTTTAGCCTTTGTGGTCTACCCAACTCAGGCTATTTATACTCAGTACAACCCTGAGTTTTTAAGCTCACTGCCTTTTACTGAGCTATACAATACTGCAGCATGGCGCATCAAAAAAGAATGCCAAATTGTATTAGAAGTAGAAGTCAGCCTTATTCCACTTGAAATTGAAGCTTACAAAAGCTTCCGTGCTGATAATGGCATGAGTGAGTCTCGCGAAAGCCGCGCTAAATGGGCTGCGACTCAGCTTTAATAAGCTGAGTAGATAAATAAAAAAGGAAGCATTAGCTTCCTTTTTTCATGTCAAAAATTCACGATCTAATCGTTACTCTTCTTGAGCAGCCTTCGCAATCGCTTCTGACTTTTCTAACGCCTTAGTCATTGCAGGTCGTTGTTTCACTCTATCTCGATATGCCGTCAGCTTTGGTGGAATAGTTTGCTCAAATACTGTCGCCCACAAAAGCGTTTGAGTCAGTAAGATATCAGCGATGGTGAGTTCATCACCACAAACATAACCTGTTTCAGGTACCCAGAGTTCAGCAATCTTAGCCGCTTTATCGAACTCAAATTTTGCTACTGGTAGCATGGCATCTACACGCTGCTCTTCTGGCAGCGCAAAACGATGTTTGCCCATGCTCCATAAAGGTTGCTCTAATTCGCATATAACAAAGCTAACCCATTGGTGATGCAAGCCCGCTTGCTCAGTGCCAGGTTCTGGTAAAAAAGCACCATTGCCATACTTTTCCGCTAGGTACTGCAAAATAGCCGCTGACTCAGTTAGCGCAAAATCACCATCAGTAATTACAGGCATTTTACCGCTTGGGTTCAGCGCTAAATATTCTTCAGAACGGTTATCGCCTTTGGCAAAGTTAAGAAAGCAAAACTGCCAATCAACTCCGAGCTCTTCCAATAACCATGAAACCCGCAGCGCTCTGCTGCGCGGAGTGCCATATAAGGTAATACCTGTGCTTGCTTCTATTTCCATGTTCTATTTTCCTTTGATTAATTACCTACTGAACCAGACTTCGTAAAATCAAACAGATTTAAAATGAGTGTCATCGAAAATGATACCAATAAAAAGGCGAGCCTAAAGCTCGCCTTCTGTCTTGAGCTAGGAGTTAACCTAACATATGTTCAGTTATTTAAAACTGATAACTGACTTTACCGTACCATAATGCACCGATGGCAGAATGGGTTGCCTGATCGTAACCCATGAAATCAGCGGCGCTGAATGAAGGCTCTTCATTCAATACATTATTAGCACCTAACGTCAGTGACCAATGATCGAAACCAATATAGGTGACATTTAAATCTAAAGTCATCATTGAATCTATGGTTCCTGTAGCTCCCGCATCGATATTATCTTGATATTCACCAATATAGTTTAAGCGCGCACTGGTTTGCCAGTTGGTGTAGCCCCAATCCATGCCACCCGTCCAGCGATATTCAGGGTGTTGGTATTCACCTGCAAGTTCACGGGTCGAACCGTCTTCACGTACTTGATCAAAACTATTGACCCAAGTGAGGTTATAATTAAAACCAAACTCACCCGCACTTTGCGTATTCATGGTGTATTGCACATCAAGGTCAACACCATCAGTCGTCTGGCTACCTAAGTTAGCAAACTGGTCATAGATTTCGATAATACGTCCAGGTACGCCATTGGCATCGGTAGGCTCACGTTTTACAACGCTTGGATCATCACCTTGAGTATTAACCAAATATTGAGTATCAGAAGTAATCAAACCTTCTTGATCATAATTCCAGTAATCCACCCCGACACTTAAGCCATCGGTAATTTCCCAGATCCCGCCAAAGTTATAAGAAGTTGACTCTTCAGGTTGTAAATCAGGGTTACCCGAAAAAATAACCGTGCGCTCTTGCGCGGTACAGTCTTCTTCAAGCCCTGTTAATGGACAACGTACCGCATCCACTAATCCCGGAGATTCCTGTGATGGGCCTAAGCCTAATTGCACTAATGATGGTGCTCTAAATGCTTTGCCCCAACTTGCACGGAAGGTTAAATTATCTAATGGGGTATATCGCAGAGCAATTTTAGGGTTAGTCGTATCGCCAAAGTCACTATAGTCTTCGTATCGCAATGCTAATTGTGCTTCGAGTTTTTCAAATACTGGTACAGCAAGCTCAATAAATAATGAGGTTTGATCGCGCTCGCCATAGGCTTCAGTCGCTTCGGTACCAAATATTTCGCCGCGCTTAAACAGCTCATCAGGATTATCTGATAATTTTTCTTCACGATATTCAAACCCAACCGCCATCGCGACACTGCCCGCTGGCATATCAAACAAGTCACCAGCAATCTTTCCGTCAAACGCATTAGTGGTAGATTTACCATTACGGGTGGTACTGACGCTAATATCATCAATCACATCGCCTTGCTGGCTTGTTGCTAATGGATTAAACGCGCCTGAGTTAATGGCTTCTTGTAAACGTGGTGTCCACACAAAACCTTGTTCACCATATTCATGATTACGATTATAAGAATAGGTATAAGCCAGTTCCCACTCCCAATCCGATAACATGCCATTTAACCCTAATACAATTCTAGCGCTATCTGATTCAGATGATTTTTGGCGAGGCCCCGTTTCAGTGAGTCTTCGGCGCATGGTTAAGTCTTCACCAGGAAAAGGATTAGTCGCAGCGCCGCTAGTAAACAATGGGTTATCATTTAGCATATAAAACTCACCGAATGATGGACTTGCCGCCCCTTTCACCACACTTTCATTATGCTGATACATCATTTCAGCAAATAAACTCAACTCATCGTTAAACTCGTAATCTTGAAATACCGATAACCCCATGCGAGTCGATTCTGGCACTGATGTCATCAGTGGTGCGTAGTCATAGCGGCAATAATTTCCTTTTACACTGTCCGCTGGGCAATTGACATCAGGCGTCCAGCTGAATAAATCAGACTTTGGCGTTATTGAGCCATCAGCGCCAATTGTCGCAGGAATGTATGAACCAGGGTTACCTGCAGATGAACGAAAATCATCACCGCCATTTGGTGTTTGATCGGCAGAGCTTGAATAGTCTCGGTCGGCAAAGAGAGTTTCACGTTCTTTAAAGTAATCAAATATTACGGTGGTATGCGACTTACCGTCAGCGGCTTCTGTACCCCACAAAATTGAACCCGCTTGCTGACCACCGCCATCTTCGACAGTTTCAGCAAGTTTACCGTTGACTTCGAATCCTTCGAAATCCTTTTTCATGATGATGTTTATCACACCCGCGATAGCATCAGAACCGTAGGTTGCTGAGGCGCCATCTTTAACGATATCGATACGTTTCACTGCAGAAATAGGAATTGAGTTAATATCCACAAACGCGGTATCAATGGATTTAGCAAAAGATGACACCGCAATTCGGCGGCCGTTCAACAATACTAAAGTGGCATCTGCGCCTAAACCACGTAATGACACAGCAGCGCCACCATTAGCGGTATCATCAGAGTTATTACCTTGGGTTGAGAAAGTGCCACTCCCTGAAACAGGTAACTTACTCAGTAACTGCGAAATATCCTGTGCGCCTGAGCGGGCAATATCTTCAGCACTTAACACCGTCATCGGTGAAGCGCCTTCTAAATCCGTGCGTTTAATGTGAGTACCTGTCACTTCAATGCGTTCGACTTCGGGCTCGGCAGCAAAAGCGGTAGGTGTGAGGATGAGTGATACAGCAGCAGCGCAGGCGCTCTGCCAAAATTGAGGTCTTTTCATAATTGTCCCTAATATGAATTATTATTTTAAATAGGCTCAACATCATTTTTAAGCCTTTATGTTCCTAATAAGAATGACTTACAAATCATCCTATTTCGGTTCATCTCATGCGCGCTTATATTAGCGCATCATGTTTTTCTAACATAAGTAATCCACATCAGAAGTCAATGGTTAGTTTTTAAACAGTTGTAACAGAACGCTTTATCACTTACATCTTGTAAACAATTTGTTATTTTGCGCATTCAGCAAAATATGACATAGTCATACATCATCTTGAAACTGAATAGTAATCTCACCTCAAACAATAAGAACATGATGCCGACGACTCAAAAAGCCACCAGCAGTAATTACTCAGCCGCCACATTTTTTGCCAGCCTTGGCCCAGGAATTTTGATGGCCGCCGCCGCTATTGGCGCATCACATTTAGTTTCCTCTACCCGAGCTGGTGCTGAGTTTGGCTGGCAATTGGTGTGGGTGGTATTACTCGTTAATTTACTCAAATACCCATTCTTTGCTGCTGGCGCTCGGTACACCGCAGCCACAGATGAAAGTTTACTCCATGGATATTTAAAGCAAGGACGCGGCTATTTACTGATGTTTACTTGCTTAAACACTATCGCAGCGATTGCCAGTACAGCGGGGGTGTGCATGTTAACTGCTGCTATGCTGACCCAATTTGTGCCTCTGCCGATTGATGTACTCGCATTCCTAGTACTAGTGAGCTCACTGGCAATTCTCATATTGGGTCATTACCAATTACTGGATAAAATGACCAAAGTCATCATGCTGGCCTTAACCTTAACTACCTTGATTGCAGTCGCACTTGCTTGGCAACATTACCAAGCACCGGCTATAACGGAGGTGGCCGAGAGCCCTTGGCAATGGGCTTATGTTGGTTTTTTAGTGGCTATGATGGGCTGGATGCCAGCGCCAATTGAAGTCAGTGCTTGGAACTCTTTGTGGTTAATTGAGAAGAAAAAGACCCAAACGGTGACCAGTAAGCAAGCCATTTTCGACTTCAACTTGGGCTTTATTGTCACCGCTATTTTAGCGGTAGTTTTTTTAGCCCTTGGTGCATTAGTGATGCATGGCAGTGGCGAAGTATTTTCTAATTCTGGTGCTAAATTCGCAAGCCAGCTTATTGATTTGTATAGCGATGTCATGGGTGAACAAAGCCGATTTTTAATCGCTGCTGTCGCTTTTTTATGTATTTTTAGTACCACAGTGACCGTCATTGACGGTTATAGCCGAACGTTAGATATTGGTTGGCAGTTACTCAACAATCAACAGGATTGCGCTAAGCGATTAACGAGAGTGATGTTGCTTGTTTCTGCATTAGGACTAGGGCTTATTCTGTTTTTTAAAGGAGCGCTGCTGCCTTTACTTGAGTTTGTGATGACATTGGCATTTCTAACCACAGTGATTTTTGCGTGGCTTAATCTACGCTTAATGACCAGTGAAGCCTTACCAGAAAAACACCGTTACGGTATAAAAATGAAACTACTGGCATGGTTTGGCTTGGTGTATCTGGTTGGGTTTTCGGCGGTATTCATTTACTGGAAGCTTGCGATACAATAAATAGCTTCTCTTAATGACGATGAATTGCAGATAATCTGAACTATTACTCCATTTTCAGGTATATACCCATGTTACTTCAAGATGCTTTGTCAGGCGCAATCTCGGATAACAATGCAAGGCGTAAGCTGAGGTAATTGTTGTTCACTTTTCAAAGCTTACAACGTAGCAGTGGTTTTCGAGCTTGCGCCCCATAGGGCAAGGCAAATAGCACCAATCTGCGTTGTTATAAAATATCGATGTAGAATAACTATACTTCAATTTTATGCCTAGCATCTTGGCACTATTTGCCTTGCTGACTTTGCATCTTGAAGTATCATGGGTATAATCCGCATCCAATTTTTATTTAAGCTTAGGCTCAATAATCCTCAGCTTAAAAAACTGCGCAGCCGCGCCCAGAGACTTATATGATTAACAACGATATTATTCGCCGTCTACGTTTTGTATTCGATTATTCAAACGCAAAGATGATTAAAGTTTTTGCTCAAGCCAATGTTGAAGTCAGCACAGATGAAATCATTAGCTTACTGAAGAAAGAAGCTGAAGAAGGTTATAAAGCCTGTAATGACAAAGTCATGTGTCAGTTCTTAGACGGACTAATTATCGAAAAACGTGGTTTACGTGAAGGCAGTGAAGTTCCAGCGCCTGTTAAAAACCTAACAAATAACTTAATCTTCAAAAAATTACGTATTGCTTTAGAGCTTCGCGAAGATGACATTATTGAAATTTGTGGTTTAGCTGATTTCGTTATCGGTAAGTCAGAGTTAGGTGCCTTGTTCCGTAACCCTGATCATAAGAACTACAAAACTTGTGGCGATCAGATTTTACGTAACTTCTTACATGGACTATCAATCAAACACCGTGGTGTTGAACTGTAACTCCCCTGTTTGATGTAACATTGAAATGCACAGCAATGGCTGTGCTTTTTTATGTCATTTTATCGCTCGCTCAGTGTCACTTCATCCCAATAAATGGCCTGTTTAAACTCTTCGGCTAATAAAGCATTCAGTTTTTCGAAACTCTTTACTGCGACTTCCTCTCCGTTTACACACGACCATACAAATCGATGACAGTTATTGTTAAATAAATCATATTCGCGATATTGATATATTGCCTGCTCTGCTCTTTTCTGTGCTTGTGGTGATATTAAAGGCTGATGTAAGTGATTACATGCTTGAAATATGCGTCTACCTGTCCGGTCTTGTAAAAAACGCTGCGCTGATACGGGTCTTATTAACCCGCTGCCATGAAGTTCAACCAAGTGATTATCGCCCACCCAAATACCGCTATGCTCAACCACACCAAAAACAAAACAACAAACAATGCCTCCAGGTGCCGCTTCGACACATACATCACTGGTATGCCAAATACTTGGGGTTAACGGGCTCGCAGACTTTTCATTAGGTACTTTTGGGGAACGGCCCATGCGGCGTTCATGTTGTAGTGACTTGCGCTGTTTACGATCATCAGCAAGTAAAATTGCACCTACCGCCGCTGTACCAAGCCAAATTAAAGGAAGAGCCATTTGTACCTCACAGTGTAGAAATTGTGTACATAATCAGCATGGCATCTAATTTAATCAATATCGAGTCCCTTTCTAGTTTTAGTCAGCTGCTAAAGTGTTACGAGTCATGACTCATTGACATATTTGCCCTCACTCTAGTCTTGTCTCTCACAATCTAGTTAATATCGTTATTAGCATTGAGTCGCAAACAAATCACATCAAACGTTTTCAATATTCACAGCTCACATTCAAATAGAAAAAAAGTGTGAAATAGCTCACTTAACAGACCACAAAAAATATAACTTGTGTTAACCTTCTCCGATAACAAAAAACGTCTACTATTAGACAGTCATCGCCGTCTAATCCTAGCTATAAATAACAGTAATTCGACACTGATAATAAGGTTTCCAATGGACGATAATAAACGCCCTCTCTATCTTCCTTTCGCAGGTCCAGCCATTCTTGAGTCTCCTCTGCTAAACAAAGGTACCGCCTTTAGCGAAGAAGAGCGCATTTACTTTAATCTTGAAGGGCTTATTCCTTGGGTTATTGAAACAATTGAAGAACAAGCATCACGTGCTTATGAACAGTATAAAAGTTTCAGTAATGACCTCGATAAGCATATTTATCTGCGTAATATCCAAGATACTAACGAAACCCTATTTTATCGATTAGTGCGAAACCATATCAGTGAGATGATGCCTATCATCTATACCCCTACCGTGGGGTTAGCCTGTGAGCGTTTCTCGAAGAATTATCGCCGTAACCGCGGTTTGTTTATCTCATACGATAACAAAGATCGTATTGACGATATTCTAAATAACTCGACACGCCACAAAGTGAAAGTGATTGTGGTCACCGATGGTGAACGTATCTTAGGTTTAGGCGACCAAGGGATTGGCGGTATGGGGATCCCAATTGGGAAATTATCCTTATACACCAGCTGTGGCGGGATCAGCCCTGCATATTGCCTCGCAATTACTTTAGATGTGGGGACTGATAACCCTAATCTGTTAGATGACCCTATGTATATGGGCTCTCGTCATCCACGTATTGGCGGCGAAGAGTACGCTGACTTTATCGAAGAATTCATGCAAGCAGTCAATCGCCGCTGGCCTGAAGCACTTATTCAATTTGAAGATTTCGCTCAGAAAAATGCCATGCCATTGCTTGAACGTTATAAGGACAGATTCTGTACTTTTAATGACGATATTCAAGGTACTGCTGCGGTAACTGTTGGTTCGTTATTGGCGGCATGTAAGGCAGCTGATACGCAGTTATGTAAGCAACGGGTTGCTTTCTTAGGCGCGGGCAGCGCAGGTTGCGGAATTGCAGAAGCCATTGTGGCGCAAATGGTGGCAGAAGGCATTTCAGATGAGCAAGCTCGCTCACAAGTATTCATGGTCGATCGTTGGGGCTTATTGCTTGATAACATGCCGACCTTACTGGATTTCCAGAAAAAACTAGCGCAAAAGACAGTAAACGTTGAGCAATGGGATGGCTTTAGCGATCATATTTCATTACTTGATGTAGTCAACAACGCTAAACCAACGGTATTGATCGGTGTTTCTGGTGCGCCAGGATTATTCACTGAAGAAATTATTCGCGCCATGCACAGCCATTGTGAGCGTCCAATAGTATTCCCATTGTCTAATCCTACTAGCCGCGTTGAAGCAACACCGAAAGATGTGCTGCACTGGACATCTGGCCAAGCATTGGTTGCTACTGGCAGTCCATTTGAACCCGTAGTTATTGACGGTGAGACCTTCGAAATTGCCCAATGCAACAATAGCTTTATCTTCCCAGGTATTGGGTTAGGTGTACTAGCGAGTGGCGCAACCCGTGTATCTGACGAAATGTTAATGGCATCGAGCCTTGCATTATCAGAGTGCTCACCACTTGGTAAAAATGGCACAGGTTCATTATTACCGGCACTTGAAGATATTCAAGAAGTCAGTAAATACATTGCCTTTGCAGTAGCGAAAAAAGCCATTGAACAAGAGCTTGCTCTACCTTGTCCAGATGAACTATTAACACAAAAAATTGATAGTAACTTTTGGGAGCCTGAGTACCGTCGCTATAGACGTACCTCTTTCTAAATGACTTAAGTTTAAGGTTTTGGTTTTACTTAACACCAGCACCTTACGAAACGAAAAAGCCTAGCAAATGCTAGGCTTTTCTTTTAGGTAAAACCATCGATTACATGACGACTTTATCTTCTAATGCTTTATTTAAACCAGCGTAGTTACTGATAATCATCTTGCCACGGACTAATTCAATAAGCTCTCGCTGAGAAAACTTATTCAACACTTCATTGACTCTAGGTCGGCTGACATTAGCAATTTCACTTAATTGCTGCTGAGTAATTTTAATTTCAATTCTAGGTAAATCCGTATTCTTTTTACTGCGAGCGAGTTCAAGTAAGAAAAATGCTATGCGCTCTTCTATGCCATAAAAAGATAAATGCATGCCTTGAACAAGCTTAGGGGTATTCGTGCGCATGATGCTATATAACAGTTTATAAATTTCACTGTTAGTTTTTGCTAGTTCATTTAAATCCTTTTTAGGGAAAAATAAACTTCTAATAGGTTCAAGCTCACAAGTGTATAAATTGATTTTAGGGAAAATCTCAATCGCCACAGCGCCAACCCACATTTGTTTGCCAAATATGAAACTGGCCAATGGGCGATTATCTAAACTTGTGGTCGCAAATGTTCCCAGCCCCTGTGCACAATAAAATAAGCCACGCTGATGATCACCGTCTAAAAGAGTGGCGTATTTTTCAATGCCCTCAAGCTCAATAGCAAGATCTAAAATCTCAGCTTTGGTTTGCTCGCTTAGTTCACAAGGCCAACTGATTTGGTGGGCTAATATTGATGTCATTGGGTTTCCAAACATTTGCTATAACAAGTTATGCCGACATAACTTGTTTAAAACTATTCAACATCGAACGATCCGTTCGGGCTTTTTTTAACTTTCTAATACTTTCTTTCAGTGATTGCTCAGCTAAACGACCAAATACACCGTCATATTCTTTTTCATCAATCGCTTCGTCAGAATCTGCATCGTCAGCAATCTCTTGAGCTACTCGGCTTAACTGCATCCACGCATTCGCAATATAAAAACCATGGAACTCAGCTTGTGGCATCAATTTTTGCGCACTTGCCGGCATGGCTTGCCAACTTTTATTAAACAAGCCAGCATTATCTTCAATTAACTCTTTAAACAAGCCTTCGTAAGCTTCAAGTAATGTCTCTGGTAATTTATCCATTGGCAGTACTTTATTGGCTACATTAAAAGACACCTGCTTTGCTGTTGCTTTATATTCTTCTGTCACATGACTCATTGTATATTTCTCTCTTAATTAATAGTGCCGCTGAAATTCAAATGCTACTGAGATGTTTGCTATAAATGTATATCCTGCAAAGGCGGCATACCTTAATGGCTTCAACTCATTCAGTAAAGCGCCATTATATATCCAAAGAAGTACAATTAAGTAATATACGGAATTGGCTGTTAAATTGACTTTATAACGGTTTGATTAACCTTTATCTAAGTCCATTGTGCATAGACTACATTCTTACGAACGTGTTCTCAGAAAGGTTGGATTAAATGTCTTTCATTGCTAAATGACATATCAACAAGTAAACATGAAATAAGAGACTATCAAAGTGAGTACACACCTGACTAGTCGTTCTCATTTCATTCAGCTGATTTTAACCTTTGCATCAATAAGCATTGTTACTTTGATAACATTAAGACCCTAATTTGGCTTAATTTATCGATCATTTAGATACAAATAACCCATTGAGTGGCTTTAATTGTACAAACCAAATTATATGTCATAATAATGCTAGGCATAGAAACCTATATGAGAACTATTCGATTAAAACCCTGCTGCACTTTGTATTAGCTATATCCTTGTGTTTTGCAATTAACACTGTTTCAGCTAATGCCAATGACATTAACAATCAGCAAAGAATTGATCATTTATTTGATATATTCGATGAGGGTGAAGAAGGTGATCTTGAAAAACTAGCTGGTTATATAATTGAGCTTGAAACCCTAATTCCTCAAGAAGATCTCAAGCAACAAGAAAAGCTCATTCCATTGCATTGCTGGTACCACCCATCAGAAACCTCTGAAGAATTTCAACAAGCGATAAAGCATGCAGAAGACTTGATGCTGCGTCATCAAAAAAGCTACCCGTCAACGCTGCATACAGAACTATTACTTTGCCGTGCATCTCACTACCAATACTCAGGCAATCCAAAACAAGCCAAACTTGATTACGACGCAGCAATACAAGAAGCCTATCAAATTGAAAACCTGCGCTTAATCGCCGATGGTAGGAGTTTACGAGGTGCTATGTTGTCTTATGAAGGTGATTACACAGGGGCTTTGGAAGATTTAATCCCTGCGCAGTCAATGTATGAGCAACTCAAGTTAAACTATTGGGCCAGGGTAAACTTAAGTGAAATAGCCAATAGTTACCGCCGCTTTGGCGATCCACAAATGGCACTGTCCTATCAGGAGAAACTTGAAAAAGCCTATTTAGATAACAATCAGCTAATGGATGCTATCGACATCAATACTCAGATTGCTTATTCCTACGAAGAACTTGGGAAAAACGAACTTGCGCTAGCACGATTTGAAAAAAGTTATCATTACTGGAATAAACAAGACAAACCTATCCTCACTGCGGGTGCTGGCGTTGATATTGCGGGAGTTCAATTAAAACTAGGTCAAGTTGATGCCGCTATTGAAACCTTAGATAATGCAGAAAAAATCATCACTAAAGAAATCGATGGGTTATTCAGTTTTATGAAACTCTTTAGAGCGCAAGCTGCATTACTCAAACATCAACCCGAGCAAGCATTAAGTTTTGCACAAGAGGCTGAAACCGCATTTGATGTCAGTAATAATGAACGTGGCTTAAGCCAAGTTTATACTCTACGAAATAAAATCTACCTGGTTTTAGAAGACTATCAGTCAGCCCATGAAGCCTTGTCAGATTATTTGCAACTGCATCTTAAACTTGATCAGAAAAGCTTAAGTAATCGCAATAGCGAAATGCGAGCACGCTTTAACACCGGTAAAATAGAATCAGAGAATCAAACTTTACAAGCATTGCAGCGAGTTAAAGAACAAGAGTTAAAAGTATTGGAAAAAAATAAAGAATTACAGCAAGTGATTATCTTTCTTGTAGCAATAATTTTAATCATTATGACTTTTTATGCCGCTAAGCAAGTTAAAAGAAAACAATTATTTAAAAGTCTCGCTTTAACTGACGAGCTCACACAATTAGCTAATCGTCGTCAAACATATAACTTAGCAAAAGACTATATTGAACAAGCACGTAAAGATAATACTCACTTTTCGTTAATCTCATTTGACGCTGATCATTTCAAGAAAGTAAACGATAGCTTAGGTCATGATATTGGTGATAAAGTATTGGTATTAATGGCAGAAGTATCAAGAAAATTAATGCGTAAATCTGATACGGTCGGCCGCGTGGGTGGTGAAGAGTTTTTGGTTCTATTACCTGGTGCTAATGAACAACAGGCTAAAGAAATAGCCGAGAGATTAGTCAATAAAATTGCTGATGCCAATTGGCATGCTATATCGCCAGAGCTAAACCAAACAATCAGTGCTGGTGTCAGCCAGTTTAACAATGAGAACAAATTGGAAGCATTATTATTGCGAGTTGATAATGCACTTTACCAAGCAAAGTCAGCAGGTAGAAACTGCGTTAAGACGGTATAAATCACCTTGCAGAAACTTATTCGTTGTCGCAAAAATACACACTACCTCATCGGTTTAGTTTTATTTATTTTAATGTTTGTCGGCCAATTACCATTTAAAGCCGATGCAAATACTTTAGAAAATGAAGCAGCTGATGAATTGTTTAGTCAGTTTGAAAGTGATCAACTGACGAGCTCATTATATATTGATGAAAAACTACTAGAACTTAAAGCCTTGATTGCTGAGGATGACCACCAAAGATGGCAGCAGTATAAAACACTAACCTGCCCGCATATTCCTTCCGGCGAGCCAGATCAGCTACAAGATTTTGTAAATGAAACTGATGACTTAGCATCAAGAAGCTTTTCGGTCCCCTCTACACCTGTGTTATTAAATTTGTGCCGCGCAAGAGCTTTTATGTATTTAGGCGATTTGCAGCAAGCAGCTCAAATTAATCAAGATGTGTTAACTCAAGTACAAACACTACAAGATGCAAAATTAACTGCTGATGCGTACTTCTCTATTGGTCAGTTAAGCTTATTTAAAGGGCAATTTATAGGTGCAATTGACAATTTGTCATTGTCTTTTGAGCTATATCAGCAACTTGGGTATTGGAACACTGCCAATATTAATATTATCTCTCTAGCAAGTTCATATCGACGCTTAGGCGATAACAAAAAAGCCCTCTATTACTACAATATTGTTGAAGAGCATTTCACCAAAAATGATAAACCTAACTTACTGGCTATCGTCGAGCAGTCATTAGCTTACATCAAGCTAGATAACGGCGATTATCAAGAGTCTCTTGATTACTTTGAAAAAATATATGCTGTGGCCAATACTGCTAATAATCCCTTATACGCAGCAGAAATGGCGGTAGATATGTCAGCTCCGCTCATTAAACTAAATCGTTTAGATGAAGCTGAGCGTTGGCTAAATCAAGCACAGCCTTTAATTACGCCAATTAATTACTCTCACTTCGGCTATATGCATGCCTATTACCTCGAATTACGGTTACACCAAGGACGATACCTGGAAGCAATCGAGCATTTTAATCAAGCAAAGAACAGTTTTGACAAATATAACAATAAGAAAGGGTTAACAATTATCTATCCCATCATTGCTGAGTTATTTGCCGAAAAAGGCGACTTTAAATCAGCAAACCATTGGCACCATGAATTTCTTACTGTTCACAATCAAATGGATGAAGCCGCTTGGGCGACGTTTAACTCAGAAATGCGTATCCGCTTTGACTCACACCAACTTGAAAAACAACAAAAACAATTGATTGAATTTCAAACCCTAAAAGCCACTCAGCTTGAAGCCTTAACAAAGAAACAGCAGCTGCAATATGTCGCTATAGCCTTAACCTTTATTTTGCTGGTGATATTAGCGTTCTTCTTTATAAAATTAATTAAAAAGTCTATACAATATAAACAGTTAGCATTAATCGATCCGTTAACCGAGGTACCAAATCGACTTTATGCTTATAAAGTGACTAAGCATTTATTTCGAAAACAGCAGGCATTTTCGATTCTACTTATCGATGTCGACCACTTTAAAGCGGTTAATGATAATTATGGTCATGATGTTGGTGATATATCATTGCAGTTAATCGCCCACACTATCAGTGAAGTTTGCCGTAAAGAAGACACCTTGGCCCGAATAGGAGGTGAAGAATTCCTCCTACTTATGCCTAATGCGCAAGCTGAAGATGCGATAAGTTTGGCTAGAAGAGTAAACAATCAAGTTAAGTTAATTGATACTGATTCATTGTCTATGAGCGAATGTTTTACTGTCAGTATCGGCATTGCAACAACAAGCAATGAAACAAGTATTTCCCCATTACTTAAAAAAGCAGATATCGCACTTTATCAAGCCAAAAATGCAGGCCGAGATGGCTATGTGAATTATCAAAGTCCAGTTGATTTTCAGCGAGAGGACGGCCAATGATGCACTTTCTGATGCTTCGGATTTGTAGCCTACGCCAAATGGTATGTCTTATCACGTTTGTACTCTTTTTCAACGTGACCTTGCCCGTATCTGCAACAGAACAAAAAGGGGCTAACGAAGCGACTCAAGCATTCGATAACCCTGAGTTTGAACAGATATTTATATTAATCGATAATGGCGATATCAATGATGCTAGTTACCCTAACCTCATTGACGAAATGGCGCAGCTTATTGATGATGGCGATATTGCTCGTACTTACCGCTTACTGCCCAAACAATGCTTAGCGTATAATTTTTTAGAAGAACAACAAAACCTAAATGCGCAAAAATTCTTAACCGATGTTTATCAGCGTTACTCTGAGATGCCAGCCGACATCAGAATCAACCTCAAACTTTGCGAGGCGACCTTACTTCGCTATCGAGGAGAAATTACTGATGCCAACCAGATGGTGCAACAAGCCCTTATTGATGCACAGCAAATAAATGATCAGCGCCTGACAGCAGATGCTTATTCCATCTTAGGTCAAATCGCCTCCTACACAGGTGATTTCGCAGTTGCCCTTAAGAATTTACTCCAAGCTTATGAGGGTTATCAAAAGCTCAAGTTAGTGACTTTAGAACGTTTAACTTTACTTGACCTTGCGATTACTTACCGCCGCTTAGGCGAAACAGAAACCGCTCTCAAATATTATTCCCAGCTCGAACAAGCCTTTAGCGATAGCGATCAAATAGCTCTAGTTATGCTAGTCAAAAATGACATGGCGTATGCTTTTGAAGATATTGATGAATTTCAAAAAGCCGCTGATTACTATTTAGCTATTTATAATTATTACCAAGAAACTCAAAGCGACCCAACATTTGTCGCCCGTGTTGCTGTGGATATGTCCTCAGCGCTCATCCAACTTGAACAGTATCAACAAGCACTAGACTATTTATATAAATACGAAGCCATCATTAGCCCATCGGTTGATACCCATTATAGCTTTTTACATCTATATAAAGCCCAAGCAAAACATGGCTTAAAGTTAACAAAGGAAGCACTGCCTCACCTTGAAAAAGCCACTGTCGGCTTTAATAAAAACCACAATAAACGTGGCCATGAAATGCTACTTAAACTCAAGGTTGAAATTTTTGAATCTTTGGAACAGTGGCAACAAGCTTATCAAGCGCAACTTGCACTGTATGAAATCCATTTAAAGTTAGATAAAGCCCTTGAAAATCAAGCTAGCACAGAAATGCGGGTTAAATTTGATAGTGAAAAAATAGAAGCTGAAAATGCAGAGTTAGTGGCATATCACGAGTTGAAAGATCAACAATTCATCATTCAACAAGACAATGAAAGGCTGCAAATTTTAACGCTGGCTCTAGGCTTTGCATCCGTATTATTACTCATCATTTTTAGTCTTTATTTTAATAAAAAGTCTCAACAATTAAAGCAACTTGCATTAACCGATTTATTAACCCAATTACCCAATCGATTAAGCTTTTATCGCAATGCACAAAATGCATTTACCCGATTGTCAGAGCGCCAACAACCATTGTCTATTATCTCTATCGATATCGATCACTTTAAGCTCGTTAATGATCAACATGGTCATGACACTGGCGATAAAGTTCTCAAAGCTGTAGCTCAAATTTGCTTAGAAAACTTATCTGTTGTCCATTTGTCTGAACAGCATTCATCTATGACGAGTAAAAGTCATACCGGTAGAAGTCATATCGGTCGTGTCGGTGGTGAAGAGTTTTTAATACTGCTACCCAATACGCGATCTCAAGCTGCAATTAACCTAGCCCAGTCCATTCTAAATGACATACATTCATTTGATTTTAGCCCTATTAGCGAAAACCTTTCTGTCACGATTAGCGCAGGGGTAGCAACGTTTAAAGATGAAACCACCCTGACAGAGTTAATCAAAAAAGCAGATAAGGCGTTATATCGAGCAAAAAATCAAGGCCGTAATCAGGTAGTTTACTTTCATGATGATGCCTAAGGCGATAGCGAGTATAATAACTGTTAGTCATCATAAACCACTGTTACTCCTGCATGCCAAATTCTAAAACTGATACTCAAATTGAGCATCAACCATCTGTTGAATCGTCAAGATTATTAACGGTTGAATCGAGTCTCAGCCGTAAGATGACTTCGCTAGAATTATCTGAGCTTTCGCTACAAATAAAAAACTGGGCGCAGGAATTAGGCTTTGCTCAGTTAGGGATTACAGATACTGACCTTAAAGCTGAAGAACCCAAACTGCAGCAATGGCTTGATAATGGTTATCATGGTGAAATGAGTTATATGGCGAATCATGGCATGATGCGTGCCCGCCCCCATGAGCTACATCCAGGCACTATACGTGTGTTAAGTGCCAGAATGGATTACTTACCCCCAGAAGCTGGATTTGCCAGTAACCTATCGAATCCTAACTTAGGTTATATCTCCCGCTACGCTGGCGGCCGTGATTATCATAAGTTAATCCGAAAACAACTCAAAAAACTGGGTGAAAGAATTGTTGCCCATTGCCAACAAATCGGCGTGACAGGTATTGATTTTAGACCTTTTGTCGATTCAGCACCTGTGCTTGAAAGGCCACTAGCCGAAAAGGCCGGCTTGGGCTGGACCGGTAAACATTCGTTATTACTAAACCCCGATGCTGGCAGCTGGTTTTTTTTAGGTGAAGTGTTAATCAACTTGCCACTACCGATTGATATCCCACTCAATCAAAGCTGTAATACTTGTGTAGCCTGCATAAAGTCATGCCCTACCAATGCGATTCTTGACAATAATGTGGTTGATGGTCGGCGATGCATTTCCTATTTAACTATCGAACTACAAGGTGCTATTCCTGAAGAGTTTCGACGCGCTATTGGTAACCGTATTTATGGTTGTGATGATTGCCAGCTCGTGTGTCCTATCAATGCCAAAGCACCGTTAACTCAGCAAGCCGATTTCCACATTCGCAATCAGTTAATTCAGCCAGAATTATTAACCTTATTTGCTTGGTCAGAGAAGCAGTTTTTGTCATTAACCGAAGGCAGCCCTATAAGACGTATCGGCCATAAAAATTGGCTCAGAAATATTGCTGTCGCACTGGGTAATGCACCTTTTAATGATGATATCGTGACCGCACTTAATACACGCAAACAATCTGATGAAGTTGATGACATGGTCAGTGAACATATTGACTGGGCACTCAAACAGCAGTCACAAGCTCATGCCGAGTTAATCAGCCGTAAAACACTGCGAGTGGTTCGAGCTATTGAGAAAGGCTTACCACGAGATGCATAATAAATACGGCTTGTTGTTCAAATAGGTCATGACTTACCACTATGACCACAACACCTTGATCACAACATCTTGAACACAACACCTTCAGTCAAAATAGTTGTGGGATAAATTTTAAGCTCAGCAGTAAATAACCACTGCTGAGCTTTTTCGTTTAGACGACTCAAGTGAATTGATTATTGAACGTATTAACTTTGATCTAAGGTAAAGCCTACCTTGACGGTCACTTGCCAATGGGCAATCAAGCCTTCTTCCAAATGTCCTCTCGTTTCTACTACTTGAAACCAACGCATATGCTTAATAGATTTGTTCGCCGCAGAAATCGCATTCTTAATCGCATCATCCGAGCTAATGGGTGATGATCCTGTCAGTTCAATCAGTTTATAAGTATGGCTCATTATCACTCCGTCAGTATTGTTATGAACATTGACTGAGTATAGATAACCTATAAAAATCTGCGTAACTTCAAGATAATAAATGAACATGACGCATATAGTTAACAATAAACTCTGAAGTGGCTTTGCCTGCCACAGTCCCCTAGTAGATTAAGACTACAACGGTCTCACTTGAGGCTTTAAGCACTAATGGTTAGTCGCTTAATTCAATACGGTCGCTTTACGTAAAATAACTGAACACAAGCTTGTGCTATTACGGCTTATCCTTTTGGTGATAACTCTTCGCTATATGTTTTTTAGGCCTTATTGTTAAAGATTCTTAAGCAATTCCATCTGAATATAGCGCTTTAGCACAGATATTTACTTGTTCACTACCATTTTCTTCAAACACTTAAAAAGCCTAAGTTTGTAATTTTCATATCAAAACAACCAATAAATTAACAATTAACCTACATTAATGTAAATTAATTACACAGGCGTCTGGACGTCTAGAAGTTTATTGTGTTACTCTGCCATTAATCAATCGAATAGATTTCACCCGCAAGTTGAACAGAATTCATGTGAGGATAATATGATAGAGCTGAGACACCTTCGTACTCTTATGGCGCTTAAAGAAAGTGGTAGCCTTGCTGGTGCCGCGAAAAAACGTTTCGTCACTCAATCAGCGTTATCACATCAGATTAAAGAATTAGAAACCCGTATTAACTCATCTATTTTTATTCGAAAGAGTAAACCGCTGTCATTCACGCAAGAAGGCGCTAGATTATTAAATCTTGCTGAAGAAATTTTACCTAAAGTCATGGTGACTGAATCAGACCTTAAAAAGGGTTTGGATAGTGAGTCACAATCACTGAAGTTGGGTATTGAATGCCATAGCTGTTTTCGTTGGTTAATGCCGGTAACAGAAGCATTTAAACAACTTGCGCCCGATGGCAGAATTGATCTTTCAAGCCGACATCTTTTCGACTCATTAAATGCATTAGAAATGGGCGAACTCGATATAGTACTCACATCAGATCCTGTCCCTGGTCATGCACTGGCTTATCAGCACCTATTTGATTTTGAGGTAAAGTTAGTCGTGGCTAATGAAAACCCGCTGGCAAAAGAAGCTTTTATTAAACCAGAGCAATTAGCTAAGCAAACTTTGATTTCATACCCAGTACCATTGCAACGTCTGGATATTTATAAGCACTTTTTAGAGCCTGCTGGTGTTGAAGCCGGTGAGCAAAAGCAGTGTGACTTAACCGCAATGTTACTGCAACGTGTCGCTTGCAATGATGGCATCGCAGCCTTACCAAGCTGGTCGATCAACGAAAGCCATGGGCTAAACCTTGCCTCAGTTAAATTAGGCGCTGAAGGGTTAAAGCGACCACTATTTGCGGCTTATCGTCGTAATGCAGCCAATACCACATTAATCCAAAAGTGGTTAACCTTAGTGGCTGCTGAAGGCTTGAAATTACAACGCTTAAGTCAGCAACACTAAAGCTGAGGCTTCCATCATACGAAAGTTAACACATAAAAATGCCACTCATTGAGTGGCATTATTGTTTGAAGGTTTTATATTCACTCTTACTGAAGGTTATTCAAACTCAGCAAGAGGGTTTATCAATACATTACGCTTAGCAAGCACATGCCTTAACACCATGCCTGCCGAGTTAGGATTATCTGTTTGATTAATATTATGGGCGACCATAAATTCGTTACGTAAGTCTTCATCTAAACCTAATGCTTCAAAAGCTTCAATAGACAAACTTTGCTGCTGAGTATCAATTAAGGTTTTGATCACTTGCAATGCAATCGCTTTCTCTGAAGCATCATTCAAAAATGCGAACGCACTTAAGGTAATCACTTGGCCAAAGACACTGAATAGCGCCAATGTTTGCACTTCATCAGCGTCGATGTCTATGGGTTGGTCACTTTCTTCAATATCACGTAAATGTTGAACCGCATCAACAGCAATATTCTCTGTTAACGTCCAGTAACCTTTTACCAATTTGCTATAAGGCTCTTTTAGTTCATCTAAACGTTCTTTTAAATAGAATGAGAAAGCATAACGGTAGATATTAACTTGGCCTAAACGGATAAGCGCATCTTTGATACTGCGGTTTTTAGTCGAAATAATACCACCAGCTTGAGCGGTATTACTGCGCCATAATAAATGGGCTGCTAAAGCAGGATCACTTGAAACAATATCAATGAGAATACGAATATCAGCTTCATTAATAAGTGCTTTCTTTAAAGGGATCAAAATACCGCGTCGACCGATCACCTGCTCTTCGTTGCCAATAATGGCTTTGACTTGAGTTAGCACTTGTTGCTCAAGGTAGGTCATATTGTACTGCTTCCCTTTAATCATTTTTATATATCTAGTAGGGAATTTATCCACATAAGCGGCACTAAGGTCAAGTAATTAATCCGTAATCAAACAAAAAGCCGACAAGCAATTTGTCGGCTTTAGGTTTTTAGTCAATTACACTGCTATGCCTAAGCATAACTGTGTATTAAACAAACAAGCTTTAGAAGCGGTATCCTGCAGTCAAACGAATTGAGCGGCCATTACCTGAGTAGTAACCGTTGCCCCAATCAGAATAGTATCCAGCACTGACATATTGTTCATCAAATAAATTATCTACACGTAAGCTCGCTTGCCATGCATGACGTTGATAATTTATCGCTATGTTCGTCAGTACATAACTATCGAGCTTATCACCTTGATTGGCGTTATCCCCCTCCATGAAGCGCTCTCCGGTATAAGCGCCTTCTACAAAGACATTCACATGCTCATCAAAGTCGTAATTCACAAAGCTGCGACCAGAATGCTTAGCCACCCAAGAAAGTGCTTTGCCTTGGTTTTCGCCTTGTGTGAATTCAGCATCAATGTAATTGTATTCAACACCCCAAAGCCAGCTTTTAGCTAACGTGAGTTCGTATTTACCGCTAACACCATAACGACGAGATGCATCAGCATTAACATTGGCGCCATCAAAATTTCCCCCATCTGGCTTTTGGGCACTTGGGTCCCAGACAATTTCATCTTCAAGATCGAGTCGATACGCATTGATACTGGTTACTGAGTTTTTATGATTCCAATCCCATCCAGCTTCATATGAACGCCCAACTTGTGGCTTTAACCCAACCGTGCCTTTTTCGGTATAGGCTTGCTCATCGACTTTGGCAAAACGAAAATTATCATCAGCACGAATATATAAACGATGTGCTTGGTTTGGACGATAGTTTAAACCCAATTCAAGCGCGTGAGCATCTTGGTCTAAGTCAACGCCTTCAGGGTACACACCTATATCAACCAGCTCGTCTTCTGCTTTGGCATAGCGTCCACCAACCACATAAGATAAGGTTTTTGTTAATGGCACTGTGGCTTGTACAAATGCACTATATTGGGTTTGTTTGTTACTGCGGCTCATAGAGGTAAAGTCAGCTTCACCAATAAGTAAGTCTAACCCTGTTACTAATGACATTTCGCCATTTTCGAGTTGATACTTGGCTACCGCTTTTGGCAAAAAGCTAAATTGACTGCGCAAGTTACGACTAGGACTCCAAATGTTGCCTGTACTTAACGTATCGGTATAGCTTGCCTCAGCATTAACTGCCCATTGTTCGTTTAACTGATGTTGATAACCAGAACGTACCGAGGTCGTCATTTCATGTGTATATTGACTGTCATTATTATTTGAGGCGCGAGGATCATCGTTAAATTCATCTTCACTTATTGCCCCTGGTACTAAACGATTATCATCGTAATAGCTGCCTTCAATAAAAAAGTCTTGAGTGGCTGTTTGATACTGAAGCCGACCTAAAATTGACCCCGTGTCGCTTTCATTGTTATGGCGATAATTGTCAGACTGGTTATAGCTGCCAGATAAAAAATAACGCCAATCATCATTTATTGCGCCAGCAATATCCCCTTTCGCTTCATAAGTATTAAAGCTGCCGCCAGAAAGCTGCACTCCACCACCGGTACCGTTAGGGGCTTTAGTGATGATATTGATAACACCACCTACGGCTTGATCACCATAAAGTACACCTGCACTGCCATACAATACTTCTACGCGCTCAACTTGGTTTAACGGTACAGCATTAATACTAGGAGCTGAAATATCGATATTATTCAATCGACGGCCATCAATTAAAATCAGAGTATTACTCGCAGCTTGTGATGCAGTAAAACCACGCATGGCAAACACAGTACCTGAGTTATTGTCAGAAACTTGAATACCCGCTTGACTGCGAAGTAAATCCGTTAAACTCACCGCACCGCTCATTTCGATATCAATTTGATCGATAACATTGACGTTCGCGGCAATATTTAATGGGTTAGCTTCACTGCGACCAATAACCACAATGGTTTCGTCTGGTTTAATCTTGTCAGTCGTTTCAGCATAAGCTGATGTAGCAAGAAACATTGAAGCAATAGAGGCAGCTGAAAAGCTTAATACTAAGCTAAGTGCTGTTGCGATTTTTGTTGGATTAGTACCCATTTACCTTTAACTCCTAAAAGGAAAAATGGGGCATAGTTGCCGCAGCATAAAGCATCTTGTGATCCCAATAGCACGCATAAGCGCTATAGCATTCACAATGACGAAAAAAGGCTACATTTCGAGATCTGCCCACCGAAATCTCAAAATCATTTTTTGGGCCGGTCTCCGGACTCAGGTTGATGCCATGTATCATGACAAACGAAGCTGAATTTTTAACGTCGCTTTTGCTGGTTAATTATCAGCAAACAAGCTTACGCACTCAGTTCTCACCATTACCGTTGCGGGGGCAGCACTAGATTCTCACTAGTTTCCCGATTATCCCTTAGCTGCTTATCTATTGATAAACGCCGATAGGCACCACAAAAAATTGACTATAAATAACTCTCATTGAGGTTATATAACATTGTTATGTTTGCTTAAATGCAAGTCCATATAACAATTGGCTGCATTATAACTGGTTAACGTTACTTTTTAATATAAAGAATGAAGATCATTCATATTATTCAACGCTTAGTTATAAGGGTTGAATAATATGAAGGTGGCGCAATGAGACCTGCGCTAGGGGAATGGCTTAAATAATAAAACAGAGCACGACTTAGAATAGTCTCTATATCGAGTGCTTAACGCTGAAATTTAAGTTGCAGCATTTTAGAAATAAAATCACGATGATTTGAGCCATTAAGTGGTGGGTTAGATTCATTAAATACTTCCCCTCTCATCGATTTATGTAGCAGATACAAATCTTCTGTATCTTTTAATACCGCATAATAGCCAATTTCACCCTGACGAGTTCTCGCAGTCGCACCGCCATACATATTCTTCATATTGGTACAGCCGATAATGCCGTGAACGGCTTCTTTGCCACCAATTTGCGTCGTACCAAGCTGTTCATACGTCACACTGCCTTGGCAAGAATCTTTATAGGTATCAGCAAAACGATTAAGAAATTGAGTACTATCAATATCGGTTGCCAAGCCTTCAAATCCTTGAATACAGAATAAAGCAGACCAATCATTGAGGGATTCACCGGCAGGAACAAACTCAGCTTTATACATATTGCCTTTTTCTGAATTAAAGGCCATTTTCCAACCGACAGGCAGCTCAAATGACACTTTATTAGAAAAGATTGAAAGCTGTTTTTCTTCAGAACCGCCACCAGCATCTGAATTAGCTGTTATGGCGTTAATGTATGGTGGTGGCTCTTTGGCCACTACATTATTTGAAGGGCTCAATAACAACAGCCCCCCAGATATTATTAGGGTAGCGCTAGCTTTCATACCGAAATCATCCTTGGTATTGGTGCTGAAAGGTGAAACGTAGTTAATTCAAACAGAAATACAGCAACTATGTCACCAAAATGTTGTATTACTGTATTATTTTAACTGTTAATCTTCAAGCTCATCCGCTGAATCTGTCAAATCAATTTCACTAGACTCATTAGTTAATGCTTCTGCGGCAATGGCATCAGCAATTGATTTAGCTTTAATTTTCTTTTCAGTTTTACGTTTATTACGCTCAACTTGTGTAGTCATAAAGGCTGTTAGCTCTTTTTGACCCCATGCAACAGCTTCATCTTCTGTTGTAAAGCCATCATGGCTTTTTGACACGATTGTTTTAGTTGCACTCATACGACGAGTGATTTCTGTTTTAAAAGTATCGCCAACTGCTAATACTCTAAAATCGTACTTCTTACTTTTGCTCATTATTCGGTTTTTCCTAGCTGAACTCAGCTTAAATTAAGGTCGCGCAGTTTACGCGAACATTGTCTATTTCGCACTCATTTTGAGCACTTTTATCTTTAATCAATAAAATTACTGTTTTACTAATTGGTTTGAGCCAACAATCATCATTTCACATTTCTGACAATCAAAGACTAACTTCAATCTATCTTTACCAATATCTAACACCATAGGGTCGGCTTTAATCCCTTCAACTTCTTTAGGACATAAGTTGAAGCTGTAGCGCAAACAATGCTTAGTCACCATTAATGGTGCATCGGTTAGTACTTGGTTTTTCTCGTAAGTATCTTCCATTTGGATTACGCCATGCTGCTCGTAAAACTCACGAGACTTATCATTGGCCACATTAGATAAAAAGCTTAAATACTTTTGCGGGAAACGTGCTTCTTTATCATGCTCGCCTCTAAGAGGCCGTTGATAACCATTAATACGTGCTTCATCAAAAGCTGCAATCGCATCGCGGCGTAAACCATTAATCACTGAAGCCGGTAAAAACCAACGATTAGCGCAATTAACTTGCAACTGGTTTAAACGGTAATCACTGTTACCTAATTTGCCTAACTGAGTCCGTAAATTCGCATCCGCTTTGGCATAATCTTTTGCAGGCTCTTTGGCCCACTCAAGTTCAATTGTCACAGTGTGTTGATGGTTATCCGACACCGTTAAGGCAATACCTTGTTCGGTATCATCTAACACCATATCAACCATGATTTTACGACTGGCAGAGTCTTTTGATAATAACGCATCAAACTGATGGTCGAAGTTTCTAAATAACTCCACACCCACTTTTAGATCTTTGCTGACGTCAGTTAAAAATAAAGTGTTACCATCGGCGCGGTTAACCCGTAAGCCTTTGGTTTTATTATCTGACAAGCGTTGTTTCTGATAGCCATCAATGAAGAAACACAAGCCATCACCATTATTAAACTCAATGGTTTTACCGGCTTTTGCACTGTCGACTTTAATAAAGTCTCGGCCAACACCCACAATAGTACCGACCTTTTCACCAATGTATTTGGGTGAACTAAAATGCTCAATTAAGGCAGTGCGTTGATTAATAAAGTAATCTGTTTTACCTCGGTTAAAGCTTTTTTCAGGATCAGGTGTGAAAGTAAATTCGCTGCGACCATGAGACATTGACTCAAGATCATTGCGGCGATCAATAATCGCATCAAGCTGTTGACGATAATGTGCGGTGACATTTTTGAGGTAACTGATGTCTTTTAAGCGACCTTCAATTTTAAATGACGTCACGCCAGCATCAATCAAAGCTTCTAAATTCTCAGTTTGGTTATTATCTTTAAGGGATAATAAATGCTCATTTTCAGCTAATACTTCACCATCACGAGTCGACAAATCACAAGGAAGACGACACATTTGTGAGCACTCACCACGGTTAGCGCTGCGATTAGAAAAGGCATGACTGATATTACATAAACCGCTGTAGCTGACACATAATGCGCCATGGACAAAGTATTCTAATTTAAGTTTTGTTGTATCAGCAATTTGCTTAATCTGCGGTAAGTTTAACTCACGGGCTAACACCACTTGCGAGAAGCCTACCTGTTCTAAAAACACCGCTTTTTCAGGCGTACGATTATCCATTTGAGTACTGGCATGCATTGCAATTGGCGGTAAATCCAATTGCAGCAAGCCCATATCTTGAATAATCAGCGCATCCACGCCAGCTTCATATAACGACCAAATTAAGCTTTGTGCTTGCTCAATTTCGTCATCCATTAAGATGGTATTAAGCGCAACAAACACTTGCGCATGATAGCGATGAGCAAATTCTGCTAACCGAGCAATATCTTCAACACTGTTACCCGCATTATGGCGCGCGCCAAACGCTGGGCCACCAATGTAAACCGCATCTGCACCATGACGAATGGCTTCGATACCATAGTCAGCATTTTTTGCAGGCGCTAAAAGCTCTAACTGTTTCTTTTCAGTAGGCTTAGTTACAGTTGATGCTGGCGAAAATATTTCTACAGAACTCATAATCAATGTTTATCTTTTTCTAGGTAATAAAAAATGCATCAAGATAGTAGCTAAACACGGACTAAAACCACGTGTATGTCACTATCATTGACGCACTGTTCAGCTTGCTAGTTTAGCAAAAAATAACCAGTTTCGCGGCTTTTACTTAAACAAATGCTGAATATTCTTAAAATCACTTTTACCTTCAGCGATTTCCTGCGGATTTAAACCTGAGACCTCATGAGGAAAAACTAACCACTCTTCCGATTCATGAATGAAGTAATCTGGCTTTAAATCAACCGCAGTATTTTTGGGCTTGTAGTAAGGACAAGCAACACGAATATCGGTAGGAATGTTTTTACGCATAAACTTTTGTAGTTTATCAATTAACGCATCAACACTACGACCTGAGTCAAATACGTCATCAACAATCAATAGACCGTCATCTGCATTGGCATTTTCAATGATGTAATGTAAGCCATGTACTTTAATTTTTTTACTTTGCTTATCAGTACCAATGCCATAGTAAGAAGAGGTTCTTACTGCGATATGATCGGTTTCGACATTTTTAAAATCATAGAATTCTTGAACGGCAATACCAATTGGAGCTCCACCACGCCAGATACCAACAATAAATTGTGGTCTAAAGCCACTGTCATAAACCTGCGCCGCAAGTTTAAAAGAATCTTCCAGTAGCTGTTGTGCACTGATGTAATGTTTATCTGTCATTGGTTTTGGCCCCTATCATTTTTATTGCGGCGAATTTTATACCAAATATGCAGGGTTTGTCTGTGAGGAATACGTTTAATCGACATATTTGTTAAACAAAATGAGCTTTAAGACTTAAATTAGACTTGAACAAAAAAACACCATTGACTCCTTTCATGTCTGTGGCATAGTAAATTTAATGCCAATTCATAGCGAAACCAACACTATGCTTGCAGCAAATGATGCGCAACTTCGTCAACAGTCTGAAACTGATAGATTATCTTTGAAAAGTGATAATCCGCTGATATGGCCCCTCCTCACTCTGCTTCAGAGTTCGTGTCAAAGCTGGAAAGTCCATCACCTTGCCAGTGAACTTCAACATAAAGGCTTAATGCATAATCTGGATCCTGAGCCTGAAAAAGACTTATTCAAACGTAATTTTTTACTGATGAACGCATTATTTGAACTACAAGCTTTGTTATTGCCCAATCAATGGCTACAAGTGCAAGCGATGGATATTCAAATTTTCAGAATTCTACCCAATGATATCGCCCAGCAACAACATCATGATACGCCGTTAAAAGAGTATTATCTCGATTGGCAGCACTACGATACTTGTGCCAATGTGGTGAAAGAAATGCTGGAGTCCTTTTGGTCAAGTTATCAAGAGTATATTGGCGTCAATCAAGTATTAATGCATGACAGCCATGCACTGAGTATTTTTGAGTTAGATGCAAGCGCCACCAATAAAGATATTCGTAAGCAATGGCGTAAGCTGGCACTAAAACTTCACCCCGATCGCCCAGGCGGAGATGCACATCAGTTTCGTCAGGTTTGTGAAGCATGGCAAACTTTACGATCTAAAGCTGGATAGTACCTGACTTAGATGCAGCTATTTTTATAAGAAAGCCGCATCACATCACATATTTAACCCTGAAATAAATCATCGTTTAGGTCATAATTCTTGTTAATATTAAGGCAATTAAGTATTGGCTTAATTAAGACTATTTTAAGTTTTCTCGCAACTACCAGCGGGTAACGCGACACTTTTATTGAGGCTGAAATGATTAAGATTAAACCTATTGCATTTACTATGGCACTTGCGGCATTCACAATCGCCCTTACTGGCTGTGGTAAACCTGCTGAAGTCACTGCTGAAAAAGCTGTTGAAGTCACTGCTGAAAAAACTGTAGAAACAGTTGCTGTTCTTCCATCTAAATTTGTTGAAGGTCAGCATTACACTAAAATTTCTGATGGTCCAGCATCTAGCGAACCTAAGATTTCTGAGTTCTTTTCTTTCTACTGTCATAACTGTTACAACATGGAAACTAGATACCTGCCAGAAATCAAAGGTAACTTGAACAAAGAGATTGGCTTCGAAACTAAGCACGTTGACTTTATGAACAGCGAGATTGGTACTGAAGTTATGCGCGCATTAGCTGTTATTCATGAAGTCGGTAATGAAAAAGCGTTAAACGCTGCAATGTTCCAAGCGATTCAAGGCGAAGGTGGTCATCACGACCATAGCGCTCCAGGCCACAGCCATGACGAGCCAGAAATTAACAACCGTGACGACATCAAAAACGTATTTGCCGCAAACGGCGTTGATGCTGAAACTTATGACAAAATTGCAGATAGCGACGCAACTGATGCGAAGCTAGCACTATGGCGTCAACAGCAAGTCATGTTCCAAGTACAAAGTGTGCCTACATTTATCGTTAACGATAAGTACGCAATCAACATGAACGAAATGGCGACCTTAGGTGACTTGATTGATGTGATGAATTACTTAGCGTTAGAAAAGAAGTAACTCATTTAGTCATGAGCGCTACTCGCGCTCTTTAAGACATTAAAAAGCCCGACTTTAGCGATAAAGTCGGGCTTTTTGTATCTGTATTTTTATCTCTGTATTTTTATAAATGCCGTTTATAAATGCCGTTTGTAACAAACACTAGGTAAACTCGGACAAAAATAATAATCGGTAAACCACTATCATAACTTCAGCTGTGTTATGAGTTACGCACCATGTCGATAATATGAAATGCAGCAAACACAATATGGAGCATTAAAAAGCCAACAAATCCTTGCGCAAACATAATGTGGTATTTACGCCACATCAAAGCATCACTGGTGCCTTGTAGGATAAACCAAGCAATCCCCGTAATACTGACTAACGCCATTAATAGTAAGCCAATACCTTCCACGATACTGAAAATACCTTTACCGCCAGAACTCGGTAACTTGCCCTGCTTTAACTGCTTAATTTCATCGATGCATTGGGAAAAATCTAATCTTAACCACGGAAAGAACTGACGCCAATGGCCATTGAGTAAGTTTTTCAACAAAAACAGCAATCCGAAAATCGCTGCGATTAAGCCAATATAAACATGTAAGCTATCCCAAATACTTGCCTTAGCACGTAATCGGCTACCAATTAAAATCCACGGACTCGTCACTACCAGAAAAACACTTAACGTGATCACAATGACATGAAGCTTTTCTGATATCAGCTTGACAAATTTTGATGATTTTAGGCTCATATTGTTCCTTGTTGCATTCCTAACTAAGGGCTTGGTTCTTCATTTAGCGTTAAGTGCTGTATGAGGCTTAATAATGCAAGTCATTTAATCAATAAAGCCAACAAGTACATTGTTGGCTTTAAACTTATTTACGCTGACTGAATTTGCGCGACGTAGTTATCTACCTTCGCCCAATCAGTATATTCAACTTTGGTATTTGGATCCGTTGGGCCTTTAGTTATCCACATAATGAAACGAATGATATTGCGATCCATCGGGCCATAAAATTGATAATCTAAATTGCCACCAAACACTTCTAATACCTTAGGTTGCCATTCACTTTGTTTTAAAAAGGCCTGCATGTACATATTGGTATCTGGTGTATTTTTACCTGGTTTTCTGGCCACTAAACTCACTGAAAAGAATCCATTAGCCTTACTATCAAGCACCTCTTTGTTATCAGCAACAAACTGATAAAGTTCAGGGCGATGTTTACCATGGCGAATACTGGCACCGATAAAGACTTTATCAAAAGCAGTTAAATCAGGCTTATCTTCAAGTGCTGCGAGGGTGACGGTTTCACCTTCTGCGGTGAGCTTGTCTTGCATGTAATCGCAAATCTTACGGGTTTGACCGTGGACAGTTGAATAAATAATTAGAATATTGCTCACGTTCACCTCGACGATAATAAAGAAAAAGCAGTTACGATTATTAAACCGTTAACGACTCAGCAAGATTTTATCCAACCATGCTATTACATCTAATCTTAATAGAAAGCGAAATATAATTACATGGATCAGATCACGCCAAATTAGCAACATCGACTATTAATAGTTAAGACTTTTGAGTGGCTCACAAAAAAGTGGATAACTCTGATGAGTTATCCACTTAATTTTTTCAAATCAGCAATTTAAAATTGTTGATTATGGCAACTGCGGGTTTAAAAGTTATAGCGACATTAAGAATGATACTAACTGGTCGCGCTCAGCTTTAGTTAGTGCCATAAAGGCCTCTTTGCTATTACTTGCTTCACCGCCATGCCATAAAATGGCTTCCTCCACTGTCGCTGCGCGGCCATCATGTAAAAAGCCCGCTTGCGGGTTAACGGTTTGCGTTAAGCCTAAGCCCCATAAAGGACGCGTGCGCCACTCATTACCATTGGCTAAAAAGTCAGGGCGACCATCGGCTAAGTCATCACCCATATCATGTAATAACATATCGCTGAATGGGTAAATGACTTGTCCCTTGAGCGAATCTATTATCTCAATACCACCAATATCGCCTACCGTTTTAGTGGTAAAGCTTGGTGTGTGACAGCCACTACAATTAACTTGTGTAAATAAACGTGCGCCTTCACGCACATCACTATCATCTACATTACGTCTTGCCGGTACCGCTAATGTTTCAGCATAAAATACTACTGCGTCACTAAAGGCCTGATCCGCCTCTGGCGCCCCATTTTCATCACTACCAGTATCAACAAAACCGGTACGGGTTAAGTAAGAGTCATGCAAGCTGGTGCCAACAACACTTTCATCAGGGAATAATGGATTAGTAATGCCAATATCACCGCGAAGTGCACCTAAAGACTGCACTCTGACACTTGGGGTATTCGCTTTCCAACCAAAACGCCCTAGTGATACTGGCGTTTCATCGCCGTTACGGTCTTTAATAGCATCAAACACCCAGTTTGGACGGCCAGATATGCCATCGTCATTCGCATCATTTTCATCTGCAAGGGCTAAAATATCTGCTTCAGGGATCGCTTCAAGTAAACCTAATCCAAAAACAGGCATGCCATTTCGCCAGCCCATTAACACGTCATCTTGGAGTAGATTGGACGTGACGTTAGCGCTTTGCTTAGTTTCACCTGGAGCATCATAAGGATTCTCGACTTCAAAAATTGGCTTTTTCAATTCGACACTAGTTCCATCGCTATAAGTCACTGCACTGCGCTCATAAGACAAGTACACATCCGCTTGACCACCAAAAGCATTATCCTGCCAGTCAGCACGTGCTTTTAATACGCCACGGTGAAATAACTGCCCGCCAAAATCAGGGACTGCAATCGGCGCACAATAGTCGTTATCCGCAGTTGGGGTAATACACTCTTCATCGGGAGTTTTACTAATACGTAAAAAAATACCCGCATCAGAGCCTAATTTAACCCGTGTTTCATCTGCCGCTAAAAATGGGGTTGAGTTGCGGCCGTCACGTTGGTGACAAGAATTACAATCAGCATTGTTAAATACTGGACCTAAGCCATCTTGTTCTGGATGCTGTTCATTGGGTGCTGTGGTAAACGAGATCTCAAAATTAGCGTCTCCTTCGAGATGCAGGGCTAAATCGGCTTCGGTTAAATTGGGTGAAGGCGTTGAAAAACCATGGCCTGAATTACCCGCATCATAAGTAGTGGTATCACCACCACTGGCAGTAATATCAGTAAAGTCAGGGTAGATGACAACTGGAGGCTCGGTTACTGTCGGGGTTTCATCATCACCACTGCCACCACAGGCAGATAACATGAGTACACTGACAATGGAGGCCAGTAAGGTTTTACCATTTAAACTAGGATAATTAGGGGCGTTAACAGCTTTGGGATTCTTGCTCATCTTAGACACTCTTATATCAAGACCGGTATCTCTACCGACGGTGTTCAAAACACTTTATTTGACTTGTCATGCTCTTACGGCCAACTTCATCAATGTCATCAAATCGCGCTACTGACACTGGCTCAGTATCAGTAGCGCTATCGTTATTACTATTTAATAGAAATTACTGGGCATTCCACTCAGATAATAGTGGAATAACATCTGACTCTAATGAGGCTTGTAAGGTTGTTAATGCGGTCACTGCCGTTTCAATACGAGCACGTCCATCTTCATCTAAAATAGCTTGACGAAATGGCATGTTGTTGCTGCCAGAAATCGCCTGGATTTTTAGGATTGAATCATCAATTTCACTTGCTATACGCACTGATAAATCACTGTCTGCAGCGGCAACAAAGTCGATAATGCCTTGCTTGTCAGCACCGCCAATAAACTCACCTTGGTACACATTGCGAACACCTTGAATGTTGTCAGCAAAGTCGGTTAATGAATTCCAAGAGTATTGAGATTCAACTTTTGACGTATCTGCATTGGCAAGTGAGTCACCGAATGGATCGGCAATTTTACCGTTACCCACTTCATCAACAATCCCAATCATGCCGTTAATTAACTCTTCAATAACAGCAAGCTCTGATGAATAAATGGTATTGCTGTCGCTACCAGGTGATTTTAATAAGTCAGCGTATGGTAATGCGTTAGTATCTTGTGGGTTATGAGAAACCTGCCAAGCATCATCAAGTTGCACTGCGTAGTCACGGAAAACTTCTGATAACGCAATCACGTATTCACGTTCAGCTGTAGTTAGCTCACTAATTAACTTAGTGTTGTCATTAACACCGTCACCAAATAACAAGAACTCAATAGTGTGGAAACCTTGAACATCATCATTCCAACTTTTAATTGTTTCAGCGTCAAAACCATTGCTGTTATCCAGCTGAGTTTGAAGATCTGTGGTATTTAAAGGCCAGCTATCTAAATGAGGATCGATACTCAGTGAATCAACAGGACCGAAAATGTGTGATTCCCCCTGTTCCCAAGGTTTACGAGCCGCTTTCCATGCATCTTGTGCAGCCACTAAATCAGCTTGAGACGTTGAATTTAATAGCTTTTGGGTAGCCAGTAACAGTGCATCACCTTGTGCCGCTAAATCAGCATATCCAGCAACAATCACATCATCAGTTAAATTAGTGACCATCTCAGTTGCAGCGAAAGTGAAGCCCGTTTCAGGTACAACAGGATCCGTTGTTCCTGTGTCACTCGAATCTGAGCCAGAACCGCCACATGCTGCCAATGTACCCATTAAAGTTAATGCAATCGCTGTATACTTAAAATTCATGTAAAACTCCATTTAAATCAATAATATTTGCTGACTAACTTCAGCACGTTCATTTCTAAAACTTGTTGACTGAATGCCGTTAAAGCAGTCAGCCTTTACACCTGCATTAAAGCGAGAATTGGTAACCCACACCTAAGGCAAAAAAGTTGGTATCTGGAATACTGGCAACAGCGACTTGCTGTAAACCACCTTCGGCTTTAATGACAATTTCAGGAATTGGGAAATAGTTCACGCCGATACTGCTCCACGTGTTTTCATAACGCTTAGTTGCAGTGCCGCTCTCTACTTCCATTAATGGATTTGAATAATCGATATTGGCAAAGACTGTCATTGGGATATCGAGATAATCATCAAGCTTAAAGCCCGCTTCAACAAAAAATGCTTGAGATTTAGACCCTAACTGAGCGAAGTTTCCAGGACGTAAACCAGGGGTGGTTTTGTTGGCTTGAGTGATCGCATCAGTATCACTTAATGTGCCATACATGTACTGACCACGAAGCACCCATGGGCCTTCAACAAAGGCTGCTGATGCTGTCACAATGCTCAACGTGCCATCAACATTTAGCTTGTTACTCTTGTTGCGGTTGCCTGAGGTATTACCGTAATAATAAGACACACCAATTGCGCTACCGGTTTTGAAATTGCCGTAATCTAATCGACCCGCAAATGCTAAGTCATCTGCGTTTACGTGCTCAAAGCGCGTTTGATGACCAGATGCAACCCAATCATAAGTTCTGAAATATTCAGAGTTAAGGCCACTGACGATCTGTGCTTGATAATGAAAATCAGAGATTTCACCATAAACGCCAATACCGTTTTCATTCCATACAGCAGGGATCATCGCCGCTTCACTTTTATGGCGTAATACTGTGAGATATTGATTAGGTTTATGCAGAGTGCTAGTTAAGCCGATTGGCAAATGGATATTACCGAATTTAACCCCGAAAGCATCACTTGGGCGATAACGTATTTCAGCTTTTTCAACAACGACTTCACCGCCTGCTTCTGTTTCGGTTTCAAACTCACCAAACTCATCAAAGCCATCATATTCGAGCGCAGCCCCTGTTCCGCCGTGCTCATATTCAATTTCAACTTCCATGCTCCATGCATCGTTAAATTGATAACCAAACTCAGTGACTATTCGTTCTAAATCAAAACGATTTCTTCTTTCTGGCGTCGTGTCTTGAACATTATCGAAGTATTCATCACTGGTGAAGTTGGCTGAACCATAAGACTTGAATGAGAATTTACTGTAACGCTCTTCCGCTTGTGACACCGTTTCACTGACTTGTTTAACTGCTACTTGTTGCTCGTGTTGAGCCACTTCAATTTGCTTTTGAGATTCACTCTGAAGAGATTGCTGCTTAGCCAATTCTTGTAATTGTTGCTTAAGTGCCGCAATTTCAGCTTCTTGCTTTGCTATTGCTTTAGCTAAATCATCAGCCGATATTGCTGCATGTGCCACATTTGTTGCACCTAACCCAATTACACTCGCTATAGATACTGCCAACAGCGTTAACTTTTTGCTCATCTCATTCTCCACAATAATTGCGTGCTTTGTTATTACGGCAACACAATACTCCAAATGATAATCATTTGCATTAAAATTTACATTTATTTTTGCAACCTCATTTACAATAGATTTACACTTGGCGTAAAATTGCAAACTGTGTAACCATGCGTTTAATGGATTAAATTCAGGAAAATAGCCTTATGCCAGCCCATTCGAGTAAGAACCCTCAGCAGCTTTTATTGTGGATGACCTTCGTTATGTCGATGGTTTTTGCTGTCTGGCAAGCGCTTCTCAACAATTTTGTTATTGAGAAAGCGGCATTTAGTGGTGCTGAAATAGGAATGCTTCAAAGCTTGCGCGAAGTGCCAGGTTTTTTAGCTTTCACCGCTATTTTCGTTTTATTACTTATTCGTGAACAATCTTTTGCATTAATCTCACTCGCTGTCTTATCCATCGGTATTGCCATCACAGGTTTTTTTCCTTCTGTGCTGGGCTTATATCTCACCACTGTTCTGATGTCGATTGGCTTCCATTACTTTGAAACAATTAACCAATCGCTCACATTACAGTGGGTAGATAAGCAAGATACGGCTGGTTTTTTAGGTAAAGCGTTAGCATGGCGATCAGCTGCTGCACTGATGGGCTACGGTAGTATTTGGCTAGTGATGAGCTGGATGAAGCTCGACTATGTTTGGATGTATGGCATCATTGGCACATTGGGATTAATAGCTGTCTTAATCATGGCCTTCTATTACCCAAGGTTTGAAATCGCTGAGCCGCAGCATAAGAAACTTATCTTTAGAAAACGATACTGGCTTTACTATGCACTGACATTTTTATCCGGTGCCAGAAGACAAATCTTCATGGTATTTGCTGGGTTCATGATGGTGGAAAAATTCGGCTACTCGGTTTCGGAAATTACTGCATTATTCTTAATAAATTACGTTGTTAATCTCTTTTTTGCTCCAGCTATTGGTCGTTTTATTGGACGAATTGGCGAACGAAATGCTCTTGTTATCGAGTATGTCGGGCTTATCATTGTCTTTGCTAGCTACTCCTTTGTAGAGCACGCACAAGTTGCAGCAGCTTTGTATGTTATCGACCACCTACTATTTGCTATGGCTATTGCTATGAAGACGTACTTTCAAAAAATTGCAGACCCTAAAGATATTGCTGCAAGTATGTCAGTCAGTTTCACCATTAATCATATTGCTGCTGTCATCATTCCAGCCTTACTGGGTATTTTATGGTTAAGCTCACCACAATGGGTATTTATGATCGGTGTGTTGTTTGCGTTATGTTCATTGATATTATCGTTAAATATTCCGTCAATGCCTCAACCTGGAAACGAAACAAATTGGGGCAAATCAACTAAAATAAATGATGATACGATATAACCCAGTCAAGTACTTGGGCTAAGAGAGCAATAATGGCAGAGAATCATCCAAAACAAGCTGACAAAACAAATGCAGGCGTTTCTGCACGTAAAAAGGCACTGTTACTTGGCAAAATGCTCGGTTTAGCAAGTGAAGAGGAATACCGTCCATCTCAAGCATCTATCGGTGAACGTTCGCAATTCAGATTACAAAAAAATCAGATTTTGCATCAATTAAATTTAGAAACAATTTTTTCACTCGCGCTCAATTACACCCCTTCAGATGTAACAGGTGAAGACCTTGACCCAGACTGGAGTTATCAATTCTTTCAAATGGCTGAACAAATCAGCTCTCGCAGAATGCAGGATTTGTGGGCAAGGATCCTTGCCAGTGAAATAGTCAAACCAGGTAAGTTTAGTCTCAGAACATTAGCTATTTTAAAGCAGCTCACGCAACGTGAAGCGCAAATACTTGAAAAAGCGCTGGGAATGTCAGTTAAATTAAACACCGAAACCCGTTATAAACTATTGAACGGTTACCGAATTCAAGGTGGGATACAGCAGTATTTTAGAAAGACATCGACTGTAAATGTCGGCCTTTCAAAGTTTGGCCTGCCCTATTCAAGTATTCTCACTTTAATGGATGCTGGGATATTGCATAGCAGTGAATTTGAAACCGGTATTTTAGAAAAAAATGCTGCTATTTTACTTAGCATGACAGACCATCAAATCAAAATATCCCCAAGAAGTAATAACTTATTATTCAGTTACTATCGCTTTACGCCTGTTGGAGATGAGCTGTGTATCTTAGTCCAAGCTAAAGCCGACAATGACTTCACTAAGGCTTTAGCCCAAAGCTTGAAAGTTGATTTTAATGTTACGTGATTTCAGGAAGTGGTATTGAACAGCTGTCTTGCTTGTCGAGGAACAAGTGCTTAATAACGACAAGGGCTAGATAAGAAGTTAAGAGAGAAGAGAAGATAGAGCTAAGAGATAGCAATTAATTTTAAACAATTAACTTAGTGACTATAACATCCTAGATTAGGTGTATAACGACGCTTATTATTAACCAACACAAAGGTTAGAATCACCTAATAAGGGTTTATTTTTAAGATGTTATCTTCTTCATCTTTAGATGGGTTAGCTTGATGTTCGTAAAGGTATGAATATTTTGATTTATGCATAGAGAATAGAAACTGTCTTAGGGTTTCTCTTGATTCATCACTCACCACGATAGTAGCTGCAATAACGCCATTTTCAGATCGTACAATTTGATATTCGATTTCAAAACTGATGTCTTTGGTTAAAATCAACTTAGCACGACGTGATTCAACATCATCCGAAATGTTTGGAGCATAAAGAGTTAAGCCCGTACTAGAAAGCGATAACACTTCAATAGCAAGGTTGGTATCAAAATCAATGATTCTGACATTATCAAGTTCTTTCATTCTCCAACTGCGATCAGCTCCGCGTGTATCAACAACTTCAGGAATGCCAAGTGTAGGCGCAAACTGTCCCAATTCATCCATTGCAATACTTAATGGAAACCAGAGTCTGTAATGACTAATTTCAGCCAATAGGGTTAATTGAGTTTTACCAAGCAACCTCGCTAATGTTGAAGGGATTTCAGTTGTTACAGCAACGGTGTCAGAATGAGTATCATCAGAAGCTTTAACAGCAGAAGGCTTCTTAGCAAATAATTCGCTAAAACAAGCTAATTCTTCTTTTGTTAAATTGGTATTCATTTTCTACTCACTCCACCTGTTAAACTTTGTAACAATCCTAACATGTACAACTTTAGCGCACAAATAATCAGCAAATATATACGTAAAACTATAAAGAAAAGAATGACTTTACTGGTTTAGTAACTGATATGTGTTACTTCTAACTTTATTGAACTGCGCTTATTATATGACCAGTGAAAGATATAAAAGTTGCAGTTAAAATTGACTCATCATTAAATAAGACCGGATTAATTAGATAAATATTGTACGGATTAGCTTTTCTTTTAGATCATCTGCTTTTCCCAACTACAAGCCGCAAGTATAGCAATAGCCACAGCCAGTAGAATATTGTTTTTAAATACAAAAATTTTCTATTCAATAATTCATCACAAGTTAAGTTGCGCGCAATTTAATTTTGGCGTATCGTATTTATCATTGAGTCAATGGATAGTGGGTATCCAATTGAGTCACTCATTATCAATATAGAATTAAATCGATTAGGAGTTTTCAATGGATATCATATACGCAGCAACAGCAACAACTACAGGCGGAAGAGACGGAAAATCAGTATCATCTGATAATAAGCTATCAGTTAATCTTAGTACCCCTAAAGAGCTAGGGGGCGCAGGTGGTGAAGGAACAAATCCAGAACAACTATTTGCAGCAGGTTATTCAGCTTGTTTCATTGGCGCGATGAAATTTGTTGCCGGCCAAGAAAAGAAAATATTGAGCTCAGACCTTTCAGTTGAAGCCACAGTAGGTATTGGGGCTAATACAGCTGGCGTAGGCTTTGCTATTGACGTGGAATTAAAAATCACCCTACCTGGTATGTCTAAAGCCGACGCTGAAGCTCTTGTAGAAAAAG
Organism: Shewanella sp. 2_MG-2023; assembly: GCF_030548905.1. NCBI lineage: Bacteria > Pseudomonadati > Pseudomonadota > Gammaproteobacteria > Alteromonadales > Shewanellaceae > Shewanella > Shewanella sp. 2_MG-2023. The sequence goes on from NZ_JAUOSO010000003.1 coordinate 318,288, forward strand.
CACATCAAGTTTGCCCTTATTCAAATGCGACACGTGGCAATATCCGTGTTGAGCTTATTGTTCTGTAACAGCTAAATATCACATTTTTAAAGCATTATAAAAACAGCCTATCAAGCAATTGATAGGCTGTTTTATTTGAACCAATAATATATTGTTCCTACTCTACTTTAGACTGATTAAAGCTCATCAATTAAAGTTCTTCGAGTAAATCAGTGGAGAAATCATCAAGGGTGATAGTTAAGTTTAAATCAGCAATTTGTGCCTCAATTCTTCTAATATCACTATCAACAGTTACCATGGTCAAAGTGTTATTATCTAGCTCATACACCTTCTTTTGACTGTGATAGTAGTAAAGTAAAATTGTAATCGCATCAACATCGTTTTCTTTTGCCGCAGCGAGCACTTTCTTCAATTTTCTATAGATGCGATTCTGTAATTGCTTAACTTGCCATACCCAATAAATCTCTTTCATGTAAGGCTTAGTTTTAATCGCATTCATCACTAAACTGCAGCTTACAACAGCAAGTAACACACCGATAAGATTAAGGTGAAAATGCCCTGTTGGTTCACCTCTGACTAACTCATCACTGCCAAAAAATTGAATCAATATTGAGCCGAAAGCTAATGAAAGTATCGTTAGAGAAGCAACTAATGAAATGAGCAACACATTAAGACGCTTACGGTATTGCGGCTTATCGATTGGAATAAATTGCATGAAGTACCTTACTTAAGGATAGTGTTTCTATTTTACACCTATAGAGCCAAACAGCGTGTTGTTTTTACGAATTGAAAGGTATGTTTCGCCCTGAGATAAGTTGACACTTTGGGGTTTACGAGCAATACAACATGACGAACCAAAAGTTTAGGCAGAGTCATTTCTCAATATAAGAATCCTTCTGCCAAACTTGCACAAATGAAGATTAATTAAAGTAGAGGTTCCCAATCACCGAAACCGACACCTGTTGTTAAGCCTTTAATCATTATCTCAACCTCTGATACCTCAACATGTTGGCGACTATTAGGGCTGTAACGATCTTTAAAATAATCTTTTCCTTTTGACGAAAGCTGATAACCCCCTTCAACACGAGAGATACGATCATTATCTAGGTGCGTTTTGAAATTTCCAAGAAACTTATTCAGTGGATATACCTGACCTTCATCCATGTTGGTGACTTTAAGAATCGCAGCCATATAAGTCCATAGTTCCCTGCCGTTCGGAGTCTTCGAGAGCTTGTATAGTTGTGGTGCTGTCATGTTAAAATTCCTTTTCTAAATCAAAGTGACATTATATATTCGGTGAATAAACAAACTACATCTAGATGGGTAAATAAATCAACTTAAACGTTAACAACTGGGTAATTTGCATCGCCCCAAAGTTGATCCGAGCTATCCATCATTATGTTGATAATAATAGGCACGAGCTTTGAAAGAAAAGCGACACCATCTCGTATTTGATCGCGATTAGCAGAACTGTTCCAAGTTGCGCCACCATGGATTAATTGGTTTCTGAGAGTATATAAACGCTGCAGGATGATTGTATTAAGCTGGTCAGTTCTTTTAGTTGAAAGTGCAACGTTTGCACTGGCTTTAGCATTTGAAAAACGTAATACCCACTCTTCTTCTGTAAGTTTTCCGTTTTGAAAATCCCAAAAAGGTTGAAACACATATTGGTTGTCTAACAGCACCCTAATACAAGAAGAAAATTCAGACCAAACAAGTGAGTAAAGGTGATTTCCTTTATCTAGCTCGACAAGCTTTGACATAAACTTGGAAAACGCTTCTGATTCTGTATGCCTTAACACTTCAGTGTCTTGAGCATAAGCGGCATTAAAGGCTATCCATAAAAAAATAAACTGACTATCTTTGTCATCCTGACACTGTTCAGATTTTGCCAGCCAACTCAATGAGCGATGAACTCGTAATGCCAAACCTTCAGGGAAACCATGCCTAATTTCACGTTGCTTCTTTTTCAAGGAATCAAAATCCATTTCGCCGCCTTATTTAAGGTAAATAGACTCAGTGCCATCACCGAATCATCTAATAACCATAAATAACATAACACTATTTTTGGGGTAAGAATTAGATTCAAGTCAATATCTAACTTTTCATGGTTAGTATTTAGCGTTAAGGTTTAATTAGTATCACAACAAGGTAATAAAATTGTCAGAAATTCACCTAAAAACAAAAGCTAGTAAACACTTCAGTTTTGAGCATTTAATTCTGAGTGGTGAAACCTTAGCGAATAATCAGATCGATAATTTACCTAAACAGGCTGATACATGGAAAGCATTAAGCGAACTTGCAACTAAGATACTCGATCCGTTATATGAGCAATTCGGCCCATTGGAATTAACTTACGGGTTTTGCTCACCACAATTAGCAAGGCTTATTGCGAAGAATAAGAATCCACATATTGCCCCATCACTTGACCAGCATTGTTCACATGAAGTAAATCGTAATCAAAAAGTAATATGCAATCGTTTAGGCGCTGCCTGTGACTTCTTTATTCAAGATAAATCAGTTGATATGCAAGTTGTAGCCAAATGGATAAGCCAAAACCTCAAGTTCGATAGAATGTATTACTATGGTAAAAACACCCCTATCCATATTAGTTATGGCCCTGAGATGAATCAGTTTTTACAGCTGATGAAAACACACGATGTAACCAAGCACCGCTCCCCTTCTTTTAAGGGGCGAGATGATAAAGTGATACAGCTTATTGATGAAGTGAGTTACTAATGGATAAGATAATTATCGACTCAGCTGCTGAAAAGATCGAATACACCAACAGTCAAGAAACCATGAAGCTTCTCAAGGTAACGAGTTGCGAGTTGATCCATCTCAGAGTAGCCAATAGATTAAAATCTATAAAACGTGGAAATCGTTATTTCTACCAAGTGAACAGTTTAAAACAGAATCAATAAAACGAATCATGAATATATTGAGATAGGACCTCTAAATGGATGCCACGCTATTTAAGCAACTTGTATCTACAATGCCAATTGGTAAAAAACTGCCTGATGCTCATTACATCCATAAAGATGCCCTATCTGAGCTCCCCTCTGAACTATCCAACTTTATATATGCTGTGGGTAATGCACTTAACATCGAACAAGACCATTGGGATTTAGTCAAACTCAACAAAAATGAATTCAAATTATCCTTACTGTCCTACCCAACCTTTTTCACTGAAGCTTATCCAGCTTTAACTCAAAGTCTCACCATCGATTTAGTAAAGTTATCCCATAGAATCACAAAGTATGAAGAAAGTGATAACCCCCCAATTCTCCATCGTAAAGAAACCATGCTTCCAACTAGACATGAAGCTTATGAGAATTTCGTTCATATCACTCAAGAAGGAGAAAATGCAGGATTGTACGCAAATACTCGGATGATTGGGTTTAAACAATCATGGGAGCGGATTATTGCTCAACATGGATATGAACTTGTCGATGGTCGATTATTTCGCAACTCTGCAGTCATAAAACAAAGTAATACAACCGCAACAAAAATTGACCGCCACAAAACAGCAATAGTGCGCCACGACCTTTCAGCCCCTATGAAACAACTCGCCAAGCAAGGTTGCCTCAATGGCGAATACACTATCTTCGATTACGGCTGTGGTAGAGGCGATGACTTAATCGAGTTAGAGGCTCACGGCCTCGCAGCGTTAGGTTGGGACCCAAACTTTCGCCCCGAAGCAGATAAAGTTAAATCAGACTTAGTTAACATCGGCTTTGTCATTAACGTGATTGAAGACAAAATAGAACGAGATGAAGCGCTACTCGGCGCTTGGGAGCTTACAACAAAATTACTTGTCGTTTCTGCAATGTTAGCCAATGACAAATTTATCAGCCAATTTACACCTTATAAAGATGGCATTATCACTTCAATAAACACCTTTCAAAAGTACTTTGCGCAAGCAGAGCTTAAAGGCTACATCGAACGAACCTTAGACGAAAATGCTATAGCTATCGCTCCTGGTATTTATTATGTCTTCAAAGACAAAATAGAAGAACAACGTTTTCTGTCGAGTCGCTTTAAACGTCATCACTCTTGGAAACAACTAACAGCACCAAAACCTACTAGCGATGAGCAAGCCAGACTCGTGTTCAGTAAACACCATGAGTTACTTAATCAATTTTGGGACACATGTTTAGCCCTTGGTCGCTTACCCGCAAAAGACGAGTTTAACCAAACTGAGCAACTCTGTGAGTATTTAGGCAATCCCAAAAAAGCACTGAAACTCATACTGCAAGTACAAGGATGTGAAGCGCAAACAGAGTTTGAAGCTGCCATAGCCGCACGCAAAGAAGATCTATTAGTGTATTTAGCCTTGAGTCAATTCGAGCAGCACAAGAGCTATAAGCAGTTACCCGAAGAACTAAAGCGAGACATAAAAGTATTTTTTGATACCAACAGAGTGGCCCAAAGCGAATCAAAAATATTGTTATACCGCATCGCAAATACCGAAGATATAGAGCAAGCCTGTATTGCAGCACATAACTCACTCCCTGCCAGTAAGCTAAACCAAGGGCACTCACTAGAGCTGCACAAAAAATTCATCCCTTTGTTGCCTGCACTGTTGCGGGTTTATGTTGGGGCTGCGGTACAACTCTATGGTGAGCTTGATGAGATTGACCTAGTTAAAATCCATATCACTTCAGGCAAGGTTAGTTTTATGGGATATGACAACTTTGACACCAGCCCCCTACCCACCCTACGCGAACGTATAAAAGTGAAAATGTGGCAGCTCGATGTGGATTTTTTTGACTATATAGAGGAAGACAAAAGACCGCCGTTAATCAACAAACATCTGCTTTTAGAACTGACGGATGTTAACTACAAAAAGCAGCTGAGTTTTGATAAACGCCTCCAAAAAGAAGATCTATTTGAAGCCCATTCAAGGCCAACTAACTTGAGTTTTATCACTACAGCTTTAAAAATTAAAGAACTTGAAATAAGAGGCTTTAGATTCTATCAGCTTTAACGACTACTCTATTAATCTTAAGCTCTAAATTTGCCTTTCAACCGTGCAATAGTCCTAATAATCCTCTAGAATAACCTCCTATCCACAACAAACTTAACGTCAATTACAATTTTAACGTGATATTTTCACGTTAAAGAGCTACAATTAATACTATTAATAACGTTAGGGGCGGTTCATGGATAATTCACAAGACGGTTATTGCTTTTCTTTTCCTGCAGTTAGAGGCATTCAGGCCGGAAAACCTTTTTATATTGCCACTTGCCCCTTAAGTACCATTCCTAAAATCTTCGTATTTGATGAGGAAGAAGTACCTCCTGAATTAAGAGCTCAGCGCACACTAAACAAATCTCGCATTCCAGAAATGGTCCGCTACCTAGTAGAAAACCCTAAAGATTATGTTTTTTCAGCTTTAACGGTATCAGTAGCTTCATCTGTCCATTTCGAAGAAAACGATCATTTAAAAACACCTAACCTTGGCACTTTAAAAGTGCCAATGGATGCGCAAATTCTCATTAATGATGGTCAGCACCGTCGCGCAGCAATCGAAGCCGCTATCAAAGAGCAACCTGAAATAGCGCACGATAATATCCCAGTTCTATTTTTTGTAGATGAAGGATTAAAGCGAAGCCAACAGATGTTTGCCGACCTTAATAAATATGCCGTCAAACCTAGCCCATCATTAGCAGCCCTATATGACAGCCGTGACGAAAGTGCTGAACTTGCTAGATATTTAGCTCAAAGCATTAAGCCATTTGAAGGCTTTACTGAAATGGAAAAGTCCAGTATCAGTTCAAAAAGTGGCAAACTATTTACCTTAAGTAGTTTAAAACAAGCCAACCGAGCACTGCTAAGTAAAGGTCCAAAAGACAGCTTTAGCGAAGAAGAAAAACAACTAGCTTCTGATTATTGGCAAGCAGTTTTCGCTGCTACACCTGAATGGCAAATGGTAATTAATAAAGAATTAGCCCCATCTCAATTTAGATTAGATTATGTCCATGCTCATGGTGTTGGCCTGCATGCTTTAGGCTCCTTGGGCAGTGCATTAATTACCGCGCAACCAAATCACTGGAAAGAAACAATTAAACTATTAAAAAATGTCGATTGGCGTAAAGCAAACCCTGTATGGGCTAACCGTAGCATGCTACATGGAAAGCTAAGTAAAGCATCTACCAACATTACACTAACAACGAATGCACTGAAGCAATGTTTATCATTACCTTTGACACCAGATGAACGCGCCTTAGAAAACCAACACATTCCACATAATGAGGCATCAAATGGCTGATTTATTCCAAGCTGATGCGCTAGACGAAGAGCAATTAGAGTATATTCAAAACGAATTTTTTGCAGGCTTCAAGCGATACAAAAATAGCAATACACTTCCAGCTGAACTTGAAAAGTACAGCAGCCTTGATGACTCATTAAAACATCAAGTCAGTATTAACTTGTGCCGTGAATTACAACGTGAACAAAAAAACAATGAAGGCATGTTGTTAAAGCATTTTATCGATGATGTTCAAAATGTTTATACATCAGACAATCGACCATGGGTTATTGGCTACAGTGGTGGCAAAGACTCATCAGCTGTTGTGACGCTTATTTATTTGGCCCTGTTATCGTTAGAAGAATCCAAGCGAACTAAACCTGTATATGTTGTTGCTTCGGACACGCTAGTTGAAACGCCACTGGTAGTAGACCATGTAAATAAATCACTTGATAGTATTGGAAAAAATGCCAAACGCGATGGCCTGCCACTAACCACGCATAAAGTCTTACCAAAGCCACATCAGACATTTTGGTCTTGCTTATTAGGTAAAGGTTACCCTGCACCTACGCAAAGTTTTCGCTGGTGTACCGAGCGTATGAAAATTGATCCTGTAAGTGACTTTATTAAAGATAAAGTCTCACAGCACGATGAAGTCATCGTTATTTTAGGCTCACGTAGTCAAGAAAGTGCCTCCCGTGCTCAGGTTATTGCTAAGCACAAAATCGAGAACACCCGACTTGCCCGCCACACCACATTAGCCAATGCATTTATTTATACTCCTATTGATACATGGAGTATGGACGATGTGTGGAAGCTAATTAGAGCCTGTAGTTTAGAAGTCACCATATCCCCTATGGGGATTGGTAAAAAATGGTCTGATGAATATGACTTAGAGTGGGAAAACCCATGGGGAGGTAAAAACCTTACTTTATGGAACTTATATAAAGATTCATCTGATCAAGGTGAATGCCCTATGGTTATCGACGATAGCACCCCATCGTGTGGAAATTCACGTTTCGGTTGCTGGACATGTACTGTAGTCACCAAAGACCGTGCTATGGAAAGCCTAATTCAAAATGGTGAAGAGTGGATGCAACCATTGCTGACATTCCGTAACAAACTAGCTGAAACGAACGTTCCTGCTAATAAAGATATCTACCGCAACTACAAACGACGAGTAGGAAAAGTCAATTACCAGCGAGTAAAAGACGGTCAAGAGCTATCAGAGGAACGAGCTCATGTTCCTGGACCATACTGGCTTAAATTTCGTAAAGAATGGCTAACAGAGCTATTAGTGCAACAAAGAGAATTCAATAAAGAGGGTTATTCAGTCACTTTAGTTACTGAGCCTGAATTACATGCAATCCGCCAAGAGTGGCTAAATGACCCTAATGAACCAGATTGGGCTGACTCACTGCCAAAGATTTATCGCGAAGTTTTTGGTGTCGACCTTAATTGGGTTATTAACGACAACTCAAGTTTTGGTGAAATTGAAGCACAAATTCTCTTGGACTTAGGTGAGCAATATAACGTAGAGCCTGAAATGGTACAAAAACTCCTCGACCTAGAACTTTCTTTAGAAGGCCTCAGTAGGCGTACCGGTGTCTTTGATAAAATAGCGACACTCTTAAGGCAAGACTGGGGAACACTCGAAGAAATTAAACAGCGACACGCCCAGCTGCAAAGTAAGTCAGATTTTGATATTCATAAAGATCAAATAGATAAATACGAGCAAGAATTACTTGAACTAGAAAAACAAGCCAAGGTGGAATTGTAAAATGATTATTAAAAGCCTTGTGGTTAATAACTATCGTGTTTTCCGCGGTGTTCATGAAATTGATTTAGCGCCTAGAGTCACACGACAACATCAGGCAAGCGCATCACCCATCATATTATTTGGCGGTTTAAATGGTGCTGGTAAAACCTCAATACTATCTGCAGTGCGTGTTGCTTTATACGGGCGAGCTGCATTTGGCCGTGGTATGAATTCAGCTCAGTATCAAGAGCAGCTAGATGCACTTATTCATAATGGTGTAGGTATTACTGCTGATAAAGCTTCAATTCAACTCATCTTTACTCATAGCCAAAATGGTATTGAAAGCGAATACCTGGTCACTAGAGGCTGGAAACGCGGACAAAAAGATAAGTTGGTCTTAGAGCAAGACAACAGCGAACTAAGCAGCATGAGCTACGAGCAATGCCAAAGCTTTTTAAATGAACTTATTCCGCCAGGCATCTCTGATTTATTCTTTTTTGATGGCGAAAAAATTGCTGATTTAGCAGAAGATGAATCGGGTGAAGTACTACAAACAGCAGTGAGACGTTTACTAGGTATTGATGTAGCCGAGCGTCTTCGTAGCGATTTAGCTATCTACCTCAAACGCCATGATGCTGCCGCAATGCCTGACAACATCAAAATGCAAATTGAAAAGCTAGAATCAGAAAGAGTAGCCGCTGAACGTGCTGCTGTTGACCTAACCAACAAAGCAGCTTTGTGCCGCGCAAAGATTGAGTTAATAGCTAAAGATATTGAAAAAACTGAATTAGACCTGTCATCACGAGGTGGGGCTTGGGCCCAAAGTCGCGAGCAAGAAAAAACCAAACAACTTGAACTCGACGCTGAACGTAAAGAGCTCGAAAAGACACTACGAGCAGAGATCGAAGGCCACCTCCCCTTCGCTTTAGCCCCAAATGCTATGCAAGCACTGCTCAATCAGTTGGAAGTCGAAAAAAAAGCAAAACAAGCTGATAGTTTTAACTCTGAGCTAAAAGGCTTTTTAACCGAATTAGAGCAGAAGTTATCATTCTCGCTATCTAATTCCTTTGTGGCATTAGAAACAATCAAAGAGTGTTTAAACGAACGAGAGTCGCAACAAATTAAGACTGATATCCAGCTTGATTTAGCCGATAGAGAATACGATCAAATCAAAGCACAGATTAACAACCAAGCGCCTTCTTCATATAAACGCTTCGATGAAGCACGCAAACGCTTGACCATAGTTGAAGAGCAGCTTGATTCTATCTCTATTAATATCGCCCGTGCACCAGACCAAGACCAACTTGAAGAACAACTCGACGTCCTAAAAGCGCTAAACAGCCAACGTACTACTGCGATTGTTGAACACCGTGATACAACTGAAGCGGCTAAAAAGAAATACCGTGAGGCTATAGACTTTGCCCGCAAGGTTCAAAAACTGCATGACAAACATAAAGTAGCTACCACAGCTGAAGCTTCTGTTACTAACGCACAAAATACCCATGCCTTATTAGCTGACTTTAGTGAACAGTTGACTGCAGTTAGAGTCAAACAGCTTGAAGCAGAGTTCATCAAAAGTTACCAAAAGCTTGCTCGTAAAGAAGATTTACAGATGTCGGCCAGAATCAATACCAATACCTTCGATGTCGAGTTAATCGATGAAAATAAACAAGTCGTCAACCGAAAAGGCTTATCTGCGGGTGAAAAGCAAATCTATGCAATCTCAATTCTTGAAGCATTGGGGAAAACATCAGGTAAAAAACTGCCAATCATTATCGATACGCCACTTGGCCGACTCGACTCAAAGCATAGAGATAAACTGATCGAACACTACTTCCCAGAAGCTAGTCATCAGGTGATAATTTTATCTACGGACACCGAAATTGATGAGGCATATTTTGGAAGCAATTACCTTAAAGGTGATATTTCCCATGCATTCGAAATTCAGTTTGATGGCACAACTAAGTCATCAAGCTTAAAAGAAGGTTACTTCTGGGAACAACATTCTATGAATAGTAAAGCGCATAAAGATACAGTCGTAGGAGCTAACTAATGCTACCAAATCGCATGAACTTAACTCGCTCTACTGAAGAGCAGTTAAAAAAATTAAAGCAATATACCGGCATTACACCAAACGTATCTGCGCGTATCGCTTTTTTTCGCTCAATCGAGTCAGACTTCAGGTATCGTGGCCAAGAAGCCAAACTTGATGGCGCATTGGTGTTAGATAAATTTACTTGGTTAGGTGAGACTAATGAAGTAACTGAATTGATGCTAAAAATGTGCTATCCAGAGCTGAATTCAAAGGCATATCAACAAGCCTGGGCAGCTCATGTTGAAGATGGGATAGCTTCCCTAAGAAACTATAAAAAGTTGCTCGACATTAGTACAGTTCTCTAAATACAATTATTATCAAATAAGAGCAGCAATAAATTATTGCTGCTCTTAATGCTTTTCACCCGAATATATAAATGGTAGATAAAGTAACTCAACTAAGCAAATACTAAATTAAAACTCAAACTCTGATATAAGCTCGTCTATTAAATTACAATCATATTGAGTAATAGTAGTTTCTTCATGCAAACCTTTAGCTACTGAAATCACTTTAATTTCGAAGAATTCGGTCAAAGCGGGTTGTAAAGCTTTAGGGAAATAAACTTTTACAATTAGCTGAGATAATATATCTATGGCTGACTTATTGTTAATTAACTTGTTATAAATTGGCTCTATAAATCCACCTTCGGCCTTTGTTTCACAAAGCTGTTTTTTAGAAGCGTCACCGCTAGAAGTAAGCTTAATACTGCCCTGAAGCTTTACTTCCCACAAGCTATCATTTTTTAATCGCCAGAAGGGGTAATGAGGGTTCTGAATTTTATTTCCCGAACCAAATAACTGAAGTAATGAACCAAGTTGCTCACAAATATCATATTCAAAGTTAAATAGTCTACGATGATTATATTTATACTGATTAAGTACATATAAAATCAATAAGGGTTTATGTAGTGCAACTTTTTTACCAGACTTCCAACGTTTAATACCTGAAAACCTATCTTCTAAACTCAACATTACAGAATCATTCATTTACAAACTACCTTTTCGCTTGTATTTTTAAGTTTTTAAATCGTAAAAAAAATCTGACAACATTCTCCCCCAATTAGCACGGATATCTTTCATATCTCTGCGTACTCGATCCATTGATTCACCCTCACAGCGCGCCCAAGAAGATAATAACAACTTTAGTAGTTCACGGTGTTCGTCAGGAAGCTTTATATAAAACTGATAAAACTCATGATCTTCGTTAATCGTAACTAAGGTTACTCCAGCTTTAACTGCAACATCGAAAAAAGCACGACTATCTAACTTAGCTTCCAAAAACTTTAATTTTTGGTTATTTTCAATCGTCTCTGTTGCCTTTTTGTTAGCTTCCGGCTTTGGGATATTTATAGTAAACTCAAACTCTTTTGCTAGTTCAGAGATTTGATCAACTTTGCTCGATTTTTCTCCAACTTCTTCTAGCTTAGTTTTATAACCTTCAGCAACTCTAGAAGCAATAACAGAATCAGATACTTGCTCAGCATATGAAGTTTTAGTTTGTGCATTAACACAACCTACTAAACGCTTATCATTAGGAGTTTCTTTTCGTAAGTATTTAATATTTCTTTTTATCTGAGAAACAATTTCATACATATACCAGCGATATGGGTCCTCCTGCTTGAACACTTTTATAAACTCTACTTCGTTATCTTCATAACCATTTAAATGAGCTTCTTTTTTAAGATCTATATCTTCAAAGTTAACGGCAGCTTGCTTATTATTCGTCACACCAAAAAATTCGTCTAATGCTGGCTCAAAAGCAACTTCTACTCCCCACCACCGTTCTTGAGGTTTCCCATTAGTCAATACATTAGCCAGCTCTAATTCACGCTTTGACCGTACAATTGATATCCCTGTATTATTAGCACAATGCTTCCCCCAGTCTGTACCACCCACTTCAGTCTTAATACCCGGTAATGAACGAATACTGCTGTGGCACTCTTTATTTACATAAGAATATGTAATTGTAACAATAGATTTTTTGCCATTACCTAACTCTACTTCTATTTCCTGAGGTTTTTCAAACATCTTAAAAAAGGATGTACTTTCGTAAGGTGAAGGTAGCTTCTTAAGTGATGTATCCTTTAGTAAGTACAGTGGATCATTTACTTTGAACACTTCTTCAATCGTGATGGCTAATGATATTTGTTGAATGTAAGACTTGAATAGTATTTGGCATTTTCCTTCATTAATAAAATGTCTATACATTCTACCTACTAATAATTCTGAATGCGTGTATATAGATTTACTTGTTTTCCACGTGACTCTGTCTAGCTTTGACCAAACAATTAAAGTCCCTGATTCTGAAAGTCTATCTTTACTTGCTTCTAACCATTTTGTAGGAATAGGCTCTTCTACAGGTGTCGGCACTGACTCTATATCACCAGACTCTATCAAATCCACATCTAAATATGTTTTGTAAGACTTTCCATTTTTCCAACTCCATACATCAACTCTTCTACATTGAGAAATAGATGCGTTAGGAAGCCCCATGCCAAATTTACCAATACCATTAGGATCATCACGATGACTAGAGCCACCAAACTGTAATGATTCTTGTAAAACTTTAGGACTCATGCCAATACCATCATCCAAAATGGCAATTTCTTCTAATTGCTGAAGCTTACGTTTTGTATTAACGGTATAACCATCAATACAAATAAGCTGTACCGTTTTAGCTTTGGCTTGAATGCTATTATCAATGAGCTCTGCAATTGCATGTGCGGCTGACTTATAACCATTATCGCGCATTGATTTAATTGCAAGAGAAGCGGGAATGATGCTGTGAGACATTTATATCTTCCTGTTCAATGAGTTGCTACCTTACTCACAACTAATATCAATATTGACGCTGCTGTTATTTAAACCAGCAATCTTCATCAATATTGATCCTTTGTGTTTTAGTTTGTTTTAATGTGCAAATAGAGGTGACTACCAATCTTTAAACATATCTTCTGTATTTGTTTCATCTAACTCTGAAATAATTGCCTCTAAGGAAACTAAAGCAGTTGCAGGGTCTAACACTGACCTAATGTAGGAAAGGCCACCATTTGCATATTCTTCAAAAATTAATACCGCTTCTTTAAATTTATTCTTAGTCATCATTGAGATGTCACCTGTTTCGGCTAAGGCCAGAGAATATATAAAAGGTATATCTGTATTATCATCAAAAACTCTAAGCATTATAGGCTCGCTGCTCTCTAAAAATGACAGGCGTTGTTGCTTTTTAAATCCTAAAGAAGCTGCAAATACTAATGCATTCTTGTTTGATGCAAATATTTTTTCTTTTTTGAAAATGTCTAATAAATCATCATGTTCTTTCGGGCGCCGAATGCGTACATCGTCTAAGCGCTTAGCTTCAATACTCATGATGTCTCCTCCAATGTAGAGAACTCGAAACCATCACTTGAATAGCGTAGGTATTCGTTATTTTCGATGCTTTGTGCTACATCTGTTGTTGCGTGATGAATTAAACGATATGAATTTCCGACACGATCAGCACAAGCGCTTTTAACATTTCCATTCCATTGTGAATTTGAAACAAAAATGATAACTTGATCAGCTAAGTTTGAAACTCGTTCAGCAACTTTAAATCGGTAATCGTCATCTAAGGCTCCGAAAGGTGAGTCCATCACAAGAGGATATAATCCCCCTTTAAAAAACTTTCCACCTTGTTCATGCTTCTCTTTTGCTAACGAAATAATACTTGAAATAAATGATAAACTTGTTACTTGTTTTTCGCCTGTTGATTGCTCTTTTGCTTCGATGTCTCCATGTTTAGATTGTTTCTCAATCTTCAATTGAAAATCTTCATCGATATAAGCTCTTACATTTTTTCTTATGATTTGACTAAATGTTTCATCTACTCTGTCGGATAAGTTGTTTCTTACTTGATCGGTAAAGAAATCATTTAACTCATTAAAGACATTAGCTACATTATTTGACGCTGTAATACGTTTTACAACCAATGAGTGTTCTTTTTGTTTCTTTTCTAGTTTTTCTAATGCTTTTGTCTCACTAGTTGCTTTACTTACTAATTCTGGAATCTCTTTTTCTAAGGTACGGATATCAAAATCCATATCTTTTAGTTCTCTCACTAATGTATCAAGGCGCTCTTCAAGTTGATTGACTTCACTGTTTTTTATAGCTCCAATTTTGAGTCCTATATCAGATATTATATCTTCATTTTTTTTCTTGTTTTTTCTGTTTTCATTTTGCTCAGCAGTTAATTCTTGTAGCTTTCTATTATATTTATCTAAATTACCAGACTGATTTTTAATCAGAAATGAAACACTAGAATACACTTCATCAAGTTCATCGTTACCTGCGGTTTCCTTTGCTTTCTGAAGTGCACTTAAAACTTCTCCTTGGCCATGTACTGCTCGGCCACAGATACAGTTATCCTGTTCAATTAAATCATCAATAAAAGGGGCTCTTACCTTATATGGTAAAAGCCCCTTTTTACGATTTAGATCAACTAGTGCTTCACACTTATTAACTAGGTCTTGCGACAAAACTACCGCTCTATTTTCATCAATTAGCTCTTTACGCTGTCGTTCGTTTGAAGCCATATCAGCTAATATACTTTCATTTAAATCATTTAATGACGAACGCTCTTTTTGTAAATATTTCGACTCTTTATAATTTCCCAGCTTATTATTAACATCTTCTTTTCGTTTTGATTTTTCTCTATATTCAAATTTTAACTCTGTTAACTTATTTTTTGAATTATCTATATTGTCATTTAATCTAGCAACTTTTTCAGATAATGCCTGATATGTTTCATCTGAGGATTTAGCATTTATTTTACGAAAGCTTTCCGATGCTTTTTTAAGATGTCGTTCTGCTCGCTCAATTTGCTTTAGGCCCATTAACCGTTTGATAGCTTCTTTTATTTGACCACTTTCATTTACGCCTGCTAATTTTTCAATTCGTTCACCATTAAAGAAAAAATATGGGTGTAAACCTTCAGGAAGCACTTTGTTAATTTCAGAGTCAGGGGTGTCGGTAGTGATTGTTTCGCCAGACTCCAAAGTCTTTTGGATTTGAAATTTAATTGCTTTTAAATCTTCAACTTTATTATTTGGTAGCTTTCTGAATAGTGCTGTTCTGCGCACATCATAGTTGCACCCATCTTGCTCAAATATAACAGTGATTTTTAATTCTATTTCTTGGCCTGTAGTTGCATTTTGTATTGCAGCTTCATTTAAAATATTTTCAGTACCTGTATCGAAGTCAGTTTTTCCATAAAAACACCATTTAAACGCATTTAACAATGACGTTTTACCACTACCATTAGCGCCATGAATAACTGTTACATTCTTGGTTGGAGAGCAAGAAAAATTTAACGTTGTTTCTTTCCAAAACTGTCTGAAGTTTTTAATCGTGATCGTTTTAATTTTCATTACGAATCTCTTTTTCAATTAATTTAACAACATTTTCAATTACTTCTTTTTCTTTTGAACGATTTTCCTTTAAGTCTTTGATATACAGATTTGTTTGTTCCAGTGTCATTACATGTTGTAATATCTGCTGCTCTTCTTTACTCAACTGATTAATAATTTCTTTCTGACTTTTCATTACAATTCCACTCCGTGTAGGTCTGCAAGGTTTAATAGAAGGGACTCATTCTCATCTTTGTTTTCTGCAAGTGAATTGTATTCAAGTCCTCTGCGTATCTCTTTTTCAATAAGCGCTGGATTGACATCTCCAGCAGGTGGAGTAACAATAAAATCATATATAGCTGCTTCATCTTTTCCTGGTGAACGCCTTAATACACGTCCACGCCTCTGAATAAACTCTCTTGGATTGGAAGTTGATGAAATAACGAATGCTTGCTTAGTCGCGGGAACATCCACTCCTTCATCTAAGCATTTAATTGCAACAATGGCATTTAGTTCACACCTAGCAAACTGATCTAATATGGTTTTTCTATCGTCAAGACTTTCCGATGCAGTGAACTTTCGAGTCTTAACACTTAGTTCATGACCTAACATTCCAACTATTTTTTCAATTTGACGACTACCTTCGTCATCAGTATGAGAGCCACAATAAACTAAGGTATGTTGCAACTGATTATTCTTTTTAAGTTTTTCGAGTTCATTACGTAAGATAACCAATTTATTAGATGCTCCACCTAACAGCTCCTCCATCTCATTATCAGCGTCAAACTGACTTTGCTCGTCATTTAGTAATTTTGTAGAGATAGCTTTATAATCTTGGTATTCGTCGTAGTTAAATTCGCAAATAGAGGGATAATATTTATATTTAACTAAAAAGCCGGCATTTATTGCATCTTTTAGAGAGAATTCAAATACTGCATCACCAAAATAATCAAATAATGCTTCTGTACCATCTTCATCGTTATGTCTAAGGGGAGTGGCTGTCAACCCTAGGCGATAGTCGGCATTCTTTGGGAGCGCATCTAAATATGTAGGAGATCCTAAGTTATGAGCTTCATCCGCTACAATCATAATAGGTACTTTTATACTTTGTAAGACCCGCTGGAAGTTGTCACTAGCCAGTGTTGCATTAGTTACCATTGCTTTGACAACACCTGACTTTTGTATTAGTTGATGTGATAATTTAGCATTAAGGGGCTCTCTCCAGTTCAAGCTATTTTCGTAACACTTGATAGCTTCAAAGCCAAATTCAGCGGCTTCTTCGTGCCATTGGTCTAAAAGGTGCTTTAGAGGCAAAACAAATACAATGAATAATGGCTGATTCGCATTTTTAACACGAGTAATTAATTTGTCTACCGTGGCTAATGCTGTAATAGTTTTCCCCGAACCAGTAGCCATAACGTACATACCATGACCTTTATTCGCTCCCCAATTTTTAATCGCTTCTTCTTGATAGGGCCGTAAGCTTATATTATTAGTTTTACTGTGCTTAGGATAAGTTTTATTATTTTCATCTGAAAAGTTATCAATACCTGTTAATAGTTTTTTGGAGGGGGTAAAAACCTTATAAAAAGAGTCATCTCCAGCCCACATAGTATTAAACCTTTCTTGAATAGAAAAGATACGTTGACTCTCTCGAGCTGTTTCATCTGTGTAAACATCAATATATTCCCAATTGCTTTTAGCATTTCCTGTTAAATTAAATGAGCCATTAAATGCAATCAGGTTGTTTTCTTCATCAATAGCAACACCCATTTTCGCATGAAACAGGTTACTTCCCCCACTTAATGGGTAAGATATTTTGAAGTCTAAAACACCTGCTATGATCAAGTTACTCAAAAGAGTACGGCTATCAATGTCCATCAGAGCTAACTCATCTAAAACAATATCTTCCATATCATTTTGCATTTGCTCAATCGACTTTCGCTCAAAGCCTTGATTCATAGCTTCAGCATCTTTCATGTTAAGATTCGGAGAAATAATCCAACGACTCCTTCCTCCATTTAATGCAAATTGATGAATTCCTTTTTTAACATCACTTAGCCAATTGGATGAAAAGTACCCCACCCCGACGTCAAATTTTCGCGCACAAGATAGCACTGGGGAGAAAAAATCATTATTGGGATCTTGATAACCGGTGGTTAAATTCAAAGGTACATTAAGATTATTAAAATTCATTAGAAATTCTCAAGCTCTTCAATAAATTCATTGAGTGTATCATCTGGTTCAAAATTGAACTCTTGACAGCGATCAGCTTTCCTAGCTTGTAACTGCACACCAGAGCTTTTAGCAAGTTTTTTTAAATCCCTTGATACTGAATTAGTTGGCATGTCACATAACCTATACATATCAGCTACCAGTAACCTCTCGCTTTTAACGATAGACATATCTGCAATGACAATACTCATGGCAATACTTAAAACTTGTCTTTTAGAGTTATCAGATAACTTTTCCAAATGACCTAATAAAACATCTTTCGTCGTTTTTAATTGCAAATAGTAAATAGCCCGAATAAAAATATAATATTTTTCCGTTTCACTTAACATTGAAAGGCTATAAATATTTTGTCTAATAACTGCTATTTCTGAAAAATCTACAAGTCCATCTACCTTTGCAATTGCAGCAGAAAACTTTGCGACTAGTAATCCATACTTTATATCTTTTGAATTTTTATTTACATTTGCGATTGTTTTATACAAAACTATATCGATATCAAAAATTGAATGTTCAACATTAGCAACAGAACCATTCACAATTTTTGGGTAACAATCAATGCTGTTAGAATCTAGAATTTCTTTAAAACTTAGTAAGCCAGACTCAGTACGTACATCGATATTTTTCAGTTCTTCAATATCAAACCAACTACCCAGAAAGTAGCCCTTATCTTCGATATCCAGTAAAACATCCGAAATGAACATAAAACCTCACTAAAAACACCCAAAAAATCAGCAAAAAAAAACAATTACCTTAGAAGGCAATATAAACTAACAAAAGCTAATTTAACTTAATTCCTAAAATAGATAAACGCTTATTCAAAGTAAAGAAAAAGGGGTTACCTCCTACCCAGATTGCGATCGCGAACGCTTTTTATTCAAAAAGATATATTTATTCAAACATTAAACATTAAACATTAAACATTAAACATTAAACATTAAACATTAAAAATAGCGATTTTCGAAACACTTCATTACTTTGGAAGACACGCGAAAGCTTTTAAAGGTGAGTTACCCACTGTTTGAAGTCCAATTCGTGATCATATGTGCCGTTATCATAAAACTGTAGTGACACTATAGAAAAACGTACAAGATGAGTCTTTAGTACAGAGTTAAAACTTGAATCTACATAATTGGTGCTAGATCAAAAGTACTCAACTGTTGAAGCCGCTCAAGCCATGAATGTAGGTAAATTGACCATGGAGAAAAGGGTTAGACAGTTGAGAGAAGAGTGTCAAGGTACGAAGCCTAAAACATCACCTATCACTCAGGAACAAATTGAAATTCGTGACTTGAAAAAGCAATTAGCTCCCCTTCTGGTGCAAAATGAAATATTAAAAAAAGCCACAACTATGTAGATGTTGGACTCACTGAACAATTCTTAGTAATAGAGAAACTCAAGCAGAACTACAGCATAAAAACATTATGCGCAGTGTTCGAAATACATAGTAGTAGCTACAAGTATTGGAGAAAGATGCCAACAATCATTAAGTCTGAGCGCGTTAAGCTTCACAGCCTAGTAAGTGAAGTACATACTGCAAGTATTGGTTCGACATGAGCTAGAAAGATTGTTGATATGATTAACAAGCAAAAATCTCACTAAGCCGTTATCTAGCCACTAAGTTAATGAAAGGACATGGAATAGTTAGCTGCCAAGTACCTAAACACAAAAACCGAAATGCGGCACTTGAACATATTGCAATCCCTAATCACTTAGGCCGACAATTCACCGTCACAGCTCCGAATAAGGTTTGGGTTGGTGATGTCACTTAAGTATGGGCTGGTAACCGCTGGATGTATTTGGCTGTTGTGATT
Organism: Shewanella sp. 2_MG-2023; assembly: GCF_030548905.1. Classification (NCBI taxonomy): domain Bacteria; kingdom Pseudomonadati; phylum Pseudomonadota; class Gammaproteobacteria; order Alteromonadales; family Shewanellaceae; genus Shewanella; species Shewanella sp. 2_MG-2023. Next base: position 337,825 of record NZ_JAUOSO010000003.1, read on the forward strand.
GATTTATTTGCACGTAAAGTCATAGGGTGGGCAATGTCGTTATAGCCAGATAGTAGTTTAACTGGCAAAGCACTTTCAATGGCCCATGAAGGTCATGGTAAACCTAAAGATGTCATGTTCCATAGCGTTCAAGGAATCACTATACAAGCAGGAAGTATCGGCAACTATTAGGTGATACCTGCTAAAACAAAGTTTGTCTCAACGTGGTAATTGTTGGGATAATAGCCCTATGGAACGCTTTTTTAGAAGTCTTAAGGCTGAATGGATACCGACAACTGAGTATCGTAATTTTACTAAAGCGCAGAATGAAATTACACGATACATAATTGGATATTATTGTCAGCTTAGCCCGCATCAATATAACGACAGACTGGCACCAAATGAATCAGAACGATTGTTATGGTTAAACTCTAAGGCTGTGGCTAATATTTATTGACTACTACAAACCAAAGTAGAGTATTAAGTGTTAGGAATAAAAAGTATCCAGAAGAATTCAAGAAAATAGTCATTCGCCAAAATTTCTCAATCACCGTCTAGCTAATCACTTAAACATTTCGGCTGAAAACTATAGAGCTATGACATGTGGGCGTGCATTTGAAAGAATAGTATTGCTGCGTAGGTTCAATGATTTCTACAGGAGCAATTCTGACATTTTTACTAAAGAGACCATAAACAAAAAATACTTAACTCTTTCAGTACTGCGGATGCGATGGTCACCAAACGGTCACCATTTGGACACCGATTAGAAAATGCTTGATTTGAATGATGGAGATTTATGAGTAATTTTAAAGAGTCTATTTTAATAAAAGCTGGAAAAGACAAAGGCCTAGCATTTCTGCTAGGCCTTCTAAATTTGGCAGGGGTAGCAAGACTCGAACTCGCAACCATCGGTTTTGGAGACCGCTGCATATACCAATAAATTCAATAATATAACTAACATCTGTAGAATAATAACAGCTAAAAAACCTGCTTTATACTATTGTTTTCATTGAGTCTGCCTAAACTTTTTCTACGCTAATACGCATCATTTATTCGGTTTTTTGAATATATTCAACTTATATTTACCAAAAATAAATTCAACTCAGTGGGTGAGTGAGTGAAATTAACCGCGTGCCGTGGTTTACAATGCTTTATCTTCCAAATTTTGCTTTATGAAAAGAGTAAGATTTGTAAACTTAGTGCTTTGTCGACTGAAACCCATACAAAATGACACCAGTTATTCTTTACAAAATAGTAGAAAATTTAAAATGACTGCTCTATAAAATTTCTTTTCTGTAGGCTTTGTAAGGCGATGGCATCAATGCGTGAAACCATCACTCTGCCAAAGTATCCTAAGTCATGATGGTAAGGTAAAAGTAGCTTCGTAACTCGTTTTTGGACGTGAAATGCGTTACAAAGTTCTGAAAGTTTCTATATTTCGGATAACCTCAGCTATGACAAAGTACGAGTATCACCTACAAGCAAGTGGCCAGTTTAAGTAATCCACTGCCGCCCATCGATTAAGTGCTAATGAAGAAAACAGTTGCTCAGCTGAACATGAAGGCCCTAATCTCAACTTGCATTCAATACTTGAAGGTTAGGATATTTATTGCAGGCTTACACATTGGAAACAAAAGCAGAAGAACGTCGCTCGATTTGACCCATAATGGGTAGCGGATAGATTTCATGGAACGTGCCGAAAACAAACCTGATGTATAATGTTCTTAAAGAGGATGCAGAGGAAACAAGTATATGAGTAAGAAAGTTATCTATATAGACATGGATGATACTCTGTGTGATTACGCAAGCGCTCATCAACTTGCATTGAAGCTTCATCCTGAAATTCAATTCCCCCAAAGCGAGCCAGGTTTCTTTCATGACTTGCTACCAATAAAAGGTGGGATTGAGGCTATGAGGCAGTTATTAACATCCCAGTATTATGATCCATTTATCCTCACTGCCCCCTCGGTCATGAATCCACTTTGCTATACGGAGAAACGAACTTGGGTAGAAGCTCACTTAGGTATGGATTATGTACATCGATTAATTATCTCTCCACGAAAAGATTTACTAAAAGGGGACTTTCTTGTCGACGATTACAATGAAGGAAAAGGACAGGAGTCATTTACAGGTAAAGTAATACACTTTGGTACCGAACCTTTCCTAGACTGGAAAAGCGTGAGAGATTTTCTTGGCATTTAAAGCCAGATCATACTCATATCACTTTAAAACATTAATGAGTTAAGCTCATTTTTGCACAGAAGAGTCCGACATATAATTAAAAAAAAGTTGAACCAGCTATAACCAGCTAGCTTTAATTATAGGATTAGATATAAGCCCCCCTCCTACTTCAAAGGCTGATTAGTAGGAGGTTGGGTTTTGAGTGATTTATCTTGGCTGACCACTTATTGATGGCGAGAATCACTGAGACTGGGTATATCCAGGCAGATTATAAGCTAAAGCCCTTCAGCCATCAGTTTAAACTTTTGCTCAAGAGCATTACAAAGGAAGTCTGTAATTTCCTGAACCATTTCGTCGGCTTCGAGACTGCAAACTGACTTTTGAGTAGATACCCTTTCCTGTACCAAGTCCCTAGACATTTTGGCAAGGCTATCTTTGACAGTTACATCTAAAAATGGACACAGTCCATTAGCATAGCTAAGGACGTTAGCCACAACGTTATGTACAATTTTGCTTGTGGGAACAGAATCTGGGCTGACAGTTTTATAACTGGCTAGATATACAACATTAGAATCAAATAAGTTAGACATAAAACACTCTCTCGAATTAATGAGATTTAAGGAGTTCAGCCAAAGGCTGAACAGTTTTTACTTTTCTATTAGAGTTCTTGGTCTATTAGAAAAATTTATCAACATGTCCTGTGTGTCCTATCTGTTGTCCTGATGTAGTAATAAATCTACTACATCAGGACAACAATAGCACTGTATGAATAAACAGTGCAAGTGTATTTAATAGTTATTTGAAATAGATTAATCGTAATATTCACATTATTAATGAACGAACCTCTCGCCTTTGATAAATACCAAAATAGTTACATTTTAAATTGATTAGTCAGGTGAACACTCAGTTAGCATTTATTCTCTGTAACTCACAATGGTCGGATAAGCGGCACTTGTTACCAAGTGCCGCTCTCCTAAGAACCGTACGAGCAAGCTTCACTGCATACGGCTCACCCCCCCACTAAGGCGTACTATGTTACCTGGTAACCACAGGGGTTACCTTTGCAATACGAGTCCATAAGCAAATAATGAATTGAATAGGATTATGCAGAAATAAAACGTCCTTCCCTCATAATTCCTCCACACTGTTTCTAGTTAATAAGGACCACACATCCACATTAACGAGAAACATCCATGAACGAACATAAGCAGTTTACTCAAAAGAAAAATCAGTTAGCTCACCTGTTAGAAAAGCTCACTGCAGTAGTGAGCTCAGAAGCACTGTATCAGGACATTAGTATTTATGAGGATGATATAGAGCTGGAAATACTTAACTTTCAAATTAAGCAGCACTTGAGTCGTCAAGAAGTACAAGAGTCGGATATTGAACTGGCAACTGATTTTGTTACCAAGTACATAAACGACAGATAATTTCCCAGTGGAGTTCTTAGTTAATAACGAGGACATAAACACTAGGAATTACGATGAACAAGTCAGAAACACAGCTTACTAGGGTCTATAAACGTCAATCAAAAAGCCCATGGGATGATCACAGCACAGTATTATTGCTGGCAGACCATAAACTTGAGAACGATGAGATTCAACTGAGCTTTAATAACTACATTTATTTACATCGAAATGTTGAAGGCAAAATGATCGGTATCAGTATCAGCAAATCGCTGCTTGAAGAGCATGCTGAGCTTGATAGTCAATATCTGACAGGTATTGATGCATACATGATGTTATTGATATACATCGAAGATATTGCCGCTTTTTGTGGGCTATTCAGCAACGAATTCATCAGTATTTTTGGGATACATCCGAACTATTACTATGAGGCTGCTGAGCAATATTGGTCTGATCTCATTATTGCTGCTTACGCACAATAATAACCAACTAGCGAACCCTATGGGGTTCGCTTTCTCGTGGCTGAGGTTATAGCTAAACCACAATGCGATCTAACAAGATTATGGACAATTCCGAGTTACGAATTGGTGTAATTCTGAAAACTTTCAGATAATTTTTTCCATGCAAATAGTGCGTTCAACAACAAATCAACGGCCAAACTCACTTTGCCACCACAACGTGGCTCTACGTCCTTTTCATTCCGAGATATATTTTTATGGAAGCTGCAACAACAATCTTAAACCTGATCGTAAGTTAAATAATTTAGATTATGTAAAGTCGGTGTTGGTGGGTTTCTTCTTCCTGTTTCAGCTATAAGATGTAGGTGCCTCTTTGCTCTCGACGCTATAACATAGAGCAGTTTTTTCGCGGTATTACTTTTATCTGTATCAGTAAAATGTGGCACCATCCCATCAAGTAATCCAAAAGAAATCACCGTTTCATACTCCTCTCCCTTAACCCCATGGATTGATGAAACTTTAACACCACTCTTAGGTATAAATGCTTTTCTAAAGTCTTTAATTGAACCAGCATAATCAATACCTTCGTTTCGAATTCTCTCAATCCTTCGAGTCGAGCTAGTTACAAATGCATCAAGCTGCTCTTGAAGGGAAGAAGTCTCATTTATCGAGAACCCAATTTTCAACGAAAATACCTCAAACGCACGACACAAATATTGAAGACCATCCTGTTCATTTAAATCAATTGAATTCACGATTCTAAGTAGATCTTTGTCTCTTAAGGAGTGCTCACATAGGTCTAGTTCTGACATCGCTTGAAGAAGATCTCTAGCCCAAAACAGCCTTTTAAAATAAATGTTAGGTGATGGGCTCGTCAATAAAAGTCTAGATAGTCGATACCAAAAATTCTCTCGGTCTCTATAAATGGGTGTAAGTCCAGGACCATCAAAAGAGTACTCAGGTAAACTATTAACTAGCCCCCTTGTTAAACTAGCAAGGTGAATCCACCAAGGAGCAACAACACAAACCTCATTTGGTGATACTTCTAATGTCTCTATGTGATGCCGTATTAGTCTTGATATCTCTTCTACAAGATGGTCTTTGTGAGTACTTGAACTGTAGCTAATAAGCCCTGCATGATCTTTGTATTTGGAGTCAGACACCATATTTGATTCGTATACACGGAAGTTTTTACAGTACTCTACGATTCTGGTTGAGCTTCTATAGTTCTTTTCGAGTTCAAATTGTTCAACTTCCTGTTCAGTAAGCCTTCTAAGTTCATCTATTGTAATTGCATAACCACCAAGAGATCCAAAGATAGACTGGTTTGGATCTCCAACAATAAAGATATTGTTACGACCTTCCCCTGCACAGATAATTGATGAAACTATTTGATATTGTAACTCTTTAGTATCTTGAAATTCATCTAACAAAATATGTTGAAAAATCCCGCTCAAAGATTTGGAAATATCGGGGTGTCGAGTGATAAGTACATATGAATATTGAAGAATCTGCTCAAAATCTATCTGTTTGTTTTCACTCAAAATCGCATGATATTGAGTGATGACTGAGTGAACATTGTCAGCCTTATATTGTCCACAACTAAGATTAATACCTTGAGTATTTAAAAAGTACCCACAATCAAAGTAGTTTATTCTTGGGCTTGAATACTCCGTGCATAAAGCGGTGATGATCTCTTCACTAGTATGATTATCTACTACAGTAAACCCATGCTCTAATTCTACGATATATTGAGCGAATGGCCGCAAAATCCAGTCGAGACAAAAAGAGTGAATAGTCCCAATCCACAAAGCAGAAGTATCTACACCTAGATCCACTATTCTTTCTTTAATTTCGTCAGCAGCTACATTTGTATATGTGATTGCTGCAATCTTTTTCTTTGATGAAGAGCCTGCTTCAAGCTCTTTTGCTAGCTTATAGACTAATGTCCTTGTCTTACCACTCCCAGGGCAAGCTACAAGGTACACATTTCCATCATGATCAATGGCACTTATTTGTTCAACATTAAGCTCTTTCGCGTAATCAATCATAACTAAATGTCTCAATAGCTGAGATGGCTGAATCTGATGAGTAAGCTCTTTTAAAACTATCTAGTAGTATATTGAATGGTAGTTTTCCTTCATCAAAAAGCTGGATTGCTTGGTCGATTGGTAGTGATGACGGCGCAAGTTCGCCATTAGGTATAATACCTTGAGAAAAATTGTACTGAATCCGATGATGAATAATTTTACTTAGAATATGTGCTTCAAATTTTCCATGTGCAAAAGAAATAGCCCTTGCTATGTAGCTAGGTAAAGCACAATCAGGAGTCAAAGTATCCCCTAATTGGATTGCAAACCACCCCTTCCCCTCTTGGTTGGCAATAGTTAAAGCTCTATAACCTGATAAATGAATCAACCCAGAGTTAAGCTGCTCAGTAGCCTCTAATATCTTAGCGTCAGTTTTATATACATCAGGAAGTAAAGCTATTACTGATTGCTGGTTTCCCATTTTGATGTAATCAACTTCGAATGTATGATCAGCATAAAAACAACCAACCCATGAATTGTTAAGATAGTCTTCATCCAATTTAGCCTTTCTAGCCTCACCAGACTCAGCAGAACCAATAGCTTTTTTCTTCATGGCCTTTGTTGCGCTGTTATCTGCTGGGTCATCATCTACCCCAAAGAAGGTGGCATCTAAATCAGTAACAATAGAACATTTTTTGTTGATGCGAGAATCATCAAATAGCTTTGCTACGTTATCAAAGCCAGTACTTCCAATGTTAATGACACTCATGCCAATCTCATCAACACTTATTCCAAGCACCTTTTTAATCATGATCGGAATAAGTATTTCTTCAGCATCACCTTCTACCAGAATACAACTCTTAGAAAACAGAAGGTTACTACGCTTAGCGTCAAGGTATCGCTGAATGGCTCTAACTTCTTTTGGATCTAGCCCTGTAGCTGGCTGGAACGCCTTATAGCCGCTATCAGTTTTGCCAATGATGTTCATACTCTCAACATTACTGACATCTGAAATGTGCGTTGAATGCGTGGAGTAGATGATCTGGGTATCTTGGTAATCGAGGTTTTGGAATAATGTACGCTGAATATGTGTATGTATGTGAGCTTCAGGTTCTTCTATAAGAAGAATATTTGCGAAGGTCTCACTTCGCTGTTGGTACTTGAATGACAATAATTTAAGAGCCAAGAAAATAAGATTTGCACCACCAAGGCTTATTTCATGAATAGAACCTTCGTACAGACTATCGTCTTCACCAACACGTAAAGACAAAGATTGAAAAATTTCTTCTGCTTTATCTGAAAGACCTGACTCAATCGACATACCTTTAGGGGAATATGTATGTCCAGCAGCAGAAACTAACGTACTGTGAATATCACCTCTAACTTGAGATACGTCACTTAGAGATTCTATTTCACCATTTAGCTTTTGTACTGTAGCTACAATTGTCTCAAACTCTTGATGATTGATATCACCACTTTTAGCTTTTAACAACTGAAGTAATGGGTTTGTTCTGTTGTTATGGAAGTCTGAGACAACATCTCTAAGTGCTTTGATGTATGTAAATGAAATATCGTCATAAATGCTAAAATAATTGCCTAACTTAGTGCCAATCTGATGATTACTAACTTCACTTGGGAAAATAGCATTCTCAAAATCACCGACTATAGCTTTGTACTCCTCATCATTTGAAAAGTCTGCTGTACTCCTGCCTGTAATCCGAGTTTCATAGTCTTCTATGGTTATTGTATCTAAGATAGCTTGTAAACCAGCTTTATCGCCATGAGTTAAATCTGAAAGTTGTTTTCTAATGTTTGGCTTTGGCCTATAGACTAAATTGTATGTAGCTGTGGTACTTTCATCAGTGCTAATCCCTGCTGCCCCATGAAAGAATAGAGACTGAATTGCTTCATCAGCCGATAAGTTTGAGAATTCAAGGCTTACTATTATCCAGTGCCCTCTCCAATCATCTAGCCCCCTAAAAAAATCTGTTTCTTCTAGTCTCATAGCAGATCTTCTAAGATTATCGTCAAGTAGTAACCTAATTGCTCTAAACACGTTAGTCTTACCAGAGCCATTCTCACCGACTATAGTGTTAACACCTTCTTTCAATACAAAGTTTGAATTTCTGAAATTTCGGTAGTTTCTTAGTGTTACTCTTGAAATATGCATTAACGATGCTCTTTATATTTAATTATTTTTAGTTAGATTCAGCTTTATTTTTATCACATATCTACTTTTACAGGATAGCCTAAAGCTCTCAACGCTTTGTTAGTTCTGCCATTTCTTGGTGGTGTATATTCAGGCTTAGCCCATCCAGCAACTTCTGCAATTGAGCTTAAACCATAATGTTCAATTCTTAGCTCATCATTCTTTGCAGCACTATAGATTCTTTCCCACATCAACTCAGGCTTGCCACCATAAAGAACATAGTGAAGTAACTCTGGAATCCCCTGCCCTTTGGTGTTCTTGAGCTTACTCATCTTCTCAGCAAACAATGGAGCACGTTGTTCCATATCTAAGCTAACAGAATCAGGTTTACCAAGAAGTGCGGGACTCACCTTCGAATAATGGTTTCTAGTTGCATGAGTACTTTCAAATACTTCACCAAGTTCTTCAGTACTTAACGTAAGGACCTTCTCTTTTGCTAAGTTACTTCTAATCAAAGGAGCACTGATTTCAAATGTATGATCTTCATATGAAGGTGGCTCTGGTTGAGACTTCCACCACTGAAGCATTTCAACCAACCTAGATTGTGGATCATCTTTGTATGAATGGTGCATTTGTTCGAATGGATATGAAGCACCTTCACGAACCATATTGTAATAGTAAGCATGAAGGAATTGGTCAACTTGCCAATATTCTGGGATATCAGGACTAACCCAACTTGGGCGGTAATCATTCACAAGCTGTGCAATATGCTCCATGTATGAAATGGCACTATCCCACTCTTTCTTGAATGCTTCCTTACGCTTATCTATAGCGGCTTTTTTCTCTTGGAAAGCTAATCCTTCCCAGAAAGGGTGGCTACGTATTTTATTAGCATCTATCTCTAGTTGTTGAGCTTGTTTAGATCTATATAACTCATCTAGCTTAAGTTGCTCTTCATAAATTTCTTTAGTCAAAGGAAATGCTTTATCTAAGTTCTCCAAACCAGAAAAGAAGTCTTCCAATTGTTCTAACATTCCTGAGCTGTAGAGATCTTCATCAGAAAAGAAAACACCAGCTTCTATGTTGTTATACCACGCTCTCTCGGTGAGGTTTGCAGACCCAATATATGCACCATGTCCTTTAAACCATATGACCTTTGCATGAAGTCTATCTGGGATTAAGTGACAGAAAACGCCATCTTTCATATGGAACAACAGTTTCTTAAGAAATGAAGGTGCAACAGGAACAGTTTGATCGTATCGCATCCAGATATTCAATCTATACTTGTTATCAACACAATGTTTCAGTAACGAAGTTTTATCGTCACCGTATGCTATTGCGGCAACAACCTCATCAATTTCAGTACCAACTGGTGGGAAGATATTTTGGAAATACTGACTATTGATACCATTAGCAATTAACTTCATGAAAACACTCCAAAATCGTTATAGTTGTTTTGTACCATGAAACCTATAGATAAACTATGCGCTAAAACTACTAATTGGATTTTATTATTAGCCTAATGAATAACAAAATACTGTTGATTTGTATGTATTTTCATGGAATCAATGACGCCTTGAAATACTATATATTTCATGAGTAAGTTGTGACAGGTGAAGGAAATGTGTCTAGCGCTCAAATAGTCAAAGAAGTGAAACAAGGGCAGCATCTTGATACCCATAGCTATAAGAGAAATAGTGTTGAATACGCAAGGAACAATCCGAACAACGACAAACCAGATAACATCAATGATTAACCTAAGTGCTAAAGGGCATTTTATTGCCATTACTTCATCCTATTGATAAGGCTTCGGGGTCAGGTCTTGTATTTTTCCTACTCATTAACGCATGTATGGCAAACGTACTTAGCTGAAGACTACTCAGCCTGGTTAGTTAACACACTTTGGGGCATAAACGTGTTCCCCCCTAACCCATTACTGGACTCAAAAGTGTCAGCAGCATCCTTTTGACATGTACCTGGACACAACTTTGTCAGCGACCTTGCTAAATTAGCAATCTATAAAATAACTTTAGTATGGCAAATCTGGGCATTCCTGCTCAGAGTGCTTGAACTTTTATGCGTGATTTACAATTTACACCTCATGTCCAAATTCAGCTGATTAAGCCTATATAGGGGGAAGCATAAGAATTTTTTGAACAGTAGCAAAAAATATTTTTATATTCTGAGAGGGTGAAGTTATTCCGTATGGAATAACCCATATTCCATATGTACTCTATTTATCGCGTAAAATGCAACGTTGCTATTCATCTGAACAACGTTGCATATAGCTATTAATCAAATTATTAGCTAATTATCATCGCCCAAAGATGTATAGATGTTTAATAAGAATTTTTTATTTTCAATAGCTAAAGTTTCAGCTATGAATATTTTTAAAAATTGATTTTAGATTAAATTCTTGGCTAAACCTATAGCCCTCAACAGTATTCTTTTAAGGTTTAAATGAGCGATCAAGTTTCCGAAACACTTATTTTGGATAAAGTTAAGACATCTATCATCGGTGAGATTGATATGCCGAAAGAGTATGGAGGGCTTAAAGTCCATAATCGTATTGAAGATTACGACTGTTACCATGATGAAGGTAGCATGGTGCTTTCCACTGCTTGTTGGCGTCAATATATTGGTGCATGGGAAATTGTCGATGATGCCTTATTTCTAAATGAGATTACAGGCAAATACCAAAAGACTGAATCTTCACCACTGTTTGCTGGCTGGTATACAGGTGTCATAGAACTACTGGAGGAGGAGCCCGATTTTTTTACTGATGGCGAATATAGAGTTGAGTACACCGCAACTAAACTGATTACTATCGTGTGTGGAAAGGTGGTAAAAACTTCTTACCAAGACTCGAATGTTTCAGGATTCGTATCTCGTCGTTCTAGGCGTGAAATTAATCGATTGATCGGCGCAGCAGCTGCAGAATCTGATTATTGCTTTACCATGAATAATGAAAAGGATAATAGTTCACTATTAATTGTATTTCAATTTGTAGCCCAAGAACAGCTAGAGTTATATTTTGGTAAACTATTGATTTTGATTCAAAATAATTGGCTTCCTTTACAGGTAACAACATCGCTCTCAAGTTCGCTAATTGGCCATGACAAAAAGCACTCTTTGATTATTTCTGCTGGTGCGCATTGGGTTCAGGATGTTAGCGAATTTTTATGTATTTATCCTTTACCTGATGATTTAGACCCTCCTAATATCGTAAATCATATTAAGGGGGTATGGGATTTTGATAGAGATTATAGCTTTATTACACGGTTGTAATTGGTAATTTCATTATTACATCAGCAGATAAAACCCGATACAGGAGCTGTTTCTATATATGGTCTTTTAGACCTAAGTCGTAATAAACGATAGTTAGTATGTAGAAATTAAAGGAGGCATGGTGGTTAATATAGCTAGTAAGGCAGAGAGGGGGATACAAAAACAACAGATTCGATTGGAACTAAGTAGTTTACCAGCCGAACTTAGGCAGCTACTCCCTTTAAGTCAGGCATATAGACTCACGTCTCAGACAATCAAGAATGCGATTATCCCTAACCTGAATGAAAGGCGTAAACCTTATGTTTGTCCAGAATGCCACAAGATGTATTTTGAAATTTTCACATTAGGTGAGCATTATGCAAAGGTGCACTCAACAGATTATTTGGCTCCTATACCTAAATGTTGGCCAAACAAAATTAAAAATAAACCAAAAAACACAAAAGGGAAAAAAACAAAAGGTAAAAGAAGCAGCGGTGAGATTGGTGAGGGAAGTATGTTCAAGACGCTCGTTCATAAAACCAACTCTAGGAATTGGAAGCAAATTAAGTAATCCGCCTATTCTTTCGAATTTTAAAAGAAGAAATAATCCATAGTTAAAAATTTATAATGACTAAAATTGAATAATTCTACTCTTGCAGTAGTTGCGCAAATTCAAGCTAGAATTCTGTTCTAAAAGTCTTCTTGTACGTTTTTTTAATAGTATCACCTGATAACCTATCAGGTGATGATATGACTTCTAACTAGGTGGCCAAATTAACTATGCCACTACAGTAATATTTTTCAGAGGACTAATAATGGAAATAACATGCTTAGACCCTTTAGGGATTAGTGGCTACGAAAGAGAAGCAAATGAAAGGCTTGAGATAGCCCTACCTAACAGTTGGAAAGGATACTCATCCCTCGAAATGAGGGGAAGACAAAGTGGAGAGTTTGAAGGTGATTTAATTCTCGTAACCCATGACCGAATAATAAACGTTGAATTTAAAAAGTGGTCAGGGAAAATCTTTTCTAGAAATGGGAAGTGGGTAGTACAGTTTCCTGATGGGCGAGAGGAGCACCGAAGTAATGGTTTGCGTCAAGCAAGAAGGTCGGCTCAAATATTGTCGACAAAATTAAAAGAGCGATTAAGTAACAGGTTTGTGCCTTGGGTTGATCACTGTGTAGTCTTATGCGGAACCGCTGGTAAAGATGATCTACATCCTGACGAACAAGACTATGTATTTACGTTAGAGGAGTTCTCTAATATAGGCGAAGACAAAGTCTATAAGAAGTATTTTAAAAATGATGTATCATGGATGATAAAGCGAAAAGAGGATGCTCCTAATAAAAACTTAAAACAATGGGATAAAATCTTTTCTAGTAATAGTGCTGATTTCAAAGCAAAAAATTACTCTGCTAATAATTATGTCTTACAAGGTCAGCCTCTATTCCAGCATAGAGATGGACTATACTCTGAATACCAAAGCCAACGTTCTGATAATCATAATTACAAAGCGCTAATGCGTAGATGGGATTTCACCTCTCCTTGTATCGTTGAACATACTAGAACACCAGAGCAAAGATCTTTAATAGCTCACAGAGAAAGTGATGTACTTGGCTATATCGCGAGTCAAGATGAAGATCTTAAGGATACATATCTTCGCTTAGAGTATATACCAAGTGAATTATCTTCCGATTTTGTTGAACTATATGAATGGCCAAATAAAAAAGAACGCCTAGATACATTTGTGAGAAAGAACAGTACAAAGCTTACTGAAGAAAATAGACTCAACCTAATTCAAGCTCTCGTAAGTCGTTTAGCTAGCCTTCATGATATTGACGTGGCACACCGCGACCTTGGTAATCACAGCATCTGGGTATCTTTACCGAGTAAGGTTGTATTATCTAATTTCCTAACAGCGACCTACCCAGATCCGCAAAATAAAACAGTCTCTAACATTCGTAAAATACTTCAGCACAACCAGATTGAAACACCTGAAGAGTTATACGATGATTCTGAGGGTACACACTATACTCGTGATGTATATCTGGCTGCAGCCGCCTGTCACTATATTGCCTTCGGCAAGCCGCCCATAAAAGAAGATGGCATTTATTTATGGGAACCAATTAAAGATAATTCAATATGTCAACGACTCGGGAAATGGTTTGAAAGGGCCTTAGAGCTTGAAGCTTCTGCTCGTTTTAAAGACCTACGAGAAGCTCTTACTGAGCTTAATAAATTATTGAATGTAGGTGAGTCTGATGGTGAAGATAAGCTAGGTCTGCTAGCAAACTTTCACTCCTCAAAAAACATCTATGTTGACTTTGGAGTCACTAGCCCAGTAAAGGTTGACGGGACATTCAATTTCTTAAAAGCTACCGATGATTCTTTTGGCCTGAAAGCTTGGTTTGGGGTGAGTGATGTGTCAGCTGATGGTGGTGTTAATAGCCAACTACTGTCATTTTTTAATAGGCTAGAGATTAGAAAAAATGCAGACATAAAGTGCCTTCCAAAAATTATTGATTATGGCTTAAACCCACAAATGACCTGTGCTTTTTTCCAGTTTGAGTGGATAAAAGGCATCACCTGGAAACAGCTCGTTGAGTCTAAGCAAATTGATAGCCCTACTTTACAGATCAAACAGCTACTATCATCACTAATTGAATTACATTCGGCAAATATTCATCATGGTGATATACATCCCGAGAATATAATTGTCAGTGACAACGGATTGGTATTTATCGATATCATTGAACTAGATGAAAGTCGATATACGCCTACTTATTCTCCTGCTAATCACGAAAATATTCCTACGGCAAGTATAGATCGTTACGCCATTGTGAAAATAATTAGTGAGTTGTCAGTGTTGAGCCAGTTGATTCATTTGAGAAAATATTTAGACCAACTGTGTGAGCTTCCTGAAATATCAAGTCAAGAAATTATAAAACTGCATGATGAACTAGAGGGCATTATTACCCCACCTCCTCTCAAGTTAGTAAATACTTTTAAGATTTATCATAAAAACCTTCAAATCAGACAGAGCAAGCTATTGTCTGATGATGGTAAATATTACCTAGATTTAGACATAAACAAAGGCAAAGATGGAAATCTAGTTTCTGTTCGAATCACAGGTGTGAAACATCGCTTGAGCATGCTAATTCACCCAGAAAAGAAATTTGTTGTTTCAGCCAATTTTGATGAAATTAGACATAACGATTTCATCAAAAACAAGAAAAATTCAATCTTAGAGTTAAGTGGAGATATTTACTTTTGCGAATATGAGGCTGAAAGCTCTGAAGAATTTTTTGATGAAATACTTGAAAGCCCAGTATACCAAGAGCTTTGTAAAGAAGGTTCAAGCTCAGAGGGAAGTAACTCTGACCAAAAAATAATAACATCAACTAACATAAAAAGCTCCAAAGTAACGGATGCAAGAGATGTTTGGAAAGCTCTAGTTGAAACGGAACACGAAAGTAACCCAAGAGTTGAGATATCTACAGACCCGAGAATTCAGGGAGATAAGCATACATTTCAATATACTAGCGAAGGTGCTTCTTTAGATTTCAACTTAAATACAGAGCGTGTTTTTGTGTATGCAGAGAGGCATGGAGAGTTGCGACGAATAGGGAATCTCATTGATATTGGTCCAAATTCAATGGCAATAAACATCTGGGGTAAAGCGAGAGTTGAACTAGGTGATACGTTAGTTCTTGAAGGTGCATTGACGGCATCATCATTAAATAAAAGGAAGCTAGCCACGGAGAACTTAGTAAATAATAGAAGTGTTATCCGTAATATCGCGGATTACTTTTCCCCAGGAGTAGCTGTTGAGCCAACTGAACAATCAGAGCCAACTGATGCTGAGTTAGATTCTTACACTGAGTCAGACTGTAATGGAAAGATCATCTTTAAGCTAAATGAACAGCAGCGCGAAGCTTTCAAGGGTTTATATAAATATGGTCCGGTAAGCTTGCTTCAAGGCCCCCCGGGCACTGGTAAAACGGCATTTATTGGTTCTTTCATCCATTACTGTATTTCTAATGGTGCTAGAAGGGTACTTTTGGTCAGTCAATCTCATGAAGCTGTCAATAATGCCACGGAAAAAGTTAGGTCATTATTCGGACGAAATGACACAGAAATAGATATTGTACGTCTTGGTGATCAGCATGTACTTTCTGAACAGCTAGACGATGTTGGAGAGAAGGCGCTCCAAGAGCACTATAGAGATAGGTTTAAAGCTGAATATGAAGAACGTATTGCTAGAGTCGCACGAGAGTTAGGCATTGATGAAGACTTTACAAAAGTAGCTACTGAGTTTGAGAGGTCATTTGGTAAGCAATTAGACCGTATACTTTCACGCATGAAAGATACGGACAGCGACATTGCAGGCACTTTAGTGAATCAGATTGAAGGGTTAAATAAAAAATTACCGGAATTCTTTTCCCGGAAAGCAAGTATGGCTCTCAATTTAGGTGATATCGAGCTTGCTTATTATAGAGAATACATTTATTCAGCTCTGGCAAGACACTATGAAATTTTCTCTGGTGATTTGTTGTCAAAGTTCAAAAATATTGTCTCAATTTCAAATGAGTGGCTGAGCGTTATGGCTTCTAGCCAATCGCAATTTCAAAACTTTTTATCAAAGACACGGACTTTAGTATGTGGAACTTGTGTTGGTATAGGGCGTAACCACTATGGAATCCAAGAGAACACTTATGATTTAGTCGTGATCGATGAAGCTGCTAGATCGCCAGCAAGTGAGCTTGCAATTGCAATGCAGGTAGGGCGTAAAGTTCTTTTAGTTGGGGATCATAAGCAACTCCCTCCATTATTTGATGACGAGCATATAAAAGCCGCAAAAAGAATTTTACCAGCAGTTAGCACTGATGAGCTCAAGCGTAGTGATTTTGAAAGAGCATTTGTTTCTAGCTATGGGAAGACTGTAGGCCGTTTTCTTAAAGTTCAATACCGTATGATACCGGCAGTAGGAAACCTTGTATCGGAATGTTTTTACTTAGAAGAAGGTGGATTAGAAACTGGCAGGGGTGTAACGGAAAAAGCTTATCTAGAGCTATTTGAAGATATATGTACGCCTGTGACTTGGATTGACACTAGTAAAGCTAAGAGGAAATCTTTTGAGTCTAAACCAACAGCTAAAAACGCAAACCTGAAAAGTTATGTCAATAGATATGAGTCTGAAATTATATTAGGGCTTCTGAATAAGCTAGCATCTCATGACAATGCTGAATCCCTCTTTATAGATGGTGATGAACCAAAGATCGGTATCATTTGTATGTATGGTGAGCAAGTAAGGCATCTAATTCGAGAGATTAATGGCGTTGCATGGGCTCGAACATTACTAGAAAAAGGAATCATTAAGGTAGACACGATCGATAGTTATCAGGGTAAAGAAAACGATATTATTATTGTTTCTATGGTTAGAAGTAATTCAAACGGCAGCCAAGGCTATGTTTCTTCAGAAAATCGCGCGAACGTTGCACTTTCTCGAGCTAAGGAAGCCTTGTTCATAATTGGTAATTCGGATATGTGGCAGAGTCACAATGAAGGTTCAGCGTTTGGACGAGTATTCGAGTATATTTCAAGCCACAACGGTAAGGAATACTCGGTTGTTAATTCACAGTTTCTAGAGGCTAAAAAATGAAGATTCAATTGAGCAAGGTTTGCTTTGGCTTACCAATGAAGTCTTTTTTTATGGATTACACTGTGAGTAAGAAGCGCGAACTACCAGTTGTTAAAGAATTTGTAATTAGGCTTATTTATTCATTGACTTCAACTAGCTTGGAAACGATTCAGGATTATTTTGGCTTCACGAGCAAAGAAATGCTGGCTATTGTTGATGATTTGCAAGAAGAGAACTTGATTGAGTGGGAGTCTGGAAAGATAAAATTGACTTATTATGCGATGAGTAAGTTTTCAGAAGAAGATGGAAATTTAAGACCTACCTTTTTTGAAGTGACTGACGAAGCATCTCCAGTCGAGTTTGAGCTTTACAGTTTCCGAATGCTGTCTACTGATGTCAGACGTTCAGGATCTCAAGATTTTAGTGTATCACTCAACTTGCCAGATGAATGCTATCGGAATTTATTGGGTAAAGCTCAAAATGCTTTCGATACAAACTTCAGTTTATTTAGAGAAGTTGTCTTAAAAGAGGATGTTTTTTCAGAAATAAAAGAACTGTATAAAATAAATCAAGTATCAGACAGGTTTGACTCAACACTCCCGCTTGAGGTTGAGTATTTTGTGGATACAGAGTCACCTAACATTTTAAAAATGAAATATGTTTCAAATACTGTGGATGATTGGGATGAGGAAAAAGCAATTTTTTCACTCATGGACTCAACTATTCAAGCCGAACCTTTTAAAGATTTGTACGAAAGTTTAAACGAGTACCTTGAGGTTTCTAATGATCCGCTTTTGGTTCAGTATTGGGACGATGATGCTAGAACACTCAATATTAAAGCTATAGCTAATCATTATGAAAATGGATTAACCAAGCTAAATGACGACACATTTATGCTACTTGGTAACTTCTATACTGAAAGAAATCGAGACATTTTAACGAGTCGACTTAAGTTAATTTTTGAAAATAAACCAGATAATTCAGGCTTGATTTGGCTAACCAACGCTGAATCAAAAACGTGGGGGAAAACAACTGACCTAAGTAAATTAGTAGATGAAGTGTATAGCTTTTTCGACAAAAGGAAGAAAACGTCAAAAGTTGTCTTAGGTATGGCTTGTGAAAGTTTTCAAGAGTCTATGACCCTGAGGAATAATTTTTGGAAGCTATCTGATGCTAAACTAATGGATTTCCCTGCTAGATTTGGCGGTTCCAATGCCGAATTTATGATCATTCCTGGCTTAATGGTTGCAAGTTTGTTTCATGCCCAACTAGATGATCAACGTGATATTTCATTTCCGGTAGGTTATGTGAGTTTTGAACCTAAGTTTATTTCCGAAGTATCCAAAAAACTTCTGGATTGGGCAACGCAGCAACCTAAGTACAATGACTTTTTTGAAAAGAAAGATGTTGAGGAAGGACAAAAAGTTCGTAATAAATTCTTTATGCCGATCCTTCAACAGAGTATTGATATCGAGTTGAATCAATCTTTGAATTTTAGCGTAAATGAGCAACCGGGAATTAGCAAAACTCACGTAGAAGAAATTAAGGCTTTCGATACTTATGAGTCTAGTGAGTCTGCTGAAAAAAGCTGTCAAATGGCTTTATCAGAGTATAAAGATATTGGTGAAAGTCGTCTTAAAAACCTAACAGGCTCAATTAAACCATCCAAACTATGGGATATTGCATTTTATCATTACTCACATTCTGACGCCTCCAAGATGCACTTAGATTTACTCGCTTATGCGGGTAAGCAGAGCTTGGAACTAATTGCCGTTCACTTAATTCAAAATACAGTAGGTCTTGCAAGTTCAGGGCATTTGGGTTTAGTAAAGCAAAGCTTGATATCGGGTGTAAAAAGCAAGCTAGTAGAATTAGGGCTGATAGATAGAATACAAAAAGGAAGTAGTACAAAAGATACGGAATCTGAAAAAATTGAACGTCAAGTAGTCATGCAGCTCATTGGAGCGTCTTGGGTTATGAATCAGATCGGCTGGCTCTATGAGCTAGCGCAGACTCTAGATATCAGTTTAGACTTATCAAACGAAAAGCCAATAAAAATGGTTTTACAAGAATATGCTCAATCTAAAAAGCTTCAGATACCTCAATATGATGTAGTAGCGACTTCAGGTCCCCAGCACAATCAAGTTTTCTCTGTCCAGTGCAACTTTAATAATAAAATAACTGTTGGAAACGGAAACTCAAAAAAGAATGCTTCTGAGGACGCTGCCCGTAAACTTTATAAAAACTTGGATATATCTAAATCAACCACACATAACTCGAACGCGCAGAAAATATGCATTCTTCCTAATGACATATATAAGTGGACTAAATGTAAGAGCTATAGGGTTCACGAAGATATTGTCCAACTTTTTGGAATTCCAAAAGAAATCAAGAGTGGTGTAGCATTTGTTCCAGCAAGACTTTGGAAGGAATATGCAACCTCAGATGGTGGCAACAAAACTTTGGCTCAATTGGGTGTACAACTACAACAGGCGATAATATCAAGGGAATTGATAATAAAATGTATAGAAAATGATGATTGGTCTATTGGGGAAGTTTATGCTGGAGTCTCAAGGGAATTAGTGAGCGATGAATTTTACAGCGAGTTTAACTGGCTCAGTACTTTGATTTGGAGAGAACCTTTCGCTAGACTGATCCCACCTGAAGAGCAGGGCTCATACATAATGAGTGTTATCAAAGCTTTGTATGGTCTGTCTTATCTATCCATGTTTGAAGATAACGATTGTGCTCCCGACATCGAGAAAGCAATGGCATATCGACCTTTTATGCTGATCAGGGAATCATTAAACAATGATAAGTACATAAATAAATCAGGAAAAGATAGTAAAACTCAACTTCAAGAAGTAGCTCAACATTTAAAAGTACCATTACCTATCTATGAAATTACCCAAACGGAAGGAGAGCAGCATAACCTAGTTTTTAAAGTAAAATGCTCCTTTAAAGGGCAGATCACTTTTGCTGAGGGCGCTTCATTTAATAATGCCTCACAACAAGCTGCACTGGTAATGCTACAAAAATATAAAAGGAAAAAAGAGTAAGTAAAGATATAAATATTTAGCTATAAAACAATCACTTGAATATGATATAAGTTAGTGCAAATAAAGAGCTTCTAGCAAGTGAACAACTTATGCTGAAGCTTTCTAACTCATGGAGGTGACACTTATCCCCCATAGAGCTCTTAACTTTATTTATTAAAACTATTCTCTCTTCCTCACTCATATTCTCAAGCAAGCACAGCAGCTCAGCTGTGCTTGCTGATTCACAAAAAAGTAAGACACGGTCACACCTAACTCTTCGGCCATCGCTTTTAGCGTGACGTAATAGGGAGTTTAGTGGATTAGCAAAATTGGACATAATCAGAGTGCTAGTCATGAGTAAAAGTAAGTCTAATTGCGGAAGTTGAAATCAAATTCAATTTCGCATTGGCTCATAATGGGGCATAAACGAGTACGGCATCCACAATTTACCTTAATCGTCTTTCCTGACTATACTTGCAGAACAATTAACAAGGATTGTTAAGAGGTTGCATGGAGCACATTGATCTAGGTTTAATTTGGGCCACTATTGGCCTATTATGTGTACTTTTTTCTATTATTTATTACTTGTCATCAGGTGATTAGTTGAAATTTTTTTACTCTCATCCTATTTAACTAGCTTAATTTCTCCAGCTTCAGGCTTACTTATTATTGCGGAGGGAAACATGGATGCCTCGGCGCAGTGAAACGGAGTTCTTTTTATGGATAAAATTAATCTCTGGTGATTCTTCCATTGTGTTGAATACCTCACTCTTCTGTAATGCCTGAATGGCTTTGCCTTGAAAGACACCCTTGGGGTGTCTTTCTCGTTTTTGTGCCGGTTAAAATCTATTGATAAAAAACATTTTCTAATTCACTGCATAATACGGTTCGATATATGATTTTGCTTTGTAATAGTGTGACGTCTTGTGATGTTAAAAGTGCTTTACGAGTCTTTTTATCTACTCGAGTCACCATCTCTTCGAATAGTTGGTTATGCAGTCGCTTAATATCACTAAATACCTGCAAGGATTGAGAGAACAACATGACCTTGTCGTAATAGCCATTATTGAGGCCATAAAGCCATTTTAATAAAATGGTCTGTCGTGCAGCTTTGGTTTTAAAGGAATGTTCTAGTTCAATTGCAACAAGGCTACCCGTTGGCTCTATGACAATTCCATCTACGTTTCTTACGTCATTTGATTTAAAGAGTCGCTTAAATTCAGGCTCTGTGACTAATGAAATCCAGTAAGGGTTATCCTCACCTGTTTTGACCTTATTGTGAATGCCTCGTAATTGGATATATTGCATCATTAAATCATGCATGATGGTGTTCTGATTAACCCTTAATGCGGGCTTGTCGTTGGTGCGAAAGTAGACCGCGATGGATAACAACTCTTCTGCATATTTTGCGCCCGCGTAGTCCAGTACATACACACGGTCATCAACAGACCGATGTGTTATCACTAAGCTGAGCAACTTTTCTTTTACAAGCTTATTGAGGTGTTCGAGTGCTTGCCGCTTGGGAATACCATATATCACCGCGATGAGGGTTGGCGAGGTGACACCAAATCGAGCCACCATTTTAATGGTTAACTCCCGTCTGGCTTTACCCGTCTGATTATTATTTTCCCCTGGTATATATTTCATGGGCATGAACAAATAAGGTTGATACTTTTCAGCCAGTTTCCCTGAGGAAAACACAGCAGTATTGATAGTGTGTTGTAGTTGTAGATACACGTTCATATTGATATTTTTTATGCTTTAATTTTTAGGTATTCATAACTAGTTTCACTGAGTACGAAGTGTCATTTTTTATCTGTAAGGTATAGATATTCATGCCGTTAAAGCGAGTTATCCCTGTCGGGATGAAAATAGCGATGAACATCGCTACCAAGCCAGCCTTTGGCTGATGAGAGTTTAACTTCGTTAATCCCTCATATGCTCTGAAGCGCCCACCTGCTCTGATGACTCGTCATCGGCGCAGCTTTACGAGCTACGCTCTAGCACTTCACAGCATCAAACGCGCATGTATTTCGCTACGCTCTGTACTAACCGCATTTTCACCGCTTATGACGAGTGGATGTGTTCCACCTCATTTCCCTCTTTCATCGCTATGGTTTTCTGGCGAAAACCACACAGGTTTAGCCTTCAATTTGTACCAAATGTGAGACTAAATTTTGCTGAGGCAAAACTAAAATTCGGTTAGTACAGACCAGCTGTACATGCGCGTGCTGCTTCTCGCCATTACTTCGTAATAACTCACATCCGCGTTTTGAAAGCATGTTTCACATGCCGCATTATTGCAGAAAATCGTGCCGATTTTTGCTAAATAAATAAAATTCTATCGAATAAATGCAAAGAGAATAAAAGCTGAAAACCGAATTTTTTGAGTCTTAAGGGAATCTAGGTATCTGACGAGGTGAACAAAGAAAGGGCAAATATTTATTAATGAGCTTTCAGCCAAACAAGTTTGCAATTCAACTTTTTTTCATTAACTTAAACATAGAACAGTAATCAACCTTCTTTTTAAAGGACACATTATGACTTCTAAAAATAACGACCCTATTACCAATATTGATGGCACACCTATGGTTTCAGGCTCAGGTTTAGACATCAAAGGTAACCCATTCGGTATCACTGAAAGCAGTAGTTCAATAAGCACTTGTGATACCGATATTTCATCAAGCTTCGATACTTTTGATTCTTGTTCAAGTTTCGACTCAGGTTTTGATTCGGGTTTTGATTCGGGGTTTGATAGTGATTTTTAATCAACAAAACGAGGCGTTTTATGCTCGTTACACGCCGGTACTTATTTTACTCATCTCGACCATAGTTTGTGTGACTATGTTTTGGATAACCAATAGTCCTTTATTCTGTTTACCTTCAAGCTTATTGTATTTGAAATTTATAATCGGAGCATGTGCTTATGATAGAAAGTACAAGGACAAAGGGCTGCCTGAGGACTCTTGGTTAAAATGTCGCTACTTACTATTTAAGTTTTTTTAATTTAGAAATCAGCAAAGGTATCAGCTTAAATTCACTAAGCTGATACCCTGCAAGGAGGTTCCATGGAATTCTTACTCCCCTTCACTGTGTTAATCGTCGGATGCATCATTATTTGTAAAAAGTGCAAAGAAGCAGAAAATGATAATAATCAATGACAATAATCAATGACAATAATTTAGACCTTATCAAGCTAAACCTTATATAAATTACTTAGAAGTTTTTACAGAACTTCTAAGTAATTAGCTCACTCTCCTCAAAATATGCCTTTAACACACCAAAGTTGAGTGATTTAAAAAAACTTTAAATTCACAACCTCTTAATGAAAATAACGACGAGCAACAGAAAAGCAAAAAAAAATTATATTTTTTTTCAAAAAAAACACCCATCAAAAATATCTACTTTAAAAACAGCAACATAAATTCAAATGAATAATTATTTTTTTATAAGCTGGCATAATCTTTTTTTTGAAATCTCGACAATATCGAAAATACTGGCCTGGATTTAAACATTGTCAATTATTCAAAAGAGGAACAAATGGCACTACTTACAGAAAAAGATCTAGAACAACTTAGTGGTTTCACGCAGCCAGCTGCACAAATCAAATGGCTATTACTCCAAGGTATTAAACATTTTGTTCGTAAAGATGGAAGACCATCACTGACTTGGGATTTTGTAAATAATCCTAATGGAGCAACAAATAAAACTGCTAAACCAAACTTTGGAGCCTTAAATGCGAACTCGTAAAACTAATGATTCATGGATGCCACCTTTTGTTTATCTACATAAGCGCGCAGGAGTTGCTGAGAGTTATGTCCTAAAGCGTCATAATTCAACGAAGGTGCTATGTAAGAGTTCCGCTAGTAAAGCTGAAGTTTGGCAAGCATATGAAAGTGAAATAGCAGAAATGAGTTCAAGCTACACTGTAAATCGATTAGTAATAGACTATCTCAACAGTACAAACTACTCCGAGCTTGCCCCAAGAACACAGAAAGATCGCGACATAGAACTAAAGCGATTTAGTAATGTCTTTGGTGAAATGAAACCAGATGATATTAGAGCTCCAGACATACGCCAATATATGGACCTACGCGGACAAGCTAGCAAAACCCAAGCTAACCACGAACTAGCTGCAGCTAGTGTAATGTTTGGTTGGGGGTTCGAGCGAGGAAAATGCAACAGTAATCCCACCAAAGGGGTAAAAAAGTTTAAACTTAAGACCCGTGATAGATATATATCCGACACTGAATACAACGCAGTTTTAGCATGTGCAGAGCAGCGTCTACGGATAGCTATTGAGATAAGCTACCTATGTGCAGCAAGACAAGGCGACGTACTTCAGCTCACCTGGGAGCAAATATATGATAATGGTATTTTTATCCAGCAAAGTAAAACTGGTAAAAAACAGATAAAGGAATGGTCTAACAGACTAAGAAAAGTAATTGATGAAGCAAAGTTATTGCACAAAGATTGTAACAGTCCCTATGTCATCAACAAAAAACACGGTGGAAAACTAACTGCAGATGGATTACGTAGTGCATGGAAGCGAGCAAAGCTAAAAATGGAAAAAGATTACCCAAATATCGAACGTACATTTACATTCCACGATATTAAAGCTAAAGGAATCTCTGACTTTGAAGGCACAATGTCACAAAAACAGCAATTCTCTGGTCACAAGACCATGGAGCAATTGAATACATATGACCGTAAAGTGACTGTGGTACCTACTATTGGCAGTAGTGTGAAGTGAATATAAAATCGAAAATAAAACTTTTATTTTCTACGCTATATTCTACACAATTGAAAACGGCTCGCATATTTCTATGCAAGCCGTTGTTTTATTTGGCAGGGGTAGCAAGACTCGAACTCGCAACCATCGGTTTTGGAGACCGCTGTTCTACCAATTGGAACTATACCCCTGTTGACGGAATGCATTATGCTAAAACCACTGCAAAAGGTAAAGCATTATTTATCACAAACGCACTGACTGTGGGTTTTTCAGCCAAATATAGCGATATATAATCCATTTTAGCTTATACACAGACATTAAACTTAAATACGCTATTTGTGCTGCAACAGATCACATACTTTCAAATGTTAACAGACTCTAATTTTAATGGAGGAATACAATATCGAAAGTTTTATTGTTGAATTAACAAAAACGAGAAAAGCCGTAAGCATACCATTAGATCATGATTGAACGGCACTAAGCGGCTAACACAAGATATGAGAACATTAGTGTCTTCGCTTTTATTAAGTACATTCTTAGTCCGCGTTATTGTGAAGAAAATGTATTGATTAAGGCGCAAAGGAAAGGAATAAATATTTCAGCCCCTCCCCTAACAAAGCTGTTGAGCTTTTCGTAATACTGGCTGAGCGGCCTTTCACTAATTAACGACAAACTACTAGCAACCTGCCTAATGACAAGCCTACTGAATACTTTAGAGAGCCCACATAACTCTTATATGCGCTACATTACCAGTTTTAACAAGGGAAAATTAAAATGTAGCTGCTTTAGTGGGTAAATATACAGTTCATGTTACCTTTCTTTGAAACATCCAAACGAAAAAAGCCTCACCTTTCGATGAGGCTTTCGTATTTGTGGGTGAGTACGGCGATAGCCGTGAGCTTACGAACGCGAAGCTAGGGCGGACTATTTTTTGTAAAAGTCCGCGATGCCACAACAACTAATTAGAATATTTTAGATACGAAAAAGCACTATCACTCTCTATAAACAAGAAATGATAGGGCTATAAACGCCAGACACGAAAAAGCCCTAACATTGCTGTTAGGGCTTATCGTAATGTTGGCGGAGCGGACGGGACTCGAACCCGCGACCCCCGGCGTGACAGGCCGGTATTCTAACCAACTGAACTACCGCTCCTTTAGTAAATTGCTTGCGCATATTACTAAATTCTTTTTAAGTCGCTAACGTGTCAAAGTTAGTAGACTGCTTTATCGTAATAAAGCTACTCTTTTGAGTAAATTAGGCGCTTGGCGATGACCTACTTTCACATGGGGAGACCCCACACTATCATCGGCGCGATTGCGTTTCACTACTGAGTTCGGGATGGGAT